>DASXNY010000194.1:0-14685 GCA_036494715.1 Thermoleophilaceae bacterium
CCCTGCCAGGTGAGCAGGCGCGACGCCTCGATCTCGGTGGCCATGTCGGCGATCATGAACTGGATCGCCTGGTGCATCGCGATCGGCACGCCGAACTGCACGCGCTCCTTGGAGTAGTCGCGGGCGAACTCGAAGGCCGCGCGCGCGATGCCGACGGCCATCGCCGCCACGCCCGGCCGCGTGCGGTCGAGCGTCATCATCGCGAGCTTGAAGCCCTTGTTCTCCTCGGCGAGCATGTTCTCGGCCGGGATGACGACGTCGTTGAACGAGATCGTGGCCGTGTTGGAGGCGCGCTGCCCGAGCTTGTCCTCCTTCTTGTCGACGGTGACGCCGTCGAGGTGCCGGTCGACCACGAAGGCGCTGATGCCGCGGTGGCCGGCCTCCTTGTCGGTCTTCGCGTAGACCGTGTAGTAGTCCGCGTAGCCGCCGTTGGTGATGAAGCACTTGGTGCCGTTGATCACCCACTCGTTGCCGTTCTTGATGGCGGTCGTGCGCATGCCCGACACGTCGGAGCCGGCGTCCGGCTCGGTGAGGCAGAACGACGCGAGCTTGGGTCCCTCGGCGAGCATCCCGAGGTACTTCTTCTTGGTCTCCTCGGAGCCGCCGATGATGATCGGGGCGGTGGCGAGGCCGTTACAGCTCAGGCTCGTGCCGATGCCGGAGCAACCCCAGCCGATCTCCTCCTCGATCACGCAGCCCGTGAGGTAGTCGAGGCCAGGGCCGCCGTACTCCTCGGGCAGGTGGGTGTTCATCAGGCCCACTTCCCAGGCCTTCTCGATGATGTCCTGGGGCCAGGTTCCGTCCTTGTCGTACTCCCAGGCGACGGGCCGCATCTCCTTCTCAGCGAAGTCATGCGCCATGTCCCGCATGTCCTTCTGCTCGTCGGTAAGCGTGAAATCGACCACTTCAAAGCTCCCTTTTCGGTTGCGAGAGCACCAATTCCGGGCGCCCGCCTCCCGCTCGATTGATTCGTCAGTCAACGACGGTTTCACAAGTGTACCCCGATGACGGGTACGTCAACCCAGCAACGTTTCAGCCCGTGAAAACGCGCACGACGAGGTAGATGCCGGCCCCGATCACAGCCAGGGAGAGGACGAGCAGCCCGATCTGGTCGGGATAGACCGCCGGGCGGCTGGGCGCCATCGTTCGGCGGCGTAGTCGGCGCCACATGGGCCACACTGTAGGGAAGGTGGAGAGCGGCTTTGCAGTGGTGGTGATCGTGGTCTCGATCCTCGGGATCATCGGCGCCGTGATCGCGGCGGTCGGGTCCGGGAAGCTCTACGACCAGGTCGGGCAGGGCGACTTCGCGCTCGACCGGGACCACGCCGCGAGCGGGCCGGCGCCGGGCTCGGCCGCCGCACGGGCCGAGGCGGAGGCCGAGATCCGCCAGCTCGTGGAGGCCAAGTCCGCCCGCCGCGAGGCGCGCGGCGAGGCGCCGCTCGACATCGACGCCGAGGTGGCCGCGCTCACGCGGCCGCAGGGTCACGACGCGGCGCTCAGGGACGAGGTGCGCCAGCTCGTGATCGCCCGCAATGAGCGCCGGCTGCGCCGTGGCGAGGCCGCGCTAGACGTCGAGGCCGAGGTGGATCGCCAGCTGCGCGAGCTCGGATCTTGACCGCCCTCGCCAATCGGGTATAGATACGCGCATGCCGCGCGGACGCCGCTACGAGCTCGACGAGCTGATTATTCGCCCGGGCACCTATTTCAACCCCCAGACCGAGGTCATGCTCGTCGTCGACGACTCGCCCTCGATGGACTCCGAGATCTTCAACATGGAGGAGTTCGAGGGTGCGGACTGGGTGCTGATCTCGGACGACCTGCCGGTCGACGAGAGCGCCCGCGACGAGATGCTCGAGCAGTTCCAGGCGACGTTCCACGGGGGCGACGGCAGGGCCGTGCGCAACGAGGACGACGACGAACCCGAGCTCGACGAGTTCGACGAAGACGACGCAGAAGAAGAGACGCCCGAGCTCGGGCTCGAAGACGACGAGTAGGCGCGCTCAGGCCGCGTAGCGGCGGGGCGTGACCCAGCGCGAGCCGCCGTGCAGCTCGAGGACGTAGGCGCCATCGCCGCGGCGGGGGCCGAAGCTGACGACGACCGTGCCGTCACCCGTGGCCATGAGCTGCGGGCAGGCGCCGGGGTGCGAGGCGATGAGGGCGGCCAGCCGGTCGACCTGGGCCTCGCTCCAGCCGCGCTCCGAGCCGACCTGCTCGCTGAGGTGGCGGACGGCAGCGTCCGCCGGATCCTCGGTGGCCTGCTCGTCGCCGTGCCTGTCGATCAGGTGGCGCAGCACGCGCGCGCGGTCGGGAAGCACGTGGGCGACCGTGCCGAACGTAGAGCCGGCCAGATCGAGGTAGCGCTCGATCATGCGGTCGAGCGTGGCGGCTTCCTGCGACACCAGGTCCGGCCGGCGGCGCGCGACCTCGGCGTTCCAATAGCGCTCGTGACTGGAGATGGACGGCAGGACGGTCATGCGTGAAATCCTGGCGACAGAGCCGGACCGGATCCATACGGTGTCCCCGCGAAGGACGGTGCGGCTATCACGAAGGGTCGACGGCACGGCCTCATAGGCTTCAGGCCCTTCATGAGGGCCGTCTACCTACTCGCAGTGTTCATCCCCGCCGCGATCGTGCTCGACCTCGCGAACGCGCCCGACACCGCGATTTTCTTCACCGCAGCCGTCGGCGTGATCCCCACCGCGGCGCTGATGGGCGAGGCCACGGAGGAGCTGGCGGCGCAGTCCGGGCCGGGCATCGGCGGGCTGCTCAACGTGACGTTCGGCAACGCGCCCGAGCTGATCATCGCCCTGTTCGCGCTCGGCAAGGGGCTGCAGGAGGTCGTGAAGGCCTCGATCGTCGGCTCGATCATCTCCAACATCCTGCTCGTGCTCGGCGCCGCGATGTTCTTCGGCGGCTGGCGGCGGGAGAAGCAGACCTTCAACCGCACGATGGCGCACTCCCAGGCGGCGATGCTGCTGCTCGCCCTCGTGGCGGTGGTGATGCCGGCGCTGCTCGAACTGATCCGCGGGCACGGGCTGCCGGTGGTGGGTGACACGCGCGTGAACTACGGCTCGAAGGTCGAGACCGTGTCGGCGATCGTGTCGGTGATCCTGCTGTTCAGCTACGCGGCCGGGCTCTACTTCTCGCTCAGCACCCACAGGCAGCTGTTCAACCCGTACCTCGAGGACGACGACGACCACCGCGTGAAGTGGTCGGTGAGGCGGTCGGTGCTGCTGCTGGCCGTGGCCGGCATCGGCGTCGCCGTGATGAGCGAGTTGCTCGTGGGCTCGATCGAGCATGCCGCCAAGAGCGTCGGCCTGTCGCAGTTCTTCATCGGCATCGTGGTCGTGGCGATCGTCGGCAACGCTGCCGAGCACTGGGTGGCCGTACTGGTGGCGCGCAAGGACAAGATGGACCTGGCTGTGAACATCGCCGTCGGCTCGAGCGCGCAGGTCGCGCTGTTCGTGGCCCCGATCCTCGTGCTCATCTCGTTCGTCCTCGGCCCCCATCCGATGGCGCTGGTATTCAACGGCTACGAGGTGGCGGCGATGCTGCTCGCCGTGATCATCGCCAACTTCACGACCCAGGAGGGAGAGTCCAACTGGTTCGAGGGTCTCCAGCTGCTGGGGGTGTACGTGGTGCTCGGCGTGGTGTTCGCCTTCGCCTAGCCGTGCTCTGCGCGGCCGTCGCGGCGCTGGCCGTGGCGGCTCCGGCGCACGCGCTCCCGCGCTCGCTCACGCTCGGCCACGGCTGGCAGTTCCGGCTCGACCCGCACGCGCGTGGCGGCCTCGACGCCTGGCGCGACGGCGGTCCGCGCGCCGGCTGGCACCGCGTCGAGGTGCCGGACGTGTTCGACGCCACGCCCTCCCCCGCCGGCTTCCACGGCACGATCGGCTGGTACCGGTTGCGCTTCCGCGGCCCGGCCACGCCGCGCGGCTTCGGCTGGGCGCTCCAGTTCGGCGCGGTGAGGCGCAGCGCAACGGTGTGGCTCAACGGCCGCCGCATCGGCGGCCACGCCGATCCCTACGCGCCGTTCACGCTGCCCGCCCGCGGCCTGCGCCCGCACAGGGTCAACGAGCTCGTGCTCCGGGTGGTCAACCGCAAGGGAGCGCTGCCGCGCGAGGGCTGGTGGAACTGGGGTGGCATCACGCGGCCCGTGAAGCTGATCCCGCGCGGCCCGGTCGCGCTCGACGACCTGGGCGTGATGCCGTCCCTCGAGTGCTCGGGGCCGGGCGTGTGCGGCACGCCGGTGGTGCAGGTGCGCGGGCGGCTCAGCGGAAGGCGGCTGCCCGTCGCTGTCCGCGTCACGCTGCGCTCGCCGGGCGGCGCCGTGACGAGCCACACCTTCCGGACGCGCTCGCCGGGCGACGTGTCCTTCCACTTCCCGCTGTCCGGCACGCCCGACCTCTGGTCGCCCGATCATCCGGCGCTCTACTCGACCACCGTCACCACGCTCGCTGGGGGCCATGCGGCGCAGGTCGACTCGTTCGACACGGGCGTCCGCTCGTTGCAGGTGAAGGGCGGCCTCTTGTACCTGAACGGGCGCCGCGTGCAGCTGCGCGGCGCCTCGATCGAGGAGGACGTGCCGGGGCGAGGTCCCGCGCTGCGGCCCTCGGACATCGACCAGATCGTGTCCGAGCTGAAGGCGCTCGGCGCGAACGTCACGCGCGCGCAGTACGGCCTGAGCGACGAGCTGATGAGCGCGCTCGACCGCGCCGGGATCCTGCTCTGGAACCAGTCGCCCGTGTACCACCGGGACATCGAGCTGCGCCGGCCCGGCGGCCGCGCCGCGGCGCTGACGCAGGTGCGCCACAACATCCTCGCCGCGCGCAACCACGCGAGCCTGCTCGCCAACTCGGTGGACAACGAGCCGGTGACGATCCCGGATCGCCGGCCCGGCACGCGCGCGTTCCTGCTGCGCGCCGCGAGGCTCGCGCGGCAGCTCGACCCGATCACGCCCACCGCCGTGGACATCTCGCTCAAGCCGCACCTGCCCGCCGAGCACACCTTCACGGCATTCGACCTGCTCGGGCTCAACTCTTACTTCGGCTGGTACACGGGCAGCTCGGCCACATCGGTGGCCAACTTCGCGGACTTCCAGCCCACGCTGGCGGCGACGCGCGCGCAATATCCCAGGCAGGCGCTGGTGGTGACGGAGTTCGGCGCCGAGGCCTCCTTCGACGGGCCCGCGTCCGAGAAGGGCAGCTACGAGTTCCAGTCCGGCTATGTCGCGAGCTCGCTCGACGTGATCGACCGGTCGCCCTTCCTCGGCGGCGCGCTCTACTTCAGCCTGCGCGAGTTCGCGGTGAAGCCGCACTGGGACGGCGGTGCCAGCCTGCCGGTGTCGCGGCGCGGCTCGCTCCACCGCAAGGGACTGCTCGACTACGACGGCACGCCCAAGCCCGCCTTCGCGGTGGCGCAGCAGCTGTTCAAGAGCACGCCGCTGTACGTACCTACGCCCTAGGCCTTTCGTTCACACGGCGGGCCCAGTCCGCGAGGCGCGGGTGGGCGGCGAGCGGCAAGTGCTCCTCGAGGATCAGGTGGAAGGGCTCGTCGTCCTCCGGCTCGCGGAAGAGTGCGAACTTGAGGAACGGGAACGCGGCGATGTCGGCGGCGGAGAAGTCGTCGCCCATCAGGTGCTCGCGCCCGTCGAGCAGCGCCTCGAAGCGGTCGAGCGAGCCCCGCATGGCCGCTGCGTTCGCCTCGATGTCGCGGCCCGCTTCGATCGCGTTCGGCCACACCTTCCAGACCGAGTTGAACCAATCGATGAACACGAGCAGCTCCTCGCGCCGCGCGCGCTCGGCAGGGTAGAGCGCGGGCTCGGGCTGCTTGTCCTCGAGGAAGCGGACGATCCGCATCGAGTCGACGACGACCTCGTCGCCGTCCACCAGCACCGGCACGAGCGGCTGGCCGCTCACCTGCTCGACGGGCGAGCGCTCCGCGTACTCGATCCACACCGATTCCGCCGCCAGGCCCTTGTACGCGAGCGCGAGCGCCACCCGCTCCACGTTGGTGGAGAAGGGCGCGCGGTAGAGCTTCAGCAAGGCGCCGCGGCTACTTCAGGATGCTGGCGCACTTCTGCACCGCCGACGCGTTCGTGCTGCCGGCCTTCTGCAGGCACTTGGCGTAGTCCTGGAACTGCTTGGAGGTGGGCGCCGAGCCGGTCGCGCCGGTCGCGCCGCTGGAGCCCGAGCCGGACGAGCCCGAGCTGCCGGTGGAGCCGGAGCCCGTGCCGAGCGAGCCGCCGAGCGCGTTGAGCTGGCCGGCGAGCTCCGCGATCGGCTTCGCGCCGGCCGGCGCCTTGACCTGCTGCGCCTGCCCGACATTCGCGAACTGGATCGAGATCTGGAGGGTGCCGCCCGTGACGCCGTTCACCTTCGACTGCTGATCCTTCGGCACCGAGAGCTCGAGGGTGCTGGCCAGGCGGCGGATGGTGTTGTCGCTCTTGGCGACGTAGACGTCGATCTGCGGGTTCTTGACCACCTGCTCGATCTGGGACTTCTGCTGAGCGGTGAGCTGCTGCGGCTTGGTCCCCCCGGAGAGACTGCTCGAAGGTGCGCGCTGGACGAGCTGGTTGAGGTCGTCGAGCACCTTGCCGACGTCGAGCGTCGCGGAGATGTGGGTGACCTTCTCGCCGCCCACGGTCGAGTCGCCCTCGTTCTTCGCGTTCGTCAGCCAGGTGGCAGGGTGAATGCCGAGCTCCGACAGGCTCGTCTGCTGGCCCTTGCCCTTCTGGGCCGCGAGCTGCTGGTTGAGCTTGGCCACGGTGTCCTTGCCGACGTCGTAGGCCTGGCCACGGACCTTGACGTAGAAGTCGTCGCCGGTGGAGGTCAGGCCGAACGGGACGCTCTGGCCGCCGCCCGCGATGTTGGCGTTCAAGTCCATGCTCGGCAGCTTGCCGGGGCCGTTGTTGACGTAGGGCCCCGCGAACTTGACCGAGATCGGGTTCTTCAGGGAGGCCACGCCGTTGACCTGCACCTCGAGGTCGAAGTTGACGTCGGCGCTCTTGATCGGCTGGTGGAAGGCCGTGTTGAGCATGGAGGTGGCGTCCTGGTCGCTGCCGCTGCTGCTGCCGCAGCCCGTGACGGCCACGGCGACGAGGGCGAGGACGAGAAGCGGCAGGAAGAGGAGTCGCGAGCGCGCTGGCAAGGTCGTTCTGCTCCGTTGTCGAAAGCGAGTGGAGCGTCGAGACTACTACCGCATCGGCACGGAACTTCCGGTTCTTTAGCTGGTTGAGGAGACAGTGATCGCACGGGGAGCGATAGTCCTGGCCGCCGCGTTTCTGGCACTCGCGGCGCCTGCGTCAGCAAGCGAGGTGCTGCGCGTCGAGGGGAATCGCGTGGTGCCGGAGAACGACCCCGCGCTGCCCGGCGCCTCGGCCGAGCTGCAGGCGCCGCCGGCCACGAGCTGCACCCACCCGGCGCCCTCGCCGGTGGGACGCCCGGCTGCGCTAGCCGCGAGCGTGCCCGCCGTGCTGCACAGCGACTGGAAGAAGGGCGCCCTCTCCGAGCAGGACTACGCGAGCTACAAGGGGATCTACAAGAAGGCCGTCTCGACGGCGGCGCGCCTGACCGGCACGCGGCGGGCCAACCTCCAGGGCGTGATCTTCACGCTCGACCGGATCGCGCGCAGCGGCTCACTCACCGTCTCACGCATGCACGCGCTGTTCTTCCAACTCGACCACAACACGCGCTTCTGGCCGTCCACGCGGCTGCCGCGGATCCCGCCGCCGACGCCGAGCCCGTGCCGCTACTTCTCGAAGAAGAGCGGCTTCGTGACGCCGGTGCGCTATGTGTTCGACGACAGCCCGCTGATCTTCGAGTACTACCCCGGCAACGGCCTGCAGCTCCAGGCGCTGGCCAACTGGGGCAAGGTCAACGCGCTGGCCGGGGCCTGCCTCGGCGTCTACGGGCCGAACGTGCCGTGCGAGCCGGACAAGCTCAAGACCTACCTCGACGCGATGGTGTCGATCGCTTCGAACCGCGGCGGCTTCACCACCTGGGAGTACTGGTTCCCGTTCGGCGGCGGCAGCCCGCCGTGGACGAGCGGGCTCTCGCAGGGCACGGCGATCACCGCGCTCGTGCGCGGCTCGATCGTGCTCAAGGACCCGCACTACCGCGAGATCGCGCGCTCGGCGGTGAAGGCGTTCACCACCTCGGCGCCGGAGGGTGTGCGCACCAGCGCGTTCGGCGGCGACTGGTACGCGGAGTACTCGTTCGCGCCGCGCACGTTCATCCTCAACGGCTTCCTGCAGGCGTTGAACGGCGTCTGGGACCTCTACACGGCCACGAAGTCGAGCGCCGTGCGGGCGATCTTCACGCGCGGGAGCCGCGCCGCCAAGCACGCGCTGCACCACTACGACACCGGCGCGTGGTCGCTCTACACGCTCGGCGGGCAGGAGGACGACCTCAACTACCACCGGCTCGTGCGCGACTTCCTCAAGGGGCTCTGCGAGCGCACGCAGGACCGCGTGTACTGCACCTACTCCACGCGCTTCACGAACTACCTGCACCAGCACGAGCGCCTCAGATACGTCGGCCCGTCGTCCGCGCGTGCCGGCCGCGCGGTGGCGCTCAGCTTCCGGCTGTCGAAGATCTCGTGCGTGACCGTGAGGGTGCGCCGCGGCGGCTCGACCGTCTACAGCAACCGCGTGCTGATGCCCCACGGCACGCACAGCTTCAGCTGGGTGCCGCGCTCCGCGGGCCGCTACAGCGTGGAGTTCACGGCCTATGACTACCTCAACCACCTGACCCAGGAAACGGGCACGGTGACCGTTAAGAGGTAGGTTGGGGGCCTCGAATGGCTCCGCGGACGATTCTCTATACGGGCAAGGGCGGCGTGGGCAAGACCAGCGTGGCGGCCGCCACGGCGCGGCGCTGCGCCGCCGCGGGCATGCGCACGATCGTGCTCTCTACCGACCCAGCGCACAGCCTGTCGGACTCGCTCGAGACCGAGCTCGGCCCGGAGCCGACCCAGTGCGGGCCGAACCTGTTCGGCCAGGAGGTGCAGGCGCAGCAGGAGATGGAGCGTCACTGGGAGGCGGTTCAGGACTGGCTCGGCGAGCTGCTCGCCCAGCGCGGAGTCGACCGCATATCCGCCGAGGAGCTGACCGTGCCGCCGGGCATGGACGAGCTCTTCTCTTTGCTCCAGATCAAGCACCACCACGAGACCGAGGAGTACGACGCGATCATCGTGGACTGCGCGCCCACCGGCGAGACTCTGCGGCTCCTCTCGTTCCCGGACGTCGCGAGCTGGTGGCTCGAGAAGGTGTTCCCGTGGGAGAAGCGCGTGGTGGCGGCCGCGCGGCCGTTCGCGCGTACGTTCCTCGACGTGTCGCTCCCGAGCGAGGCGGTATTCGACGAGGTGCAACGGCTCGTCCACAACCTCGTGGCGATGAACGGCATCCTGCGCGACCGCAGCTGCACCTCGCTGAGGCTCGTCATGAACCCGGACCGCATGGTCATCCACGAGGCGATGCGGACCTTCACCTACCTCAACCTCTACGGCTACCTGACCGACGCGGTGGTGGTCAACCGGCTGTTCCCCGCCGACGTCGAGGGCGGCTACTTCGCGGCCTGGCGCGAGGTGCAGCAGGAGCACATGGAGCTCGTGCGCTCGGCCTTCTCCCCCGTGCCGATCCTGCAGGCGCCCTTCTTCGACCAGGAAGTGATCGGGCCCGCGATGCTGGACCGCCTCAGCGACGAGCTGTTCGCGGACCAGAACGCCGGCGCCGTGCTCTACGAAGAGCTGTCGCAGGAGCTCGTGGCCGACAACGGCTCGGCCACGCTGCGGCTGCCGATCCCGTTCGCGGAGAAGGCGGACATCGACTTGAAGAAGATCGGCCTCGAGGTGATTGTGCGAGTCGGCGGCCAGAAGCGGACTATCATCCTGCCGCCCGCGATGGCCTCCTACCGGCCGCGCACCGCGCGTTTCGAAAGTGGCGCGCTCGAGGTGCATTTCGAGCGAAGCGATGACCGAGTACCGGCAGACGACACCACCGCCTGACGGCGGCGAGACGCCACCTCCTCCCAAGTGGGACGAGGTGGACTGGGACACGTGGACGCCGCCAAATAGCGGCGAGGGCGGTCCCCGGCTCGGCCCAGGGCCCGACCTGCGCCCGCTGTTCGCGCTGATCGATGTGATGCGAAGCGCTCTGCCGCATGAGCTGCGGGATCAGTTCAACTCGCTGGTGCGCGAGGTGCTGCTGACGCTGCGCGCGCTCATCGACTGGTATCTGGAACGGTTGGGTCCCGGGCAGCCGGATAGCCGGGTCGAGGACATTCCTATCGAGTAGCTAGTGACTGGTGATCAGTGACTAGTGACTAGTCACTGATCACTAGTTACCGCGTGCTTCCCGACGTGCTTCGTGCTTCAGGTCGATCGCGCGGATCGAGTGCTCGTCCGGCAGCTTGTCCAGGACCTGGCGGATGAGTGCGATCACGTCGCGCTCGTCGTGCCCGTAGTCGTCGAGCAGGGACTTGAGCGCGGTGTGGGTGACCTTGAGCTCGGCCGCGGTCAGGTCGACCCGGAAGGCGATCTCGCCTGGCTGGATCGGCTCGAAATCCTCGGACATGGAGGGGAAAGCTACCAGCGACAGGGGCAGTTAATCTAGGCCCGTGGCCGCCAGGACCTGGATTCTCACGGGCTCGCCCGAGAACTTCGCCGCCACGCGCGCGCGCCAGTTCAAGGTGATCGGCATGAAGGAGCTTCGCCGCAACATGGCGGAGCAGATCGAGCCGGGCGACGAGATCGTCTTCTACCTCACCCGGATCAAGGCCTTCGGCGGCAGCGTGCGTGTGACCGGCGAGCTGTACGAGGACCGCACCAAGATCTGGCCCGGCAAGCCGGGGAAGGTCGATCCCTATCCGTGGCGGTTCGAGACCGAGCCCGTCCTCATCCTCGACGAGGACCGCTACATGCCGGCCGAGGACGTCGCGCTCGAACTGGAGCACGTGCGCAAGTGGCCGGCCGAGCACTGGACGCTCGCCTTCCAGGGCCAGCTGCGCGCGGTGTCGGAGGCGGACGCGACGCTACTCGGGGAGCGCCTGCGCGAGGCGGCCGGTCTCGGCGCGCCCGCGTGAGCGAGGGGCGCGACCCTGCGGACCGCGTCCGGACCCTGCTCTTGAGGGGCGACAACGTGCTCAAGCACGGGCGCGACCAGGCGCAGGCGATGGCGGCGTTCGAGGAGGCGCGCGAAGTGGCGGCGGACGAGTCCGTGGATCCGCGCGTGCGCGAGCTGGTGGAGCGGCGGATCGCGTCGGTGCGGGAGCTGCTCGGCGAGTGACCCACGAGCGCCACTACACGCACGAGCAGGCCACCGCCGCGCTGCCATGGGTCCGCGAGCGGCTCGAGCGCCTGCGCGAGGCCCACGCCCAGCTCAACGAGCAGGAGGCGCGCGACGCGCTCTCCGATGCCGCACCCGGCAACGGCGGTGGCGAGCCCGGGCAGGTGGTGTCGGAGGGCTTCCTCGGCCTGCGTTCCGCCCTGATCGAGCTGCAGGAGATGGAGATCGTCTTGCGCGATCTGGAGCGCGGTCTCGTGGACTTCCCCTCCCTGCGCGACGGGCGCGAGGTCTACCTCTGCTGGGTCGAGCAGGAGGAGGACGAGATCGCCTACTGGCACGAGCTCGAGACCGGCTACGCGGGGCGCCAGCCACTCTAGTGCTAGCCAAGCGGTCCCGTCGCCTCGGCGGCGCGGTGCGGATGGGCCGCCTCGGTGCCGCGCAACGGTGCGACGAGCAGTGCGGCGAGGGCCGCCGCCACGGCCGCTCCGATGAACGCGAGGCGCGGGTCGCTGTCGTAGAGCGGCAGCCAGATCACGGGCGCGGCGGCGTTGCCCGCGAACTTGAGCGCCGAGACCACCGACGTCGCTCCCGCCCGGTTGGAGGGCACCGCCTCCACCGCCAGCGTGTTCAGCCCCGCCCAGGCGACGGTGGAGCCGGCGCCGGCGACGAACCAGAGCGCCGCCGTGACCCCCGCGGTGCCCGCCACCCCGATCGCCGCCACCACCACCGCGCACACGAACGAGCCGGCCACCACCGCGGCGACGCGGCCGAAGCGGTCGACGGCCTGGCCGCCCGCGCGGCCTGACACGACGCCGGCCGCGCCGAAGGTCGCGAGCACCACGCCGCGCATCGTCGAGCCGAGGCCGAACGCGTCACTGAGCCGCAGCGCGACGAGGAAGCCGAGGCCGGTGACGCCGGCGTAGGTGGCGAAGCCGGCCGCGGAGATCACGGCCACGCGCCGCGTGAACGCCGAGCGCAGGCGCGCGGGGCCGGCGTCGGCGCCGCGCCTGCCCTCGGGCGGCGGGAAGAAGGCGAGCGCCACCGACACCGCTGCCGGCAGGAAGAACGCGATGCGCCAATCCACCGCGCCGCAGAGGCCGCCGCACAGCGGCGAGAGCGCGATCGCGGCGGTCTGCACCGCGCCGAAGATCCCGACGGCCTCGCCCAGTCGCCGCGCCGGCGTGATCTCGGCGAGACCGGCGAGCAGCAGCGGCGTGACGAAGGCGTTGGCACAGCCCTGGGCGGCCCGCAACCCGAGGAAGACGCCGATCGACGGCGAGAAGGCCGCCGCCACCGAGGTGATCGCGTAAAGCACGTAGGCGGTGCGCACGACCCTGCGGCGGCCGAGCCGCTCGCCGATCGTGCCCGACACGAGCTGCAGCAGCGCGAACGGCACGATGTAGGCCGGGATGCCCGCGGCCACCGCGCCGGTGGAGGTGTGGAAGGCCTCGCGCAGCTCGGGGATGAGCACGGCGAGCAGGCCCGCTCCGAACGGGCCCATGAACCCGCCGACGTAGAGGGGGAACGCCTTGGCGCGCTGCTGGTTCACGCGCCGATGTTGCCAAACGCGCGGTTATCGTCCGCTGGCGTGATCGCGCTCGAGGACGTTCAGGCGGCAGCGCGGCGGCTCCAGGGCGCCGCTCACCGCACGCCCGTCGTCAGCTCGCGGACGCTCGACGAGCTGCTGGGCGCGCGGGTCGTGATCAAGGCCGAGTGCCTGCAGCGCACCGGTTCGTTCAAGTTCCGCGGCGCTTACAACAGGATCTCGTCGCTCTCGGAGGAGGAGCGCCGGCGCGGCGTGATCGCCTTCTCGTCGGGCAACCACGCCCAGGCCGTCGCGCTGGCCGCGCAGCTCGTCGGCGCGAGCGCCGTGATCGTGATGCCGGACGACGCACCCGTGCTGAAGCTCGATGCCACCCGCGGCTACGGCGCCGACGTCGTGACCTACGACCGCTACAGCGAGGACCGCGAGGCTATCGCGCGCGCACTCGCCGCCGAGCGCGGGCTGACGCTCGTCCGCCCGTTCGACGACCCGCTGGTGATCGCTGGCCAGGGCACGGCGGCGCTCGAGCTGCTCGACGAGGTTGGCGAGCTCGACATGCTGCTCGCGCCGGTGGGCGGCGGCGGGCTGGTGGCCGGCTGCGCGACGGTGGTGACGGCGCTGCTACCGGACGCGCGCGTCTATGGCGTCGAGCCCGAAGCGGGCGACGACACGCGGCGCTCGCTCGACGCCGGCGAGCGCGTGAAGATCGCCGTGCCCGAGACGATCGCCGACGCCCTCCAGATCACGACGCCGGGCGAGCTGACCTTCGAGGTGAACAGGCGGCTACTGGCGGGCGTGGCCACCGTCAGCGACGCCGAGCTGGTCGACGCCATGAAGTTCCTCTTCGAGCGCATGAAGCTCGTGGCGGAGCCGGGCGGCGCCGCGGGCATAGCGGCGCTGCTGGCAGGCAAGATCGAGGTCGACCCCGGCACGACGATCGGAGTCGTCTTGTCGGGCGGAAACGTGGGCGCGCAGCGTTTTGCAGAACTGATGGGCTAGCCGTAGCTGCGCCCCGCTCCGTTGCCGCGGTTGCTGCCGCGGTGCTGGGTAGCAATGAGGATCGGCCGATAGCGGGCGGCAAATCCGGGCGATTCAGGATGTCTGAACGATTTCCCTGGTATGGCGGGGTCAATGGTTCAGCAATCGATGACCGTACACGCGGAGCCCGGGTCTTTATTGCTTTCGGGCAGGGCGCTTCGCGGAGTTAGCCGGCTAGGCAGCCGCTTCCTGCTGCTCGACCTCGGCAATGGAACGCGGCGGCGGCCCGACGTACTTGGCGGTCGGCCGGATCAGGCGGCCCTCGCGCTTCTGCTCGAGGATGTGGGCCGACCAGCCGCCCACGCGCGCGCAGGTGAACATCGGCGTGAAGAGGTCCGGCGGCACGCCGGCGAAGTCGAGCACCACGGCGGACCAGAACTCGACGTTGGTGGCGAGCACGCGATCGGGCTTGCGGGCGTGGAGCTCGGCGAGCGCAGCCTCCTCGAGCGCCTCCGCCACCTCGGCACGCGGCGCGCCGACCTCCTTGGCGGTGCGGCGCAGGACGCGCGCGCGCGGATCCTCGGCCCGGTACACGCGGTGGCCGAAGCCCATCAGCCGGTCGCCGCGGTCCAGCGCGGCCCTGACGTAGCGCTCCGCGTCGCCGCTGCGCTCCACCTCCTGGAGCATCTGCAGCACGCGGCCGGGGGCGCTGCCGTGCAGCGGGCCGGACAGCGCGGCCACGGCGGCCGACAGCGCCGCGCCGACGTCCGCGCCGGTGGAGGCGACGACGCGGGCGACGAACGTCGACGCGTTCATGCCGTGCTCGGCCGCCGTGATCCAGTAGGCGTCGAGGGCGCGGGCGTGGACGGGGTCGGCCTCG
>DASXNY010000195.1:0-4971 GCA_036494715.1 Thermoleophilaceae bacterium
CGCCTCGACGGCCTGAAGGATGAGCCGGGTCGCGGCGTCGGGCTGCGACACGAACGAAACGTGAGAGGCCGGCACCTCCACGATCGTCGCGTTCGCGCGCTCGGCCATGAACCGTTGGAGGGCCGGCGGGATCGCCTTGTCCTCCGTGCCGAGCAGGTACCAGCACGGCACTGTCTTCCACGCCGGCGGGGCCGACGGCGCGCCGGCGAACGCGGCGGCGGCGTACGGCCGTTGCGTAGCGGCCATGACGTCCGCCGTGGCCTGGTCGACGTCGGCGGCGAAGGCCTCCCGGAACGCCCCGGTGTCGAGAAAGAGGTCCGCGCCCTCGCTCCCGTCCGCGCTGGTGAACGGCACGGGCCTGATCGAGGGCCCCACGAGGCTGCCTTCGAACCTCTCAAGGAGCTCCTGCTGGCTCTCGCCCTCGTCGCACATCCATCCGTTGAGATAGACGAGTGTCTTGACTTGGTCGTTGCCGATCGCGGCGGTCGAGATGACGTTGCCGCCGTAGGAGTGGCCGACGAGCACGATCGGGCCGGTCAGCGTCCGCAGGAACTCGGCGAGGTAGGTCGAGTCGCCGGCTAGGTCGCGAAGCGGGTTGGCGAACCCGAAGGCACGGAATCCTTCGCGCTGGAGAGCGCGGATCTCGGCGTCGAAGCCCGTCGCATCGGCCCATGCGCCGTGGACGAGGACGATCGTCGGTTTGTCTTGCTCGGGCTGTGTGGCCATGTCAGCTCCTCTCGTGCGTCGTACAGGTCGCAGGATTGTCGAGCCGGGTATTCGCCGCCATCACCCCGATCGGATGATGGATCACCAGACGCGAGCTCTTAGGGTCGGTCTCCCAGCAGGCTGCCTGGTCGGCCGAATGGGAAGCTGCTCGCCGATGGTCCCGCATGGCAGCGTTGAAAACGGCTCCCGGCGAAGCGAACGTGCGACGCGAGCTAGGCGGACCCGGGTGCAGACCAGGGTAATGACGGGTGCGACACATGGATAAGACGATCAGGCTGGGGGCGCCACCAAACGGAGGAGATCCACATGTCTGCCACGACCGAGCAGTCCGGCGCCACGGCGATTCGCTCGTTCCACGTTGATGTCCCGGAAGAGGCGCTGGAGTACCTGCGCCGCCGCATCGCAGCAGCGCGATGGCCGACTGAGGAACTGGTCGGTGATCGCTCGCAGGGAGTGCAACTGGCGACCCTTCGGGCGCTCGCCGAGTACTGGGTGAACGATTACGACTGGCGCCGGTGCGAGGCGAGGCTGAACGCGCTACCGCAGTTCAAGACCGAGATCGACGGCGTGGACGTCCACTTCATCCACGTGAAGTCTCGGCACGAGGAGGCGTTGCCGCTGATCATGACTCACGGCTGGCCCGGCTCGGTGATCGAGATGCTCGACAGCGTCGGCCCGCTGACCGACCCGACCGAGCATGGCGGACGCGCGGAGGATGCGTTCGACCTCGTCCTGCCGTCCGTGCCCGGTTACGGCTTCTCCGCCGAGCCGGCCGAGGTCGGCTGGGACCTGTTCCGGACCGCACGGGCCTGGGCCGAGCTGATGGGCCGTCTCGGCTACAAGAGCTATGTCGCCCAGGGCGGCGACGTCGGCGCCGGCGTCACCGACGCGATGAGCCGCCAGGCACCCGAGGGCCTGATCGGCGTGCACACGAACCTGCTCGTGCCTGCGCTGAACAACCCTGCGGCCCTGCCGGCGGACACCGAGCAGGAAAAGGCGGCGCTCGCCGCGATCAAGGCGTTCCAGACGAGTGGCAACGGTTACTTCGTGGAGCAGTCCACCAGGCCCCAGACCATCGGCTACGCGCTGCTGGACTCCCCCGTCGCACTCGCCGCGTGGATGGTCGACCACGACACGGACGCCTACTACAAGATCGCGGGCGCCTTCATTGACGACAAGCCGTCGGGCAACCTCACCCGCGACCACATCCTCGACAACGTCACGACCTACTGGCTGACCGGCAGCGGCGCTTCGGCAGCGCGGTCGTACTGGGAGGCCTACGGGCCAGACGCGCCTGCTGCCGGCCAGAAGCCTCTGCCGGCGTCGTCGATCCCGTTCGCCTTCACGACGTTCCCAGGCGAGATCTGGCGGACGCCGCGTAGCTGGGTCGAGGCGTCGTACCCGAACGTCGTCTACTTCAACGAGGTCGACAAGGGTGGCCACTTCGCGGCGTGGGAGGAGCCCGGGATCTTCGCCGAGGAGATGCGCGCGGCGTTCAGGTCGCTGCGCTGATTCTCAACGGTGATAACGCGACCGTAAGCACCTCGGAGCGGCGGCCGGCCGAGCGGTCACGCCGCCGCCCTGCGTTCCGCGCGAAGCAGGGCACGGGACGCTCTTCCCTGTTGAGCAAAGGATGGAGGTCTCCCGCACCAGGCGAGAGCCCTCAGCTTCGCGGCGGGGACTCGTCAGCCGCTCGCGCGCCCGTAGCTGAATGAGCGCGAAATGCAGATGCCCAGGCTCTCGGGGAAGATCCTGTGATGTCATCAACCGCTTGAGGAATCTCGGTCGGTGTCATGCCATCGGCCTGGGACGCGTGGCGTCCACATAGTCGAGTGGACGCGGATCGGACGATCGCGATTGGAGTGGCCGCTACGTGTGGCTCGTGCGCGACGCGACGGGCGAGGCGGATCGTCTGCCTCCGGACGGCCGCGCGATGTCGGTCCTCGACGAGAGCGGTGGCGAGCGCTCGAGCGAGAGCGGGATGCAGCATTTGAGCCTCCTCCATTCAGAACGCGAATTTGCCTTTCGCGGGTTCTGACCCCGCCTGTGGGAGAAACTCGCCGACGAATTTCGAACGTCGGTGGTGTCGCAATGGTTGTGAGCCGCGATGCCAGACTTCGCCCATGAACGGCAGCGCTCTGACCCGTGCCCGTGCGGGCGACCATCAGGCGTTCGCGGCGCTCACGGACCCCTACCGGCGCGAGCTGCAGCTGCACTGCTATCGGATCCTCGGCCAGGTGCAGGACGCCGAGGACGCGGTGCAGGAGACGTTTCTCTCCGCGTGGAGTGCATTGGACTCGTTCGAGGAGCGCGCGACGCTGCGTTCCTGGCTGTATCTGATCGCCACCAACCGCTGTCTGAACATGCTGCGCGACAGCGGTAGACGCCCCGCTACGACGTCCGGGGTGGCATCAACCCCCCCGGAGCCCACCCGCTACGGCGAGGTGCTGTGGCTCGAGCCCTATCCCGATGCGCTGCTCGAAGGCATCGTCGACAGCGCGGCGGGTCCGGAAGCCCGCTACGAGACCCGCGAGGCGGTAACGCTCGCGTTCCTCACCGCGCTTCATCGCCTCCCGCCCCGCCAGCGCGCCGTGCTCGTGCTCCGCGACGTGCTCGGGTTCTCCGCCACTGAGGTCGCCGCGATGCTCGATACCACCCCGACATCGGTGAACAGCGCGCTCATCCGCGCCCGCGCGACGATCGAGGAGCGCGGGCCCCGGGCGCACGACCGAGCGCCGCTCCCCCGATCAGCCCAAGAACACGAGCTCGTCGCGCGGTTCGCGGACGCATTCGAGCGCGGAGAGGTGGAACCAATCGTCGCGCTGCTGGCCGAGGACGCGTGGTGGACGATGCCGCCGGAGCCTTACGGGTACCAAGGCCACGACGCGATCAAGCAGTTCATCGCCCATGCGTTTGCGACGCGAGAGACCCCCCGCCGCCTCATTCCGACGCGGGCCAACTCCCAACCTGCATTCGGCCAGTACGTCAAAGACCCACACGCCGACGTCGGCCGCGCACTCTCGCTGCTCGTACTGACAATCGACGGCGACCGCATCTCGCACATCACGCGCTTCGCCGCGACCAGCGCGCTACCGCACTTCGGGCTCCCCCGAACCATTCCGTGGTAGCCGCTCGCTCAGCGCGGGAGCGATCAGCGTTACCCGTGCTGACCCGAAAGCAAGAGGGTCGCGTCCCCTCCGCGCCACCAGCGCGGCTCTCCCCGGGTCGACTGCTCGTTCTTCCGGCCGACGACGCCGAAGCCCGCAAATTCGCTGGAGCAGGGACGGGTCAGCCTTAGGATGGCCTCGTTGCGCGCCCTGCTTCGCGCTCAGAGCAGGGGCGCCGCAGGCTGCGATCGGCCGCCACGAAGAACCTGCTCCTCGCCAGACGAGGGTGCGGCGCAGTGACGAGGTCTAGGTGCGGAGTCGGGCGATTCGCTCGACGATCGCGGGCCCTGTCACTGCTCCATCAAGGAGGGCACGATGGAATCCGTCCTGTATGACGCTGCCGGCCATCCCCGATCTCCGGCGACGATGCCTGCCTTTAACCGGGGCCGGTCGCCGCGGAACAAGGGTCTGCGCTACCCGGCTGACCCGCCGACGATCGAAGAGATCGTGGCGGTCATGCGCGCCGCCGCCGGCGGCGCCGATGGCGCTCGGCTACGAGCGCTGATCGTGATTCTGTGGCGAGCTGGCCTGCGGATCAGGGAGGCGCTCGGGCTCGCCGAGACCGACCTCGATCGTTCGCGCGGTGCCGTGCTCGTTCGCCGCGGCAAAGGAGGCCGTCGCCGCGAGGTCGGGTCGCTCTCCTGGGGGCGGCCTCGGTGGTAGCCGGGCATGGTCGCCCGTGACACGGCCCCGCCGGCCGGTTGGTACCGCGACACACATCGGACCGAGAGCTCCTTCGCGCGTCGCTGCCGCGCCCTCGCGAGGATCCAGAAGACCGTGCGACACGGTCGTGCGCGACATGGGGGTAGACGTTCCTGCCTCGAGGACGAGGAGTTGCTGTCGTGGTGGCGCGGTCGCCGCAGCAAAGGACCGGACTTTGAGCAGGACGCACGCCGCCGTCAGGGCCGCGCCGGAGAGCGTCGCTGTCGGACGGGGCCGAGTGCACGGTCTGCTGGCGCGGTTCCGGATGCGGTGGGCTTGTTAGGGCCGCCCGGGCACAGCGGTGATCGATCCCGCCGGTTGCAGCGACGTGCAGGCTTTGCTGGCGGTCTGAAACGGAGGCGAGGTCGGGTCGAAC
>DASXNY010000196.1:0-8339 GCA_036494715.1 Thermoleophilaceae bacterium
AATTCCGCTGGCACGGGCGGGTATCGTGCCGCAAACCAGCGGACAGGAGGACGGTCAGTTGCCAGATGTCGAGGCCCACATCACGGGCACCGTGTGGAAGATCGAGTGCGAGGTGGGGCAGGAGGTCGAGGAGGGCGACACGCTCGTGATCCTCGAGTCGATGAAGATGGAGATGCCCGTCGAGGCGGAGGACGAGGGCAAGGTCAAGGAGATCCGCTGCGAGGAGGGCCAGTCCGTGTCGGAGGGCGACACGCTGGTGGTTCTTGAGTAGCTCGTCGGTCCAGGAACTGGCAGCGGGCAAGCTGCTGCTCGACGAGCCGGCGCCGCACGTCGTCCGGCTGAAGATCTCGAACCCCGAGAAGCGCGGGGCACTCGACCACGAGATCCTCGACACGCTGGCCGAGACCGTGGGCGGGCTCGAGGCCCGCTGCCTGCTGCTCACGGGCGACGGCAAGATGTTCTCGGCCGGCTACGACATCGGCAACTTCGATGCCCACAACTTCGAGGAGCGGGCCGAGGCGCTCGTGGCTCATCCGTTCAGCCATGCGCTCGAGGCGCTCGAGGCCTACGAGTATCCGGTGGTGGCGGCGCTCAACGGGCACGCGATCGGCGGTGGGTTAGAGCTCGCGCTCACCTGCGACATCCGCGTGGCGGCGCGCGGGATCAAGGTCGGCATGCCGCCGGCGCGGCTCGGCCTGATCTACTCCCACACGGGTCTGCGCAAGTTCATCGAGGTCTGCGGCGTGGCCAACACCGCGGAGCTGTTCTACGTCGGACGCAACGTGGACGCCGACCGCGCCGCCGCCATGGGGCTCGTCAACCAGGTGGTGGAGCGCGACGAGCTGATGCCGGTGGCGGTGAAGCTGGCGGGCGAGATTGCGAGCAACGCCCCGCTCTCGCTGAAGGGCAACAAGCAGGCGCTGCGGACCTTGCGCGCCCATTCGCTCGCGCTCCCCGAGGACGTGGCGCGACAGCTCGTCGAGCTGCGCGAGTCGTGCTTCGCCAGCGAGGACTTCCGCGAGGGCGTGCGTGCCTTCGCCGAGAAGCGCCCGGCGGAGTGGAAGAACCGCTAGCTGTCCGACCTCCCGCATACCTTGGCGAGAACCGACGTCGCTTAGGGAGGTTCAGCTTGCCGCCGCTGATCACGTACGAGGAAGCGCTGGCCCTCGGTGAGATCGAGGACCACGACGGGATCCTCGCGCTCGTCGACCGTGCCTTCGCGGCCCGCATCGAGCGCTTCGGCGACTCCACCGACCTCTGCTCGCTGGTCAATGCGAAGTCCGGCGGCTGCGCCGAGGACTGCGGCTTCTGCGCCCAGTCGAAGTACGCGGACTCGGACACCCCGATGCACGCGATGATGACGCCTGAGCAGATCCTCGAGCACGCGCGCGCGGCCGAGGCGGCGGGCGCGCACCGCTTCTGCATGGTCACGCAGGGTCAGGGCCTGTCGAAGCGGGACTTCGAGAACATCGTCGCCGGCGCCAAGCTCGTCGCCGAGCACACCAACCTCAAGCGCTGCGCGTCGATCGGGCACATGTCGGTCGCGCGCGCGCAGGCGCTCAAGGACGCGGGCATCCAGCGCGTGCACCACAACGTGGAGACCGCCGAGTCCTACTACGACGAGGTCTCCAGCACGGTCAGGTACGAGGGCCGCATCCGCACGATCGACGCGGTCAAGCAGGCGGGACTCGAGACCTGCGTCGGCGGGATCCTCAACCTCGGCGAGTCGCGCGAGCAGCGGGCGGAGATGGCCTTCCAGCTCGCCTCGATCGACCCGACGTCGGTGCCGATCAACCTGCTCAACCCGCGCCCCGGCACGAAGTTCGGCGACCGCGACTACATCGACCCGTGGGAGGCCGTGAAGTGGATCGCGATCTTTCGGCTGATCCTCCCGGCGGCGCTGTTCCGGCTCTGCGGCGGCCGGATCGAGAACCTCGGCGAGCTCCAGCCGCTGGCGGTCAAGGCGGGGCTCAACGGCGTGATGATGGGCAACTTCCTCACCACCCTCGGAGCCGAGCCGGAGGATGACCGGGCGATGTTCGAGGACCTTGGGCTGAACACAGCGGCTCAGCCCGACAATGGCTCGAATCCGCGCCCGGACAATCGCTCCGGCTGGCTCTCGGGGGACAGCCCGGGGACGCCGATCGACCGGCTGATCCGGCACCAGGACGAGGCCAATTTCTGGAACCCGTCCAGTCAGCTCCGGCACCGCAAGAAGGGCTCGGTGCCGCCGCGGCCCGACGGCGCGCCCAACCGCTCGCGGCCGCTCGAGATCGTGCAGGTCGAGGCAGGGGAGGCGGCATGACGGACATCGAGGAACGGCTGGACGACCTACGGGAGCAGGGGCTCTACCGGCGCATGCGGCTCGTGTCCGGCCCGCAGGGGCCGCGCGTGCTGCTCGATGGCAAGCCGGTCCTGCTGCTGTGCTCGAACAACTACCTCGGGCTGGCCGATCACCCGCGCGTGCGCGAGGCGGCTGCGGAGGCGGCGATGCGCTGGGGCGTGGGCGCGGGGGCGTCGCGGCTCGTGTCGGGCAACATGACCGTGCACCGGCGGCTCGAGTCGGAACTGGCGGACTTCCAGAGCAGCGAGGCGTGCCTGTTGTTCGGCTCGGGCTATCTGGCCAACGCCGGGATCATCTCGACGCTCGCGCGTGAGGGCGACGTCGTGCTGTCGGACTCGCTCAATCACGCGAGCGTCGTGGACGGCTGCAGGCTCGCCAAGGCGCGCAGGTTCGTCTACGACCACTGCGACACGGAACACCTCGAGTACGGGCTGCGCGAGGCGGCCGGTCGCGCGGCGCTGATCGTCACCGACGGGGTCTTCTCCATGGACGGCGACGTCGCCCCGCTGCCGGAGATCGTCGAGCTGGCGCGCAACTACGACGCGCGCGTGATGGTCGACGACGCGCACGGCACCGGCGCGCTCGGGCCGGGCGGGCGCGGCGCCGTGGCCGCGGCCGGCCTCGAGGACGAGGTGGACGTCCTGGTCGGCACGCTCGGCAAGTCGCTCGGCTCCTACGGCGCCTACGTCTGCTGCGACTCGGCCATGGCCGAGTACCTCGTCAACTCGGCGCGCACGCTGATCTTCTCCACTGCGCTGCCGCCGCCCGCGGTGGCGGGTGCGCTGGCCGCGCTCGACCTCCTGCGCTCCCAGCCCCAGCGGGTAGACAAGCTGCAGCGCAACGCGCGCACGCTCCGCGACTCGCTGGCCGACCAGGGGCTCAACGCCGACGACTCCGAGACGCAGATTGTGCCGCTCGTGATCGGCGATGCGACCGAGGCGATGAAGGCCTGCGAGAAGGCTTTGAAGAAGGGCGTATTCGCCCAGGCGATCAGGCCGCCCACGGTGCCCGACGGCACGTCGCGGCTGCGACTCGCGGTGATGGCCTCGCACACCGGCGCGGAGCTGCGCCAGGCGGCGAAGGTGCTCGGCTCCGTGGTGCAGTCGCAGCCGGTGGCGGCGGGTGAGCCGGCCGAGGCCGCCGAGCCGCGCGTCTACGACGGCTGGGCCGAGGCCGCGTAGGCGTCAGAGAGCAAGTGCGCGGGGTATTCGTCGCCGGGACGGACACCGGCGTCGGCAAGACGATCCTGGCGGCGGCGATCTGCGCCGCCCTCGCGGCCCGCGGCGAGCGAGTGGCCGCGTTCAAGCCGGCCGTGACGGGCCTCGACGACGACCCGCCCCGGGGCTTCGCGCGCGACCACGAGCTGCTCGCCTCGGTGGCGAGCGCGGGGCAGTCGGCCGAGGACGTGTCGCCGCTGCGCTACGGGCCGCCGCTGTCGCCGCACTACGCGGCCACGCTGGCCGGCGAGCAGATCGAGCCCACCGAGCTGCTGGCGAAGGCGCGCAACGCCTCAGACCACGCCGACGCGCTCGTGTGCGAGGGAGTGGGCGGCCTGCTCGTCCCGCTCACGCCCGGCTACCTGATCCGCGACCTCGCGCTCGACCTCGGGCTGCCGCTGGTGGTGGCGGCGCGGCCCGGGCTCGGCACGATCAACCACACGCTGCTCACCCTCGAGGCCGCGCGCACCGCGGGCGTGGACGTACGTGGCGTGGTGATGACGCCCTGGCCCGAGGGCGACGCCCTCGCGGACTCCAACCGCGCCACGGTCGAGCTGATCGGCGACGTCCCGGTGAGCGGCCTGCCGCCGCTGACGCGCGACGGGCTGGCCGCCGCCGGCGCACAGCTCCCGCTCGACAGCTGGCTCTAGGCCGGCGCGGGCTCGCGCGCCTCGTCCGCCGGCTCGCGCTCGAGCTGCTCGAGGCCGAGGCCCTCGGGCGCGTGCAGCGCGAGCATCACCGGCTCGGGGTCGACGCGCTCGCTGCGGTCGAACACCGACACCAGGACCATCGTGATGAACGCGATCGGCACCGACACCACTGCGGGCTGGCTGAGCAGGGCGCCCAGCGCGCCGTTCACGTCGCCCGCGATCAGCCCCGCGAAGATCCCGCCGCTCGCCAGGCAGGCCCCGGCGATCATGCCGGTGGCGGCGCCGCGGGCCGTGAGTCCCTCCCACCAGATTCCGAGCAGGAACATCGGGCAGAACGTGCTGGCCGCCAGCGCGAAGGCCCAGCCCACGAGCACGCCGATGTCGAGGTTGCCCGCGGCCAGCGCCAGCAGCACGGGCGCGATCACGCCCCCCACCGCACAGATGCGGAAGCGCAGCCGCCGATTGTGAGCCCCGGCCGTCTGGCGCCGAACCCGGCCCCAGACGTCATAGGAGAGCGTGCCCGCGATCGACACGAGCAGCCCCGACGCCGTCGACAGGAACGCCGCGAACGCGCCCGCCGCCGTGAGCGCCGACAGGAGGTTGCCGGGCACGCCCGGCCAGGCCAGGTGCGGCAACCGCAGCACCAGCGAATCGGTCTCCCCCGTGACGTAAAGGCCCGGAGCGAGCACCCGCCCGAGCAGCCCGTACACGGTCGGGAACAGGTAGAAGAGCCCGAGGAGCCCGAGCACGCGCACGGTGGTTCGCCGGGCCGCCGGGCCGTCGGGGTTGGTGTAGAAGCGGACGAGGATGTGCGGCAGCCCCATCGTCCCGAGCACCGTGGCGATCAGCAGCGAGTAGACGAACAGCGGCCCGTCGCGGCCGCCGTGGCCCACGGGCCGCGCCCAGACGACGCCCGGGCCGCGCTCGGCGCCGGAGCCGATCGGCACGGCCGCGCCCGGTGGCAGCACGAGCTTGCCGGCGGGCAGCTTCACCTTCTCGTTCGCATCCGCGTGGTGCGGCACGCCGTCCTCGCGGTAGCTCGTCGCGCGCGGGAAGGTGACCGTCTTGGGCGAGTCGAGCTTCACGGTCAGGCCCGTGGCGGGAGCGCGCGGGACGTCGGCGCCGAACAGCGCGCTCTTGTGGGGCAACCCGCCGAGGTAGATGAGGAGCAGGCACGCTGGCAGCGCGATCGCGAACGTCTTGATCCAGAACTGCACGGCCTGCACGTAGGTGATGCCGCGCATGCCACCGAGGCCGACGTTGACCGCGACGATCGCGCCGACCACCACCACGCCCACCCAGTAGGGCGCGCCGATCACCTCGCCGAGCGTGATCCCAGCGCCCTTGAGCTGCGGCACGAGATAGAAGCCCGCGATGCCGAGCACGATCGCCGCGGCGAGGAGCCGCATGTGCGGGCTGCCGAGCCGCGCCTCGACGAAGTCGGAGATCGTGAACGAGCCGAAGCGCCGCAGGGGCGCCGCCACGAACAAGAGCAGTGTGAGATAGCCCGCCGTGAACCCCACCGACAGCCAGATCGCGTCCATGCCGAGCTTCATCGCCAGACCAGCAATGCCGAGGAAACTCGCGGCCGACAGGTACTCGCCGGACACCGCCGCCGCGTTCCACCACGGTGTGATCGCGCGTGAGGCCACGAACAGGTCCGAGGTGGTGCGGGCGAAGCGAAACGCCCAGGTGCCGAGCCCCAGCGTGCCGAGCGTGACCACGCTGACGGCCAGCAGCGCGATCATCTGCCCACCAGGTCCCTGAATGCCTCGTCGAGCGCGTCGGCACGCCGCTGGTAGATCAAGCCGAGGCCGACGAACAGCGGAAACAGCGGAAAGGCGACGAGGAACAGCGGCAGCGGCAGCCCGAGCACCGAGATGTGGCGCAGGGCGGGCGCGAGAAACAGCAGCAGCGGCAGCGAGCCGAGGATGCCCGCGAACGCCACGAGCGCGAGCAGTGAGAGCGCCAGCTGTGCCCGCACAAGCCTCCGCAGGTAGAGCCCACCGTGGGCGGTGGCCTCGGCCAGCTCGTCGCGCGGAGTGCGGCGACGCCCGACCGGAGACGGGCTCACCGCCTGGCCCTCACAGGCGCAGCCTCCGGCGCAGCTCCGCCACCTCCCGGCGCGAGACGGGCACTTCACGGTTGCCGGGGAACACCAGGGTGGCCGTGCCGTTCAGGTGCGGCCTGATCTCAGTGGCCCGCCGCAGGTTCACCACGTACTGGCGATGCACACGGACGAAGCCGAGCGGCTCCCAGCGTCGCGAGATCTCGCTCAGGCTGCCGCGCATCAGGTAGCGGCCGTCGGCGGTGATCACGCGCACGTAGTCGCCGTTGGCGCAGAGGTAGAGGATCTCCGAGCGCCCTACGAGCCTGGTGGTTCCCGCCGCGAGGCTGTCCACGGGCACGATCTCGTCGTCGTCCTCAGGGGCGGCGGGGGCACTCACCGTCCGGCCCGCGCCCACCGGCGCGGGTTCGAGCTCGTGCACCTCGATCGAGCTCACTGACGCGATCCGCTCGAGCGCCTCGTCTAGTCGCCGCCGGCTCACGGGCTTGACCAGATAGTCCACCGCGCGCAGCTCGAACGCCTGCACGGCCGCGTCCTCGTACGCGGTCACGAACACGATCGCGGGCGGGCTCGCAAAGCGGCGCAGGATCTGGCCAAGCTCGATCCCGTCCAGGTCCGGCATCCGCACGTCGATGAAGAGGCAGTGGTAGTCCTCCGTGGAGTCGTTGAGGCGACGAAGCGCCTCGCTGCCGCTCGACGCGGCGTCCACCTTGCCCACGCCCTCGGAAGCACGAAGCATTCGGACGAGGTCGTTGAGCGCTGGGGCCTCGTCGTCGACAGCGAGGAAGCGAAGCTCGTGGGTCACGCGGCCCGGACTCCGGCTCGGAACTTCGGAATCGTCATCACAACTGTGGTACCCGCGCCCGGCGTGGATTCCAACTCGAGTCCGTAGCCCTCCCCGAATGCGCCGCGCAGGCGGTGGTGGACGTTGGAGAGCCCAATGCCCTCGCTCGAGCCGCTGAGCGCCGCCTGCGCCTGCGCCTCGTCCATCCCCGCGCCGTCGTCGATCACCCTTACCTCGGCGTCGCGGCCGAGATCGTTCGCCACGATCTCCACGCGCCGCATGCCCATGCTCTTCTCCACCCCATGCCGCACCGCGTTCTCCACGAGGGGTTGTAGCGACAGCACCGGCAGCACGGCCTGGAGCACCTCCGGTGCCATCTCCAGCCGCACGTCGAGCCGCTCGCCGAAGCGCGCGCGCTCGAGCCGCAGGTACTTCTCCACGTAGCGCAGCTCCTCGGCCAGCGTCACGTACGGGCGCTCGCCCTGGAACGCGTAGCGGATGAACTCGGCGAACTCGGTGAGGAGCTCGCGCGCCTGCTCCGGATCGGCGTGGATCTCGCTGGCCACGGCAGCCAGCGCGTTGTAGATGAAGTGCGGGGAGATCTGAGCCCGTAGCGCGCGCAGCTCGGCCTCCACCAGTCGCCCCTCCTGTGCCGCCAGCGCGGCGAGCGCGAGCTGGGCGGACACGAGCGCCGCTGTCTCGTCCACCCCGCGCGTGTCCTCGGGCCGCAGGCGTCCGCCGTCGTGGTAGAGCGCCACGAGCGTGCCCACCGATTCGCCCTGCACCATCAGCGGCGCCACGATTGCCGCGCGAAGCGGGCAGCCCGGTTGGTCGCAGCGAAAGCGTGTCTGCACGTGCACCCGCCCGTCGCGCCCGTGATCCACCGCCAAGAGGTGGCCGGCCGCATGGTGATCCGAACCGTCGCCGTCGAAGGCGAGCACCTTCGATCCGTCCAGCAGCGCGATGGCGGGCGCCTGGGTGAGCGCGCGCAGGTGCGGTGCGGCGGTCTGAGCGCTGTGCGGCGAGAGCCCCTTCCGCAAGTGGGGAAGCGTGGCCATCGCCTCGTGAAGCGCGGCCTGCATCGCCTGACGCTCGGGGCTGATCACGCGCTGCGGCCCGGTGAATAGGCGTACGGCGGCATAAAGGGAGGCCGCGATCGCAAACCCGATCAGGACTCCCAGGACAACTCCCACTACCTCACCTCCAACCTGGACAGTAAACCGCGATGGCCGGTCGGCGGTTGCCGCTCGTCGTCTTTCTTACACCGCTCATCGAG
>DASXNY010000197.1:0-13988 GCA_036494715.1 Thermoleophilaceae bacterium
CCGGGATCTACTGGCACTTCGTCGACGTGATGTGGATCGTCGTGTTCTTCTCGCTGTACATCCTTTGAGCGGGTGGCCGGGGTGAACAACCCCCTCAGATCGGAAGACGCGATGTTCCGCTTCCTCGTGTGGGTCGGGGGCATCGTGGTCGCGCTGATCGTGCTGGTCGTCGTGCTCAGGGCAATCCTCTGAACGACCTCGAGCTAGCCGAGCGGGCGGCCCACCTCGGCGGGGATCTCCTGCTCGACCGCTTCCACGGCCCGCTCAAGGACGTCGAGAGCAAGTCCACGGTCACCGACCTCGTGTCCGAAGCCGACCGCGCCTCCGAGGCCGCGATCAAGGACCTGCTGGCCGGCGAGCGCCCGGACGACGGCCTGCTCGCCGAGGAGGGCTCGGCGCAGACCAGCGCGAGCGGGCGCCGCTGGGTGGTCGACCCGCTGGACGGCACCGTCAACTACCTCTACCGCCTGCCCGCCTGGTGCGTCAGCGTGGCGCTCGAGGACGAGCAGGGCAGCGTCGTCGCCGTGGTGCACGACCCGCTGCGCGACGAGACGTTCACGGCCGAGCGCGGCGGCGGCGCGCGGCTCAACGGCGAGGCGATCCACTCGAGCGGCGAGGAGCGCCCCGAGCGCGCCCTGATCGCCACCGGCTTCAGCTACAGCGCGGAGGTGCGGGCGCGGCAGGCCGAGGTCGTCACGCGCGTCCTGCCGATCTTTCGCGACATCCGCCGCGCGGGCGCCGCCGCGCTCGACCTGTCGTACCTGGCCGCCGGCCGCGTGGACGGCTATTACGAGCGCGGCCTCAAGCCGTGGGACTGGGCAGCCGCGCGACTGATCGTCACGGAGGCGGGCGGAGCGGTGGCCGAGTTGCCCGGCGAGCCCGCCGGGCTGGCCGCCGCGGCTCCGGGACTGCTGCCGCGACTCTTAGAGCTAGTCTCGTGAACTTCGAGCAAGTCGAGCAAGGAAGAGAGAAGCGAATTGGCTGAGAGGCTTGATGGAACGGTGGCGCTCATCACGGGCGCGAGCAGCGGGATCGGCGAAGCGACGGCGGAAGCGCTCGCCGCCCAAGGCGCCGCGGTGGCTGTGGCCGCGCGGCGCAAGGACAGGCTCGACGAGCTCGTCAGTCGCATCTCCGACGCGGGCGGGCGCGCGCTAGCCATCGAGGCCGACGTGACGAGCCAGGAGCAGGCGATCGCCACGGTCGAGCGCACGGTGAACGAGCTCGGCAGCCTCGACACGCTCGTCAACAACGCCGGCGTCATGCTGCTCGGCCCGATCGTCGACGCGCCCACCGAGGAGTGGGACCGCATGGTGGCCCTCAACCTGCAGGGCCTGCTGTACTGCTCGCACGCCGCCATCCCACACCTTCTGCGCGCGGCCCAGGACTCGCAGCGGGGCGTGGCCGACCTGATCAACATCAGCTCCGTAGCCGGGCGGGTAGCCCGCATGGGCTCCGGCGTCTACAACCTCACCAAGTGGGGCGTGGGCGCGTTCAGCGAGTCGCTGCGCCAAGAGGTCACGAAGCGCAACGTGAGGGTCGCACTGGTGGAGCCGGGCGCGGTCGCGACGGAGCTCACGGACCACCTGCGGCCCGAGATCAAGGAAGTTACGAAGACGCGCTTCGAGGACGTGGAGAAGCTCGAGGCCGCGGACATCGCCGACGCGATCGCCTACATCGTCACCCGGCCGCGCCGCGTGGCGGTCAACGAGATGCTGGTCCGCCCCACCGACCAGGCGGACTGAGCGCCGCTAGCTCGTGCCGGTGACGCGCACGACCTCTTCGACGGTCGTGAGGCCCTGCTTGATCTTGTCGAGGCCGTCGTCGCGCAGCCGGCGCATGCCCTGCTCGATCGCGACCTCCGCCACCGCCGCGGCCGACGAGCTCCGGATGATCAGCGAGCGGATCTCGTCGGTCAGGGGCATCGTCTCGTAGAGGCCGGTGCGGCCCTTGTAGCCGCTGCCGCCGCAGCGCCGGCAGCCAGCCGCCTCGTAGGCGGTGATGCCGGTGCCCACTTGGAAGCCGTGGGCCACCAGCGTGGCCTTCGTGATCTTCGCCTCCTTGCGGCAGAAGCTGCAGAGCGTGCGCGCGAGGCGCTGCGCCACCACCGCCTCGATCGATGACGCGACGAGGAAGGGCTCGATGCCCATCTCCACCAGGCGCGTGATCGCCGTGGGAGCGTCATTGGTGTGAAGGGTGGAGAAGACGAGGTGGCCCGTGAGGGCGGCCTCAACGGCGATCTGAGCGGTGTCGCGGTCGCGGATCTCGCCGACCATGATGATGTTGGGGTCGGCGCGCAGCATCGAGCGCAGGCCGGTGGCGAAGGTGAGGTTGACCTTGGTGTTCACCTGCACCTGCTTCACGCCGTCGAGGTGATACTCGACCGGGTCCTCGATCGTGATCAGGGTCTTGTCGGGCGTGTTCAGCGCGCGCAGGGCGGCGTAGAGCGTGGTGGTCTTGCCCGAGCCGGTTGGACCGGTCACGAGCACGGCGCCGTAGCTGCGGCCGATCGCCTTGCCGAAGCGCTCGCGCTGGGCGCCCGACATGCCGAGCGCGTCGAGGTCCATGACGACGCTCTCCTTGTCCAGGATTCGCATCACCACGGACTCGCCGTCCACGGTCGGCATGGTCAGCACGCGGATGTCGACCTGCCGGCCGTCAACCTTCAGGCCCACGCGGCCGTCCTGCGGCCGGCGTGTCTCCGAGATGTCGAGCTCCGACATGATCTTGATGCGCGACACGACGCCCGGCACCATGCGCCGCGGCACCGTCGTCGAGTCCTGCACCACGCCGTCGACGCGGAAGCGCACGCGCGTCTCGCGCTCGGTGGGGTCGAAGTGGATGTCGGAGGCGCCGCGCTGAACGGCGTCCGCGATGATCGAGTGCACGAGCTTGATCACGGGCGCGTCGTCGGCCGTCTCGCGAAGGTCGGTGACCTCGATCTCCTCGGGTAGCTCCTCGGCGGCGTCGTGAATCGCGTCCTCGATGCGGTTGAGCTGGCCGAGCAGGTTGTCGATGTCCTCGCGCGAGGTCACCGCGCGGTGCACCTCGAGGCCGGTCATCATCGCGATGTCGTCGACGGCCAGGATGTTCGTCGGGTCGGCCATCGCGAGCAGGATCGTGCGCTCGTCGAGGTAGGCCACGGGCACCGCCTGGTAGCGGCGGGAGGCGGCGGGGGTCACGAGGTTCGCGGCGCCCAGGTCCGCCTTGAACATCGAGAGGTCCACGTAGTCGAGCCCGAAGCGCTCCGCCACGGCGTGGGCGAGCTGGTCCGGAGTGAGCACCCCGCTGTCCACGAGCGCCTTGCCGGTCGGCTCCCCGCGCTCAGCGGCCAGCCTGACGGCGCCCTCGACCACGTCCGCCTCGGCGAAGCCGAGCGACACGATCACCTCGCCGATCCGGCGCACGGAGCGGCCGCGCGTCGTGGGACGCGTGAGCCCCAGGAGGCGGTCGACCACCGGCTGGGGCCTGTCCTCGGCGAGGGCCTCGATGCCTGGATTGTTGTAGGGCGGATTCATCGGAGCGGCACGAGGCAGCCGGACCGGACCGCCTCTACCCGCGGTTATCGGCACGTATAGGGGCTATGTGTAGCCCGGGCGGGCTACTTGACCGTCAGAGTGCCCTTCATACCGCCCGCCTCGTGGCCGGGGACCGAGCAGTAGAAGGTGTAGGTGCCGGGTTTGAGGTTGACGCTGACCTTGGAGGTGCCGCCGTTGCCCACGCGCGGTCCCTGCTGATTCACCCCGTTGCCCTTGATCGAGATGTCGTGGGTGATCGGCGACTTGTTCGGCATGACGAGCGTCACCTGACCCGCCTTCGCGTTGGCCTTGTTGTACTGGAACGCCAGCGCGCCGCTCGGGTTGGCCGGGATATTGAGCTGGCCGTTCTGCTCCACCGCCGGCTTGCTGCTCACCTTCGGCGCGCCCGCCGTGGCGAGCTGGCCGCTGTCCTTGCCGGGCTTGGCGGCGGCGAAGCCGACGTAGGAGGCAACATCGCGGGCGTTGTCGCCGGTCACGAGATTGAGGGGCATGATGCTGCCGCGGCGCACGTGCGAGATCTGGTTGTAGACCACGCCCTTGATGCCGGACTCGCCGAAGCCCTGCTGGCGCGCCTCGACGAAGGCGTCGTCCAGGTTCGGGCCCTGGATGCCCTTGGTCCCGGCCCGTGCGAGCGTGTGGCAGGAGCCGCACTTCTGCACGAACAGCGTCTTGCCGTTCACGAGGTCGGGCTGGCCGCCGCGGCCACCGCAGCCTGCAGCCACCGCTACCACGGCAAGCGCGGCGAGCAGCGCGAGCACCCGCATCCTGTCCCGCGACCGAGTCAAGGGGCGGAAGATTATCCGAGCGGCGGACGCCAGGACTCCCCAACGGGAGCGGCGTCTGGGAGCTCGTCCAGCCGGCCCTGTGCCGCGGCGATCACGCCCTCCGCGACGTGCTCCCAGCCGAAGCGCCCAGACGCGGTATCGGCGAGTGCGGCGTCCGCCCGCCCTCGGACAGCCGGGTCGAGGGTGAGCCAGTCCACGACCTTGGCCGCGATCTCCTCCACGGCTCCGTACCCCACCTCGAAGCCGAGCAGCCGCTGCAGGGGCGGGTCGAGCGGGGGCGCCAGCATGGCGCTGACCTCGGCGAGGCCTGAGTGGGCGGCCGACAGCGGCAGCACCCCGCACACGGCCGCCTCCGCCGCGACCATGCCGAACGCCTCCGGGAACGTGCTCGGCACCACCTCGGCGAGGCAGGCGGGCAGGAAGTCGGGCAGGTCGTCGTGCTCGAGCCGGCCCGTGAAGTGGATGCGCCGCGCGGCGTCGCGCGCGGCCGCGACGTAGGCGTCGCGCCGATCGCCCTCGAGGCCGTCGAGGAAGGCGGCGAGGAAGCGCAGCTCGCCCGCCGGGCCGCCCTCGAGCTCGCGCCCGCGTCGCCCGATCTCGCGCAGCGCGTCGAGGTCCCCGCGCCCGAGCGCCGCGACGATGGCCTCCGACGCCTCGCGGTAGGTGCCGAAGCCGACGACGCAGAGCCGCGCCTTCGGCACCTCTGCGACCACGAGCGGCCAGGCGGCCAGCAGCAGGTCGATTCCCTTCGAGACGATCAGCTTGCCGACGAAGCAGACGAGCGCGTCGCGCTCGGGGTCGAGCGCGCGCAGGGCCGCCGGCGCGCCGACGTCGCCACCCCAGCCTGCCGCCGCGCCGGCCTCGAGGCGGTCAGCGAGCGCGCTGAGGCGCTCGGCGGCCTCGGAGGCAGCGAGCGGGCGGAAACTGTGCACGTCCACCCCAGGCGGGCCCAGCCGCGTCCGCTCGCGCGTCTCCGGCAGGAACTCCCAGAGGCGCTCGGCCATGTGCGTCGAGCCCACCAGCACGCCGTTCGCCCGCTCGACGCCCTCCCGCGCATAGGGCAGGAAGCGCGGCGGGTCGCGGCGCAGCGTGTACTCGAGCGCGCTGCCGTGGATCTTGACGGCGTAGGGCACCGCGGCGGGCAGCCCACGGGCCAGCACGACCGGTCCCATCAGCGCGTGGTTGGCCAGGGCCAGGTCCGGGCGGACGCGCTCGGCCACCTCCCGCACCGCGGCCACGTTGGCGGCGATGTAGTGGTCGAGCTCGTCGTCCGAGAGGTCGAGGAACGGCGTGGCGTCGAAGCCCTCGTACTGGTCCATCACGTAGACCGGCAGCACGCGGCCGATGTCGGGCAGGTAGGCGGTCACGCGGGCGTGCGGGTCGCCCTCGACGCCCAGCTCGCCCCCGTCCCAGCGCGCCACGGCGCCCACGAACGACAGCTCTGCAGCGTGGCGGTCCTGACAGAGAATGTGGACCTCGTGGCCCATCTCGGCCAGCGCGGCGGCCAGGCTGGCGTTATAGATGTTGCTGCCGGTGCCGCGAAGCAGATATCCGTGGAAAACGAGGATCTTCATTGCTGGCCCTACTTCGCCCTCCGTCCCCGGCAGCCTTCAGAATGGTGTACCCGACCCAGGAAAGGTCGCCCGTGCCGCTGATATGTTTCCGCGCTCATGCCGGAGCGTCAGAAATACCGACTTCGGGCCAGGTCCGACCGCGAGGTCATTCGCGAGGTCGAGCCTGGTGCCGTGTACGTGGACAGGGACAGCGGCGAGACGTTCGAGGTGGTCGGCAAGCTGCTGCCACTCGCCCCGTCGCCGAGCAACCTGCCTTGGGCCATCGAGAATCTGCGGATCTGCGGCTGCTCGCTCGAGCAGCTCGTCCCGAAGGATCTGAACGACTGTCCGCACTGCGGACGCCGCCTGCCTGCCGTAGAGCGCTAGCGAGCGCCCCATGAGGTCGCTCTCACTACTGATCTGCGTGCTCGTGCTTGGCTTTGTCGTGGCCGGCTGCGGCGGTGGCAGCGACCAGAGCGCCGAGACCATCCCGCCGCCGCCCCCGCTCACCGTGCCCGGCAACGAGACGGCGCCGAACATTCCGGACAGCGTCCCCACCACGCCCACCACCACCGAGCCGAGCAGCGGCGGCACCTCGAGCGGCACGCCGTCGAACGGCGGCTCCCCCAGCGTCACCCCCGCCCCGGCGCCTCAGGCGCCCAGCACGACGCCCTCGGGCGGCGCCCAGCCGCCCTCCGGCGGCACGGGTACCGGCGGAGGCGGCGGCAGTACGACGCCCTCCTCCGGTGGCACAGCGCCAGGCAAGTTCGATCAGTTCTGCCAACAGAACCCCGGGGCCTGCTGACGGCGCCTGCAAACCGTCGGATATCTGCGTCCTCGGTTTTCGCCGCCGTCCGCTAGACGCGAGGCCTGGGTGAGCCGGGCTCAGCCGAGCTGGTTGATCCGGATCAGGTTGCCCGCGGGATCGCGGATGGAGCAGTCGCGAATCCCGTACGGCTGGTCGGTCGGCTCTTGGACGATCTCGGCGCCGCTGGCCTCCAGTTGCGCGAAGGTGCCGTCGAGGTCGGCGGTGGCCAGGTTGACGCTGGCGAAGGTGCCCTTGGCCATCATCTCGGCGATGGTGCGGCGCTCGTCGTCGGTGATGCCTGGGGTGGCGGCCGGCGGGTAGAGGACGATCGACGTGTCGGGCTGGTCGGCGGGGCCGACGGTGATCCAGTGCAGGCCGCCGTATTCGACGTCGTTGCGGACCTCGAAGCCCAAGCTGTCGCGATAGAAGGCCAGGGACGCATCGGGGTTGTCGTGTGGGAGGAAGCTGGCGTTAATGGTGATGTCCATGGCCGTAACGTTAGATCCGGCTCGGGACCGGCGCTTCTCGATTCCTGATCGGTTTCGTCACCTGTTTTGCCACGCACGGAGGCATCCCCGCCGTCGCCCGCGACTCCTGGCGCCGGTAGGCGCTGGGCGCCATCCCGACCAGTTCGGTGAAGCGACTGCTGAACGTGCCAAGCGACGAGCAGCCCACCTCGAAACAGACCTCGGTCACGCTGAGGTCGCCCCGGCGCAGCAGCGCCATCGCGCGCTCGATCCGTCGCGTCATCAGGTAGCTGTAGGCCGACTCGCCGTAGGCGAGCCGGAACTGGCGGCTGAAGTGCCCGGCCGACATGTGCGCGTCGCGGGCGAGCGCCTCGACGTCCAGCGGCTGCGCGTACTCCCGGTCCATCCGGTCGCGCACGCGGCGAAGCTGCGCGAGGTCGCGCAGGTGCTGCGCCGCTGCAGGCTGGCCGTTCACCCGCGAGATCGTGGCACGTCCCGCCGCGGTTGCCCAGCGCGGGGCTCGGTCAGCTGCCGACGTAGGCCGCGAGGTGCTCGCCGGTGAGGGTCCGGCGACCGGCGACGAGTTCGGCGGGTGTGCCCTCGAAGACGATCCGGCCGCCGTCGTGGCCGGCGCCGGGGCCGAGGTCGATGATCCAGTCGGCGCGCGCCATGACCGCCTGGTGGTGCTCGATGACGATGACCGACTTGCCGTCATCGACGAGCCGGTCGAGCAGGCCGAGCAACTGCTCGACGTCGGCGAGGTGCAGGCCGGTGGTCGGCTCGTCGAGGACGTAGACGCCGGCCTTCTCGGCCATGTGGGTGGCCAGCTTGAGCCGCTGCCGCTCGCCGCCGGACAGCGTGGTGAGCGGCTGGCCGATGCTGAGGTACCCGAGCCCGACGTCGGCGAGCCGGCCGAGGATGGCGTGTGCGGCCGGCGTGCGCGCCTCGCCGGTACCGAAGAACGCCTCCGCCTCGCTCACCGACATCGCGAGCACCTCGCTGATGTCGCGGCCGCCGAGGTGGTAGTCCAGCACCGATGCCTCGAACCGCTTCCCCTCGCACACCTCGCAGGTGGTGGCGACGCCGGCCATCATCGCCAGGTCGGTGTAGATGACGCCGGCGCCGTTGCAGTTGGGGCAGGCGCCCTCGGAGTTGGCGCTGAACAGCGCCGGCTTCACGCCGTTGGCCTTCGCGAACGCCTTGCGGATCGGGTCGAGCAGTCCGGTGTACGTCGCCGGGTTGCTCCGGCGCGAGCCGCGGATCGCGCTCTGATCGATCGACACCACGCCCGCGCCGGCGGGGATGGACCCGTGCACGAGCGAACTCTTGCCGGAGCCCGCCACGCCGGTGATGACGACCAGCACCCCGAGCGGGATGTCGACGTCGACGTCGCGCAGGTTGTGCTCGGTCGCGCCGCGGATCTCCAGCGTGCCGGTGGGCTTCCGCACCGTCTCCCGCAGCGTGGCCCGGTCGTCGAAGTGGCGGCCGGTGATGGTACCGCTGGCCCGCAGCCCCTCGACGGTCCCCTCGAAGCAGACGGTGCCGCCCGCCGTGCCGGCGCCGGGGCCGAGGTCGACGACGTGGTCGGCGATCGCGATGGTCTCCGGCTTGTGCTCCACGACGAGTACCGTGTTGCCCTTGTCCCGCAGCCGCAGCAGCAGGTCGTTCATCCGCTGGATGTCGTGGGGGTGCAGGCCGATGGTGGGCTCGTCGAAGACGTAGGTGACGTCGGTGAGCGAGGAGCCGAGGTGGCGGATCATCTTGACGCGCTGCGCCTCGCCGCCCGACAGCGTGCCCGACGACCGGTCGAGCGAGAGGTAACCCAGCCCGATCTCCACGAACGAGTCGAGCGCGTACCGCAGCGTCGCGAGCAGCGGCGCCACCGACGGTTCGTCGAGTCCACGGACCCAGTCCGCCAGGTCGCTGATCTGCATCGCGCAGGCGTCGGCGATGCTGATCCCCTCGATCTTCGACGATCGAGCGCCTTCGCTCAGCCGGGTGCCGCCGCACTCGGGACAGGTGGTGAAGGTCATGGCCCGCTCCACGAACGCCCGGATGTGTGGCTGCAATGCTTCCTTGTCCTTGGAGAGCATCGACTTCTGGATCTTCGGGATCAATCCTTCGTACGTCAGGTTGATGCCGTCGACCTTGATCTTGGTCGGCTCCTTGTGGAGCAGGTCGTGGAGCTCGGTCTTGGTGAACTTACGGATCGGCTTGTCCGGGTCGAAGAAGCCGCAGCCGCTGAAGATGCGGCCGTACCAGCCGTCGACGCTGTAGCCCGGGATCGTGAGCGCACCCTCGTTGAGCGACTTGCTGTCGTCGTACAGCGCGGACAGGTCGAAGTCGGTGACCGTGCCCCGGCCTTCGCAGCGCGGACACATGCCGCCGGTGATGCTGAAGCTGCGCCGCTCCTTCACGGTCTTCCCGCCACGTTCGAGCGTGACCGCTCCCGCTCCGCTGATCGAGGCGACGTTGAAGGAGAACGCCTTGGGCGAGCCGATGTGCGGCTGCCCGAGCCGGCTGAAGAGGATGCGCAGCATCGCGTTGGCGTCGGTGGCGGTGCCGACCGTGGAGCGGGCATCGCCACCCATCCGCTGCTGGTCGACGATGATCGCGGTCGTCAGCCCGTCGAGTACGTCGACCTCGGGCCGCGCCAGCGTCGGCATGAAGCCCTGCACGAAGGTGCTGTAGGTCTCGTTGATCATCCGCTGCGACTCCGCGGCGATCGTGTCGAACACCAGAGAGCTCTTGCCCGAGCCGGAGACGCCGGTGAACACCGTCAGCCGGCGCTTCGGGAGCTCGATGCTGACGTCCTTGAGGTTGTTCTCGCGGGCGCCGTGCACGCGGATCAGGTCGTGGCGGTCGGCGACCTGCAGCGCGGACGGCTGCGAGTCCTTCCTCGTGGCCTTGCTCATCGTTTCTCCATCTGTGGGGTGGGCCGCCTTCGCGGTCTCCGTCGGCGTCGCCTGGCTCGATCTAACCAGCAGCCTTGGTTCTCCCTCGCCGGCCCGTTACCTCGCGGGTGTGGGCCGGCCCCGGGTTCGCGCTCACACGTCCTGGAGCAGCCCGAGCACGTTGCCGTCGGGGTCGGTGAAGGTGGCCACCAGGCGGCCGCCGCCGACGTCGTGCGCGGGCTCCTTCACCGTGGCACCCGCGGCGGTCACCTCGGCCAGCTTCGCCTCGATGTCCGCCACGTGCCAGTAGGTCACCGGCGAGGTCATGCCCTGCGGTCCACCGCCCGGTACCAGCCCGATGTGCTGACCGGCGGCCTCGAAGCCGACGTAGTAGGGCGCGTCGGCCTGCGGCGCCACGCCGAGCAGGGCGGCGTACACCGCCTTGGCGGCCGCCAGGTCGGACACGGGGTGCAGCACGGTCTTGATTCCCTGGGTGGAAGAGTCGGTCATGTTCGCTCCCGAAGTCGTGGTGGTGACGTCCATGGCGGTCACTCTAGGTGACCTTGGTGACCCGGCGCTTCTCGAATCCTGATCGGTTTGGGCACCCGCTTCGCGACGCACGCACCGTCCGAGCGCAGCCGGGGCCGGGCTTTGGCGGAGGCTGCTGGCGTGCCATCCCTCGGCGTCCGCTCTGAGGCTGTTTGCCCGTTGACGACCCGGGGATCCGGTTGTCACTCGTCGTTGCGCTGTGCGAGATCCTCGCGTCTTCCCTCATGTCACAGACGACCGGGGCTGTCTCGTCTCAGGTCTGAAGAGACAGGCTCCGGGGATCCGGAAGGGGATGATCATGCGGGTGTTCGTGGCGGGCGGGACCGGGGTCCTGGGGCGGCGGCTGGTGCCGCGGTTCGTGGCCCGGGGCCACCAGGTGACGGCTACGACGACGAGCACGGCCAAGCTGAGCTCGCTGGCCCGGCTGGGCGCGGCCGGCGTCGTCATGGACGGGCTGGATGCGGCGTCGGTCGGTGAAGCGGTGGCGGCCGCCCGGCCGGACGCGATCGTGCACCAGATGACCGCGATTTCCGTGGCGCACGCCGGCAAGCCCGATATGAAGCACATGGATCGCTGGTTCGCCGGTACCAACCGGCTGCGCACCGAGGGGACGGACCACCTGCTGGCCGCCGCCGAGGCGACCGGCGTAACCCACTTCTTCGCGCAGAGCTACGCCAACTGGAACGGGATCCGCACGGGCGGATGGGTGAAGACCGAGGAGGACCCGCTGGACCCGCACGCGGGGACGGCGGCGCACGCGGGGATGGAGGCGATCCGCCACGTCGAGGACGTGGTACTCGGGGCTGGTGGCACGGTCCTGCGATACGGCGGGTTCTACGGGCCGGGCGCCACCGACGATCAGCTCGAGCTCGTACGCAAGCGACAGTTCCCGGTCGTCGGGGGCGGCACCGGGTACTGCTCGTGGGTGCATCTCGACGACGCGGCGAGCGCTACCGTCCTGGCTGTGGAACAGGAGGCGAGGGGCGTGTTCAACATCGTCGACGACGAACCCGCCCCGGCCAGCGAGTGGCTTCCCTACCTGGCCGCCTGCGCGGGCGCAAAGCCACCGATGCGGGTCCCCAGGTGGCTGGCCCGGCTGCTGGCCGGCGAGGTGGCGGTGACGATGATGACCGAGGGGTGCGGCTTCTCCAACGCCAAGGCCAAGCGGGAGCTCGGCTGGGAGCTGCGCTATCCGTCGTGGCGCCAGGGTTTCAGGGAAGGGTTGGCTTGAACCGGGTCGAGGAGTTCGAGGATCTGCGGCCGCTGCTGTTCGCGATCGCGTACCGGATCCTCGGCAGCGTGAGCGAGGCCGAGGACGCGGTCCAGGAGACCTGGCTGCGCTACGACACCTCCCCGACCCAACCCAGGTCGACCAAGGCCTTCCTCTCAGCCGTCGTGACCCGGATCTCGATCGACGTGCTGCGCTCGGCACGCCGCCGGCGGGAGGAGTACGTCGGGCCGTGGTTCCCCGAGCCGCTGCTGACCGACCCCTACGAGGACCCGGAGCGCTCGGCGGAGCTGGCCGACTCGCTGTCGATGGCGGCGCTGCTCCTGCTCGAACGGCTGACCCCGCTCGAGCGTGCGGTCTTCGTGCTGCGGGAGGTGTTCGGGTTCGGCTTCCCGGAGATCGCGTCGGCCGTGGGGCGATCGGAGGCGGCGTGCCGCCAGCTCGCGATGCGGGCGCGCCGCCACATGGACGCGGGCCGGCCCCGGTTCGAGGCCGACCGGAGGGAGCGCGAGGAACTCGCCGAGCGGTTCTTCGACGCCTTCCGGGAAGGGGACGTCGACGGGCTGCGGGAGCTCCTCGCCGCCGACGTCCAGATGGTCGGCGACGGTGGCGGCAAGGCCCCGCAATGGCGGCACATCATCGGCGCCGAGAACGTGGCCCGGGTGCTCGCCGCGATCGTCGCGCCGCTCGTCCGGATCGGCGTCGTAGTCCAGTCGCACGAGATGAACGGCCAGCCCGGCGCGATCTTCCGCGACCGGGACGGCAAGGTGATCAATACCTGGACGCTCGACGTACTCGACGGGCGGATCCAGACGATCCGCTCGGTGATCAACCCCGACAAGCTCGGGCACGTGGGTCCCGTGGCGGACGCGTGGGCGCTCACCCGCGAGGCGACCCGGGCTCGCCGGTCGGCGGATTGACCGGAGGAGCCGGCCCACGCCGTACCGCGAAGCCTGCTGCCGCTCGCCAGGCCGCGGCGCCGCCGGTGGAGGTTCACCGGTCCCGCATAGGCGCGATCTGCATGAGGTACGACGCTCCCGCAGGTACTGTCGCCGTTGGGGGTTCCCGCCCCGGTCCGGGGCGTATCGAGCGGCTGATGCCCGACATCCTCGGCGGAACGGAAGCCGTCGCCACGCGAATGGAGAACCGGACGTGACCGATCAGCAGGAACCGACCCCGGCGCAGAAGTTGGTCGGCGACTTCGCGCCCAAGCTCGTCTCGCTCACCGACGACGTGCTCTTCGGCGACGTCTGGGCCCGGCCCGAACTGTCGCCGCGCGACCGCAGCCTCATCACGGTCGCTTCCCTGATCACCGGCGGCAACACCGAGCAACTCGGCGGCCACCTGCAGCGGGCCGAGGACAACGGGGTGACCGAGACCGAGCTCAAGGAGATCATCATCCACCTGGCGTTCTACGCCGGCTGGCCCAAAGCGATGTCCGCGATCACCGTCGCCAGGCGGGTCTTCGGCGCCTGACCGAGCCGAGGAGAGCCCGAGCCGAGGAGAGCAGCCGTGACGACCTGGACCACCGACGAACTCAACAGCATCGGGGACGCGGAAGAATTGGAGATCACGTCGCCGCGCTCCGACGGCACGCCGCGCCCCTACGTGACGATCTGGGTCGTCCGCGTCGGTGACGACCTGTACGTGCGTTCCGCACACGGCGCGAACAACCCGTGGTACCGGCGGGCCAGAGCCAGCGGCACCGGCCGGATCCGCGCCGGTGGCCTCGAACGCGACGTCACGTTCGCCGACGCCGAACCCGATGCGATGCCCGGCATCGACAAGGCGTACCACGCCAAGTACGACCGGTACGGACCCGCGATCGTGGGGCCCGTCGTCGGCGCGGCGGCCGCACCGGTGACGATCCGCCTCCTGCCGCACGGCTGAGCCCGCCGCGCCGCACGGCTGAGCCCGCCGCGCCGCGCAGCTGAGCCGGGGCAGCCGATCGAAGCGTCGAACGGCGCACGGCGGGCGGGTGAATGCCGCGTGTCCGTGGAGACGGCGGGGCGAAACGCGGAGCGGTACGTGCATCATGGTCGGGTGACGGGGGTACGGGAGCGGCCGGCGGCGCGGATCCGGCTGGTCGAGCGGGTCGATGGCATCCTGACATCGGTGTTGGGGCGCCTGCCGCCGCGACTGCGCCGGGTCCTGCCCCGGGAACTGGT
>DASXNY010000198.1:0-34436 GCA_036494715.1 Thermoleophilaceae bacterium
CGCTCTGCGGGGGGCAGGGGGCGGGGGGCGGGTGGCGGGTTGGGATTCATTGGTGCGGCGGGCGCGGGCGGCTCCTGGGGATGTGGTGCCTGGGCTGCTCGCTTCATCGATTGAGCGTGCTGGCGGGACGGTGGCGTATGCGGGAGTGGCCGGCGCTGAGGACACCGAGTCGTTTGCGGCAGCGGATGAGGGCGGGCGGATCGGGCGCGTGTCGCTGGGCCCGGCCGCCGGCTTTGGTGCGCGGGCGGTGGGGGTGTGGCGGTCTTCCTCTTTGCTCGTCGCGCGCTTGCCGGCTGGGCCTGCCGGGAGCGCCGCTCTTTCGGCGTTTCTGCGCGCCCGGCGCCCCGGCGACCTCGTCGTGGTCATGCAGGCGCCGCCGGTCAAGCCGCTCACGCTGCTCGCCACGGGCGCGCTGGGGCCCGGCATTGCGGGTGGCGGCGTGATCCGCTCGGACACCACGCGCCGCGACGGCTACGTCGCCGCACCGGACATCTCGGCCACGGTGCTGCGCACGCTCGGCATCAAGGTGCCGAAGAAGATGCAGGGCGAGCAGATCGAGTCGCGCGGCGGCCACGGCGAGGCATACGTGCAGAGCCTCAAGTCCCGGCTCGACGCGATCCTGCCCCACCGCGACGAGGCCGTGTGGATCGTCCTGATCGCATGGGCGGCGGCCGCGTTCCTGCTTTGGCTCGTGCGCGGTCGCGAGGGGGTCCGCACCGCGGCGCGCATCGTGCTGCTGGCCGGGATCTGGATTCCCGCGCTGTGCCTGCTCACCGCGGCGCTGCGTCCATCGGGGCTCGTGGAGGGGCTCGTGATCGCGCTCGGGTCGCTCGCGCTCGGCTCGCTCACCGACCAGTTCGTACCCTGGCCGGCGGCGCCGCTCGTGCCCGCCGCGGTCAGCTTCGGCGCGCACACGGTCGACCTCGCGCTCGGCTCGCATCTGATCGGCCTGTCGATCGCCGGCCCCAACCCCAAGGGCGGCTCGCGCTTCTTCGGCATCGGCAACGAGCTCGAGATCATGCTGGCGCTGACGGCGCTCGTGGGCACCGGCGCGGCGCTCACGCTGCTACCCGAGCGCTCGGCGCCGCGTGCGTTCGCGCTGACGGCCGTGGTGGCGGCGCTCGTGATCGGGGCGGGGCGGCTCGGTGCCGATGTGGGGGGCGTGATCACGCTGGGCGCGGGCGGCGCCGCCGCGGTGGTGATGTCGCTCCCGCGCGGGCCGACGCCGCGCGCGATCGCGCTCGCCGTGGTCGTCCCGGTGCTGGCCGTCGGGGTGCTCGTGGGGCTCGACCTCCTGATCGGCGGGGGCGCGCACCTCACGCACACGTTGTCGAGCTCCAGCGGGCCGGGCGACCTCGGCAAGGTCGTGCTCCGCCGCTGGCGGCTGTCGGTGGCGGGCCTCGCGCACGGCAGCACGCCCTTCACGGTCGGTGTCTGTGTTGGCCTGCTCGTGGCGGGCGTGGTCAAGCGCCGCGAGCTGCTCGCGCCGGTGTCCAGCGGTCGCACCCGGCCCCTGGAGGCGGCGCTCGTCGGCTCCTTCTTCGCGGTCGTGATCGGCGCCCTCGCGAACGACTCCGGGCCAGAGATTGTGATGATCGGCACAGCCTGTCTTCTGCTCACGGTGATGTACGTGCGATCTGGCACGTCGGCCGCCGCGCGGCCGGAAGCTGGGCTAACATCGCGCAAGTGCGCGTAGCCCTCGTTTCCCCTTATTCGTTTACGTATCCGGGGGGCGTCGGAAGGCATGTCGAGGCCCTTGCAGGCGAGCTGCTCGCCTCAGGTCACGATGTCCGGCTTCTAGCGCCGTTCGATCCGGACGACCGGATGGCTCGTGTCACCCACAAAGGCGCGCGCCCGGAGCCGCGCGAGCTGCCGGATTACGTCGTGCCGCTGGGCCGCACGGTCGGGCTGCCGGCTAACGGCGCGGTGTCGAATCTGGCGGTCTTCCCGGAGGGCGCGGCCACTCTGAGCCGCACGCTGCGGCACGGCAAGTTCGACGTGGTGCACGTGCACGAGCCCAACGCGCCGGTGGTGAGCTGGCTGGCCACGGAGTGGTCGCCGTCGCCGCTCGTCGGCACGTTCCACGCCTATTCGACGAGCTGGGTAACGAACAACTTCGCGGTGCTGGTCGGCGCGCGCCGGCTCTATAACAAGCTTCACGTGCGCATCGCCGTCTCCGAGGCCGCGCGCTGGACCGCGCAGCGCTTCTACGGCGGCGAGTACCGGATCGTGCCGAATGGCGTGGACCTGTCGGCCGCCCAGCTCGGGCCCAAGCCGTTTCGTGACGAGCTGAGGCTGCTCTTCGTCGGCCGCGCCGAGGAGCGCAAGGGACTGCCGGTGCTGCTACGCGCCTTCGAGGCCCTGCGCGGCGCGGGCGTGGCCGCCCGGCTCGTGGTTGCGGGCGCGACGGCCGAGGAGGTCGAGCCATTCCTGCTCGAGACCGAGGGCATCGAGATCGCCGGCCGCGTCAGCGACGAGCGCAAGTGGCAGCTCCTTCATGACGCCGATGTTCTCTGCGCCCCGTCCCTCGGCGGCGAGAGCTTCGGCATGGTCCTGACCGAGGCGTTCGCCTCGGGCACGCCGGTGGTCGCCTCCAACATCGCGGGCTACCGCGACGTGGTGCGCAACGGCGTGGATGGCTTGCTCGTGCCGGCCGCGGAGCCGGTGCGACTGGGCGAGGCGCTCCACGGGCTGGCGGAGAACCGAGCGCGCCTCGATCGTATGGCGCGCGCCGCGCGCGAGCGTGCCGAGCGCTTCGCGTGGCCGCATGTGGCGAACGAGGTCGAGCGCGCCTACGAGGACGCGGTCGAGATCCCGCAGCCGCAGGCCGCGCCGCAACGGTTTGCCGTCAAGGCTGGACTCACGCCCGCCGCACTCGGCCCGCGCCACCCGGCGCGGCGCCTGCCGTCGCTCGAGCCCGAGGCGCCCGGCGCCCGCCGTCGGCTCGCCACCCGCGCCGTTCGACGCGTTGCCGCAGTGGCCGCAATCGGAGCTGCCGGCGGGCTTGGCTGGATGGCTCTTCAGCGCATCGGCGTCCCGCGGATCGGTGACGCGTTGCTCGCCGCCACGCCCACCTGGGTGCTCCTGGCGTTCGCTCTCATGTGCGCCTCGATGCTGCTGCGCGCGGAGTCCTGGCACGCCGTGCTGCGCTCTGCGCTGCCGGGCGTCCGCGTGCGCCGGCGCGACGCCGCGCGCGGCGTGATGATCGGCGTGCTCATGTCCGCCACGCTGCCCGCCCGCCTCGGCGAGCCCTCGCGTGCGCTGATCGTGGCGCGGCGCCTAGGCCGAATGCGCGAGCGCCTCCCGATCGTCCTCGGCACGGTTGTCTCGCAGACCCTTCTCAACCTGATCGCGCTGGTGGTGCTCGGGGCGATCATGTTCACCACCGTCGGCCTCTTCCACGGGCACGAGAAGGCGCTGATCATCGGCTCCGCCGCGCCGGTGTCGATGCTCGCGCTCGTGCTGCTCCTGCCGGCGCTGCTCCGCCGCGGCAAGCCGTCGCGCTTCGTGCGGGTGCAGCGCGCGATGGCGATCGTGCGCGGCGCGATGGAGCAGGTACGCGCCGGGTTGCAGGTCTTCCGCCACCCCAAGCTCGGCTCGTGGGCTGCGTTCAACCAGCTCGCCGCCTGGGGACTGCAGGCCACCGCCTGTTACGTGCTGCTGATAGCGCTCGGCCTCGACCACACGGCGAGCTTCGGCGCCGCCGCGGCCGTCTTGTTCGCGGTCAACGTCACCGCCGTGCTCCCGATCACCCCGTCCAACCTCGGCGTCTTCCAGGCCGCCTGTGTGGCGGTCCTCTCGGCGTACCACGTCAGCCATGCGGACGCGCTCGCCTACGGGGTCATCCTCCAGGCGGTCGAGATCGCCACCGCGGTGACGATGGGCATGCCGGCCCTGCTGCGCGAGGGAATGTCCTGGAAGGACATGCGCCTACGCGCCCTCCACGCCGCACCGGTGGAGCTCCACGTGGGCTCGAGCCGCCGCAGCAAGGGCGCGGCGGCCAACATCGACGCCTCGTAGTCGTGACGAACTCGTAGCGAAGCTGTCGCACCGGGGTGCGGAAACGTTCGCGCCGCCGTGAGACCGTCGCCTCATGGCGGACGTGGGGCACATTGCGGGAGATATAGGCACTCAACGTGCCCCACGTCTGGACGCGCGGATCGCGCGGGTGGCTGACAGCCAGTACGGGCGGATCTCGCATCGGCAGCTCTTGGCGCTGGGACTGAGCGCCAGCGCGATCCGCAAGCGGGTGATGAGCGGGCGTTTGCACGTGGTGCATCGCGGCGTGTACGCCGTCGGTCATGCGGCGGCCCCGGTCAACGGCCGCCTCATGGCAGCGGTGCTCGCCGGCGGTTCCGGCGCGCTGGTGAGTCATCGCAGTGCGGCCTGGCTGCACGGAGTGCTCGACGATTCGCGCGCCGTCATCGATGTCGTCGGCGCCGCGAGGCGGCGCAGCCGAGAGGGGATCGTCTTCCACCGCTCGCGGCGGTTGGATGAGAGCGACCGAGGCCGGATCGCCAACATCCCCGTCACCAGCCTTCCCAGAACCCTCCTCGACATCGCGGTGGTGATCCAGCAGCGGCGCCTGGTCTATGCGCTCGAGAAGGCCGAGAAGCTGGGTGTCTTCGACTTCAGCGCGATCCACGCCTGCTGCGCCAGAAACAAAGGCCACCACGGGCTCAAGCCGCTGACAGCCGCAATACAGGCGATCGAGCCCGAGGCCGCGCACGCCCACGACGGCATCGAGCGCACCTTTATTGCTTTCTGTAAGCGCTACGCAGTGCCGCCACCGGCGATGAACGCGTCAGTCGCTGGCCTCACCGTCGACGCCCTCTGGGCCAAGCAGAAGGTCATCGTCGAGCTCGACAGCTGGACCCACCACCGCACGCGCAAGGCGTTCGAGGAGGACCGTCGCCGCGACGCCCTGCTCAAGCTCGCGGGCTACGAGGTGCTGCGCGTCACGGATTGCTGGCTCAAGGAAGAGCCGGCGCAGCTCGCCGCGACGCTACTGAACCTGCTGCACCGCGGCTGACGCCTCGTCGGCGGCGTCGTCCTCCGCCGCCGGGCCGGCGCCCGCCCGCGGGGGGATGCGACCGCTGCGCATGCCGAAGTAGCTCGCCTGCGGATGGTGGGCCACGATCGCGATCGTGGACTGCTCCGGCTCGACCGCGAACCCGTGCGACAGGGACAGCCCGATCGACTCGGCTCCCAGCATTTTGAAAACCGGCCCGTGCTGCTCCTGCTCGGGACACGCCGGGTAGCCCCAGGAGTAGCGGCGGCCCTGCTCCTCGCCGACGCCGAGCTCCGAGCGCACCCGCTCGTGCAGCCACTCCGCGATGCCCTCGGCCGACTGCACGCCGAGGCCGTGCACGAACAGCTGCTCGGCGAACTCGCCGTCGGCCTCGAGCCGCTCGCAGCGAGCGGTGACCTCGGGGCCGACCGTGACCGCCTGCAGCACGCACACGTCGCGCTCGCCCGACTCGATCGGGCGCCAGTAGTCGGCCAGGCAGAGCCGGTCGTGCGCGGGCTGGCGCGGGAACTCGAGCCGGTCGAGCTCGCGCGCGGGATCCTCGGGGTCGAAGAACACCAGCTCGTCGCCGTCCGCGTTGACCGGGAAGTAGCCGTAGATCGCGCGCGGGTTGAGGTAGTCCTGCTCGCGCCACATGCGCTCGAGGCGCGGCTTGAAGTCGTCGGCGAGCAGGCGCTCCCACTCCTCGCCCTTCACGCCCTTGCCGCCCCAGTGCAGCTTGAACAGGACGTGCGTGTCGAGCAGCGGGAAGACCTCGTCGAGGTCGACCGGCACCTCGCGCACGCCCCAGAACGGCGGCTCGGGGATCGCCACATCGACGCGGACCGCCGAGCGCGACGGGGCGTCGGGCGCCGGGCCCTGCTCGACGCGCTCCGGCTGCTCGCGCAGCTCGCGCGCCTCGCGCTTGATGCGCTCGACCAGCTCGTCGCGGGCGGCGGTATCGACCAGGTTGTCCATCACCGCGAGCCCCTGGAAGGCGTCCTTGCAATAGAAGACGCCCGGCCCGTAGACGTCGTCCGCCTCTTTTCCGTGCGGGTAGAGGATGCGGCGGCCGAAGTCGCGGTTGATCGCGGCGCCGCCCACCAGCACCGGGAACTCGAGGCCGCGCTCGTGCAGCTCGGACACGCAGATGGGCATCTGCTTGGAGGTGGAGACGAGCAGGGCGGACAGGCCGATCGCGGTGGCCTTGTGCTCCTGGGCGGCGTCGATGATCTGCGACACCGGCACCTGCTTACCGAGGTCGACGACCGTGTAGCCGTTGTTCGTGAGAATCGTGTTGACGAGCGACTTGCCGATGTCGTGCACGTCGCCGAAGACGGTGGCGAGCACGACGGTGCCCTTCGTGTAGCCCTCGATCTTGTCGAGGTACTGCTCGAGCTGGGCCACCGCCCGCTTCATCACCTCGGCGGACTGCAGCACGAACGGCAAGATCAGCTCGCCGGCGCCGAACTTGTCGCCCACCTCCTTCATGGCGGGCAGCAGCACCTCGTTGAGCGTCGGCACCGCGCCGATCTTCTCCACCGACGCGTCGATCTGAGCCTCCACGCCCTCCTTCTTGCGCCGCAGGATGTGCCAATGGAGCGCCTGCTCGGGCTCCATGTCGGCGGTCGGGTCCGCAGTGTCCTCGGCGGCCTGCTCGCCCTTCGCCTCGAAGTGGGCGATGAAGCGCTCAAGCGCGTCCTCGCGACGGTTGAACACGAGGTCGTCGGCGAGCTCGCGCTCCCCGTCGGGGATCTCCGGGTAGGGCGTGACGTCTTGCGGGTGCACCATCGCGAGGTCGAGCCCAGCCTCGACTGCATGGTGCAGGAACACCGAGTTGAGCACCGCACGGGCCACCGGCGAGACGCCGAACGACACGTTCGAGACGCCGAGCGAGGTCTTGACGCCGGGGAGCGCCTCCTTGATCAGGCGGATGCCCTCGATCGTCTCGACCGCGGACGGCCGCCACTCCTCGTCGCCCGTGGTGAGCGTGAACGTGAGCGTGTCGAAGATCAGCGCCTCGGGCGCCATGCCGTGCTCGTCCACTACGAGGCCATGGATGCGCTTGGCGATCTCGAGCTTGCGCTCGCGCGTCTTGCCCATCCCTTCCTCGTCGATCGTGAGGGCGATGATCGCCGCGCCGTGAGCCTTAGTAAGCGGAACGACGGTGTCGAGCTTGTCGCGCCCGGCCTCGAGGTTGATCGAGTTGACGATCGCGCGGCCGGGGATCTGCTCGAGCGCCGCCTTCAGCACGTCCGGCTCGGTGGAATCCACCTGAATCGGGGCGTCCACCTGCAGCGAGATGCGCTTCACGAGCTCGGCCATCTGCTCGTCCTCGTCCTGGCGCTCGGTGAGCGCGACGCAGACGTCGAGCACGTGGGCACCGCCCTCAACCTGGTTCTCGGCGATCTGCAGCAGCCCGTCGTAGTCGTCGTCGAGCAGCATCTGCTTGGCGCGCCGTGAGCCCTGCGAGTTCACGCGCTCGCCGACGATCGTCGGGCGTGGCTCCTGCGCGAGCAGCGTGGCGCCCATCATCGAGGACACCTGGGGAGGCAGCGACCCGACGGGGCGCGGTCCGGGCTCGCGGCCCTTCACGCGCTCAGCCAGCGCCTCGATGTGCTCGGGCCGCGTGCCGCAGCAGCCGCCCACGATCGACACGCCATAGCGCTCCACGTACTCCTGCAACGCGTCGGCGAGCGGCTCGGGCTTCTCCGGGAAGATCGTCTCGCCGTTCGGCCCCTGGAGCGGCAGGCCGGCGTTGGGGATGCAGTGCACGGGCACGGGGGAGTGCTCGCCGAGGAAGCGGATCGCGTCGCGCATGTCCTCGGGGCCGGTCGAGCAGTTGAGGCCGATTGCCTGCACGTCGAGCGCGACGAGCGTGGTGAGCACCGCGGCGATGTCGGTGCCGAGCAGCATCTTGCCGCCGTTGGGCAGGAGCGAGACGGACGTCTGGATCGGCACGCTCCGGCCCACCTGCTTGAACGCCTCGCGCGCGCCGAACACAGCGGCCTTTACCTCGAGGATGTCCTGGGCCGTCTCGATGATGAGCAGGTCGGCGCCGCCCTCGACGAGCCCGCGCGCCTGCTCCTCGAACACCTCGACGAGCTGGCCGAAGGAGATGTTGCCGAGCGTCGGGTCGTCCGAGGCGGGCAGGAAGCCCGTCGGCCCGATCGAGCCCGCGACGAAGTGCTCGTCGCCGGCGGCGGCGCGCGCCAGCTCGGCTGCCTTGCGGTTGATCTCGAGCGTGTGCTGCTCGAGCCCCCACTCGGAGAGCTTGAGGCGGGAGGCCTGGAAGGTGTCTGTCTCGAGCACCTCGGCGCCCGCGGCGATCATCGACTCGTGCACGCCCTGAATCACGTCGGGGCGGTTCAGCACGAGCGCTTCGTGGCACTTGCCCTGCAGCCCGCCGTAGTCCTCCTGGGTGAGTTCGAGCTCCTCGAGCGTCGCGCCCATGGCGCCGTCGAAGATCACGACCCGCGAGTTGATCGCCTCTAGGTAATCCCGCATTCGCAGCATGGTACCGAAGTTTCCGCCAACCTTGACAAAACTTTGCCAAGGTTTGTATGCAACGCGAGGGCGGCGCATACACTTGCGCGCCGTGCCTGAGCTTCTTCTATATGGCGACACCGAGCGCAGCGCGGCGCTGCGCCACGAAATCCCGATCTCCGTGATGGATCCCTTCCTATACGCCGAGGTGGGCGGTCGCCCCTTCGTCACGGTCTCCTCGATCGAGCGCGACCGCGTCGCGGCGGCGCGCCCCGACGCCGAGCTGGTGGACAACGCCGAGCTCGGCTTCCACGAGCTCCTGAAGAGCGACATCACGCGCGACGAGGTGGACCTCGAGCTGGCGGCGCGCGCGGTGGAGCGGCTCGGGCTCCGCGACGCGATCGTGGACTTCGACTTCCCGCTGGGCGTGGCCGACCGGCTGCGCGCCGACGGCGTCTCGCTCAGCGTCGACGACGAGACGATCAAGCTGCGCCGGCGCGTGAAGAGCGAGGCCGAGATGGCCGGCATCCGCCGTGCGCAGACGGCCGCCGAGGCAGGCATGGCCGCGGCGGCGGCACTGCTCCGCCGGGCCGAGCCCGTCGACGGCACGCTGCACGTGGACGGCGAGCCGCTGCTGGCCGAGGCGGTGCGGGCGGCGCTGCGCGACGCCTGCGAGCAGCACGGAGCGCCCGCGCCGCCGGACGTGATCGTCGCGTCGGTCTGGCAGGGCACGGGCCACGAGGCCGGCTTCGGTCCGTTGCCGGCCGGGCTCCCCATCGAGATCGACCTCTGGCCGCGCGACGAGGCCTCCGCCTGCTGGGCCGACATGACCCGCACCTTCGTCGTCGGCGGCGAGCCGCCCGAGGAGGTGCGCAGGCAGGAGCAGCTCGTGACCGAGGTGTTCGAGCAGGTCCGCGCGAGCGCGAAGGCCGGCGTGAGCGGCCAGGAGCTGCACGCCCTGACCTGCGACATCTTCGAGCGCGAGGGCTACCGCACTCAGCGCACGGGACCCGGCGACGACCGCTCGGAGGGCTTCCAGTTCTCGCTCGGCCACGGCGTCGGGCTGCGGGTGCACGAGGATCCGAGCCTCGGCCAGGCCGGCGCGGCGCCGCTCGTGGCGGGCGACGTGATCGCGATCGAGCCGGGCCTCTGGGAGCGCAACGTCGGCGGCGTGCGCTTCGAGGACCTGCTGCTGATCACCGCCGACGGCTGCGAGACCCTCACTCGCTATCCGTACGACCTGGCTCCGTAGCCCGCTCCTCGAAGCCGCGGCACTCGAGCACCGGCAGGCGCGGGTAGCGCGGGAACGACTCGGGCTCGGCCTTCGAACGCTCGCAGAGCGAGAACACCGATCCGCGCGTGTTCTTGACGACCCGCTGGTGGCGGCAGCGGTCGCACAGTCCGGCGGGGTAGGCTGCGCTCACCTGGCTCACGAGAGAGGAGTGTGGATGACCTCGACGATCGAGGCGCCCCAGGTCGAGGCCGAGATGCTGGACGTGGCCGGCGCACAGGTGGCCGTCCGCCGGCGCGGCAGCGGGCGTCCCCTGCTTTATCTGCACGGCGCCGGCTTCACCGGGCGCTGGCTGCGCTTCCACGAGGCGCTCGCCGCCGGCGCGGATGTGATCGCTCCCGAGCACCCCGGCTTCGGCGCGAGTCCCGACCAGGAGGCGATCGAGGGCTTCGACGACCTGGTCTTCCACTACGACGACCTCCGGGCGGCCCTCGGGATCGACGAGCCGTTCGACCTCGTGGGCTACTCGCTCGGCGGCTGGATCGCCGCGGACTACGCGCTCACCTATCCGGAGAAGCTGCGCTCGCTCACGCTGATCGTGCCCGCCGGGCTCGAGCCGCCGATCGTTGACATGTTCGCGATGGAGCCAGAGCAGGTCTTCGCGACGCTCTTCAACGATTTTGCGAACGCGGGCGAGGTGCTGGTGGATCCGACCGACATCGACGTCGCCGTGCACATGTACGAGGAGGCCTCGACGGTGGCCAAGCTCGCCTGGAACCCGCGCTACGACCGCAAGCTGGCACGGCGACTGCGGCGCGTCACCTGTCCGGCGCTCGTCCTCGGCGCCGACCACGACAAGCTGCTCGGCGACGAATGCTGCGAGCGCTATGCGGAGCTGATCGCCGCTGCGGAGGTCGTCCGCGTCCCCGGCACGGGCCACGCGCTCCCAATCGAGCAGCCGGAGGCGGCGGCACGAGCGATCCTCGACTTCCAGGGAGCGGTTGAGCAAAGCCCAACCGGTGTAACACCATGAACTCGCTCCAGTTCTTCCACTTCGGGTTGATGCCTTACCCGCACATCCCGCCGCCGGAGACCTACGAGTCCACCTGGGTCACGCTCTCGAACAAGCACTACGACCCGGTCGAGGGCCACCGCCTCTACCACGAGTACCTCGACCAGGCGGTGCTCGCGGAGAAGCTCGGCTACGACGGCACCTGCGTCAACGAGCACCACCAGAACGCCTACGGCACGATGCCGGACCCGAACGTGATGGCATCGCACATCGTCGCCCGGACGGAGAAGATCCGGGTGGGCATCATCGGCAACGCGCTGCCGCTACACGAGAACCCGCTGCGCGTGGCCGAGTCCGTCGCGATGCTCGACGTGATCTCCGGCGGCCGCATCATCTCGGGCTTCGTGCGCGGCACGGGCATGGAGTACCACTCGCTGCGCGCCAACCCCGCGCACTCGCGCGAGCGCTTCTGGGAGGCGCACGACCTGATCATGAAGGCGTGGACCGAGGACGGGCCGTTCGAGTGGCGAGGCAAGCACTTCGACATCCCGTACGTGAATCCGTGGCCGAAGCCCTACCAGCAGCCGCACCCGCCGATCTGGCTGCCGGGGCAGGGTTCGATGGAGACGATCGCCGCGGCGGCCAAGCTGCGCTACCCGTTCATGATGGTCTTCTCGCCGCTCGAGTTCACCAAGGTCAACTACGACATGTACCGGCGGGCGGCCGAGGAGGAGGGCTATGAGCCCGCGCCCGAGCAGCTCGCATTCTGCACCGGCACCTACGTGGCGGAGACGGACGAGATCGCCCACCGCGAGGCCAAGGAGCACATCATGTGGCTCTTCCACCGCGGGCTGAAGGTGCCCGACTACCAGTTTTTCCCGCCGGGCTACACGAGCGGCAAGTCGCTGCGCGGGATGCTGAAGGGCAAGGAGAAGTTCAACATCAAACCGCACACCGAGCTCACCTACGAGGAGCTGATCGACCAGCAGTACGTGATCGTCGGCTCACCCGAGACGGTGATCGAGAAGCTGTCGGTCTACACGGAGGAGCTCGGCGCGGGGATCCTCGTCGGGGCCGGCATGCAGGTGGGCGACATGCCGCACTGGAAGGTCGTGAAGAACATGACGATCTTCGCCGAGGAGGTGATGCCGCACTTCCGGCCGCCCGGCAACAAGCCGGCGTGGGAGCGCGGCGTGCCGGTGCCCGGCAGCCCGGAGTCGCTGGGGCGGGCGGCGGCCCCGGAGCCAGAGGCGGTGACCGCCGTCTAGGCCGAAGGTCCTAGGCCGAATTGCCACTGGTAACCGGGACCCGTTCGTTTCCACAATGGGTCCCATGACTGAACGACAGACACCCAGCCGGCGGATCACCGCAGCGGTCACCTCGTGGCCCGACGTGACGGCCGGCCCCGGCAGGCGCGGCGAGTTCGCGTTCAAGGTAGGCCCGCGCGAGATCGGCCACCTGCACGGCGACCACGCCGCGCACTTCATGCTCTCGAAGGAGCTGTGGCGCGATCTGCACGAGCAGGGCCGGATCGGCGAGCACCCCGTGTTCCCCGGCAAGGAGGGCCCCGGCGCGCGCCGGATCGAGTCGGATGCCGACGTCGACGACGTGATCGAGCTGATGCGGCTGAACTACGAGCGCCTGCTGAGGCGCCGTAGCGACTCGTCGCTCCCCATCCGTTAACCGGAGGTTACCTCCGTATGGTGCTACTCTGCTTCAAGCGGAGGACACCTCCGGTTAACCCGATTAGGAGCTTCGAGAGATGCCGAAAGTCTGGTTCATCACCGGAACATCGAAGGGCTTCGGCCACATCTGGGCACGCGCCGCACTCGAACGCGGCGACAAGGTGGCAGCCACGGCACGCGACACCGACAGCCTGACCGACCTGGTCGACGGCTTCGGCGAGAACGCGCTGCCGATCGCGCTCGACGTGACCGACAAGGCGGCAGGGGACGCCGCCGTCAAGCAGGCGCACGAGCACTTCGGCCGGCTCGACATCGTCGTGAACAACGCGGGCTACGGCCTGTTCGGGACGGTGGAGGAGGTGAGCGAGGAGCAGGCGCGCGAGCAGATCGAGACCAACTTCTTCGGCGCGCTCTGGGTCACCAAGGCCGCGCTGCCGATCCTGCGCGAGCAGGGCTCGGGGCACGTCATCCAGGTGTCGTCGATCGGCGGCGTGCACGCGTTCCCCATCCTCGGCATGTACCACGCCTCGAAGTGGGCGCTCGAGGGTATGAGCCAGTCGCTCGCCGCCGAGCTGCGGCCCTTCGGGGTGAACGTGACCCTGGTCGAGCCGACCGGCTATGGCACAGACTGGCGCGGCGCGTCGTCGGTGCGCGCCGAGCAAATGCCCGAGTACGACGTGGTTCGCGAGGAGCGCGCCCGCTTGCTGGGCAGCGTGCAGGTGGAGCGCGATCCGGACGCGACCGGCCCCGCGATCCTCGAGCTGGTCGACGCCGCGGAGCCGCCGCTGCGCATCTTCTTCGGCAGCGGGCCGCTCGACATGATCCGCGAGGAGTACGCCAAGCGGATCGCGACCTGGGAGCAATGGAACGATCTGTCTGTGAAGGCGGACGGGAGAAGGGACTGACGATGGAAAGCACGGTTACCCGACTAACGACACCGTTCGGCTTCGAGACGACCGCGGCCGAGGTGGTGGAGGGCGTCGACCTCTCGGGCAAGCGCGCGATCGTCACGGGCGGCGCGTCCGGGATCGGCGTCGAGACCGCGCGGGCGCTGGCCGGCGCGGGCGCCGACGTGACGCTCGCGGTCCGCAACACGCAGGCCGGCGAGCAGGTGGCCGCCGGCATCCGCTCGACCACGGCCAACGACGACGTCCACGTGGCGCCGCTAGAGCTCGTCGACCCCGCCTCGATCGCGGCGTTCAGCGGCGACTGGAGCGGTCCGCTCGACATCCTCGTGAACAATGCCGGCGTGATGGCGATCCAGGAGCTAACGCGCGACGAGCGCGGCTACGAGCTGCAGTTCGCCACCAACCACCTCGGGCACTTCGCCCTCGCGCTCGGCCTGTACGAGGCGCTCGTGTCGGCGGGGTCGGCCCGCATCGTGTCGGTGAGCTCGAGCGGGCACCTGCGCTCGCCGGTGATCCTCGACGACCTGCACTACCGCTTCCGCGAGTACGACCCCTTCGGCGCCTACGGCCAGTCGAAGACCGCCAACGTGCTGTTCGCGGTCGAGGTCGCTCGCCGCTTCGGCGACTCCGGGATCACGGCGAACGCCCTGATGCCGGGCGGCATCGCCACCGCGCTGCAGCGGCACGTGGGCGGCGCGGAGTACATAGAGCAGGCGCGCAAGCAGCGTGGCGTGACGCTCAAGACGCCCGAGCAGGGCGCGGCGACGTCGGTGTTGCTGGCCGCCTCGCCGCTCGTCGAGGGCGTGAGCGGGCGCTACTTCGAGGACTGCAACGAGGCGGCGGTAGTGCAGGAGCGCGGCGACACCTACGGCGGCGTCGCCCCGTACGCGCTCGATCCGGACAACGCGGAGCGCCTCTGGGAGGAGTCGCTGCGGCTGATCGGTTGACGGCGACCGAGCATTCGGGTTAACCGCCCACGCCGACGCGGGGTGGCCCACCTGCACTGGGAGCGCGGGGACCTCAATATTGGTTTGACGCTCATACCAATCACGAGGAATCCCATGAACCGCGCCATCTCCAGCAATTTCTACAAGCCGATCGACGCCCCGCCCGCCGCCAGCTACGCGGCCCTCACCCGGCTCGAGTGCACCGCGCGTCTCGAGCGGGCCTTCGCGGCGATGGGCGTGGACGACCGCATCATCTCGGCCCACCGCATCCAGCTCGCCCCGCGCCGCGCCGCGGGCTACGCCATCGTGTGGCGGCTGGCCGGCGGCGGACGCGCCGAGGTCTCCTGGACGGCCTCCGTGGCCGGCGCCTCCGAGGGCTCGCTGCTCTCGATCGCGGTGCGCGCCTACGCGCAGGACGACGAGTCCTACGAGGAGATGCTCACCGCGTGGCCGCTGCTCGGGCGCATCGCCGAGTTGCACGCGCGCCGCACCCTCGCCGCCGTCGCCGAGCTCGCGTGCCAGATCGACGCGGAGGGCGAGCACATCGCCGCCCCCGCAACGCTCGTCGCGGCCGTCTAGTCGCTCAGCCGCCCTCCACCGTCTTGCCGTTCTTGAAGTTGACGGTGGAGTGCGGCGCGGCGTTGCTGATCGTGCCGTGGAAGAGGCCGCCGGGACTCTGGTTGCCCGCGGCGTCGACAGCGATCGCCTTGCCGTAGAGCCCGGCCGACACCTGGTAGCGGATCTTGTAGGGACCGGCCTGCACGGCCGTCACCTTCCAGACGAACGTTGCCGTCTTGCCGGGGGCCAGCGGGCCAAGCGCCGAGGTGTCCTGGTTGGCGGTCTCGCCTCCGCGCGGGCCGGTGTTGACGACGAACACGGGCCGGCTCGGGTCGGCCAGGTTGGCCTGCGTGCTGTTGCGGTTGAAGGACCGCACGGTCACCGACACGTTCGGCAGTGTGCGGTGGTCGACGTTCTTGACGGTGATCACCATGCGCGAGCGCTTGGCGAGCTTCTGCTGGCTCGGGAAGGCGCCGTGCACCGCAACCTTGAAGTGGCCGGAGGGCTCATGGGCGTCCTGCCGAGAGCCGCCGCAGGAGGCGATTCCGAGCGCCGCAACGACGGCCGCGGCGATGCCCGGCCTGAGGTTACGAAGATGGCTGCCCGCACGCACTCCCTGCGCTCCCCTCGCGTCCAAAGCGGTCCGGAACATACCACGGCCCGGCCCGGCTCCGGCGCACTTTCCGAGGCCGCTTTCCCAGGTGGGGTACGCGACGGTTCTCGGTTGCCCGCCTGAAACCGATCCCGTAGTCTGTTGCCCCGGAGGAGAGGGGAGGCACCTCGGTGTCCTGTTTACGGGAGGAGCCGACGGAGTGGTTCGTGCAGTAGCCGATCGAGCGTTTCTACCTACCAAGAATCTGCTCGAACAGGTAGGGGACATGATGATCCTGACCGGCAAGACGATCTTGTCGGCCATCCGCCCGCCGTATCCGTACGGCGGCGAGTTCGTCAATCAGTTCCTGTTCGCGCTCAGGCTGTGCTGGTTCCCGCTGCTGATCTCGACGATTGCCTTCGGCTACGGCGCGCCGGGCCTGCAGGCGGGCAACTTCCTGATCCTGTTCGGCGCGATCGACCGGCTCGGCGGCTTCTTCGTGCTCGCGACGATCCGCGAGTTCGCGCCCTTCGTCACGGCGATCATCCTCGCGGGCGTGGCCGGCACCGCGATCACCGCGGACCTCGGCGCGCGCAAGATCCGCGAGGAGCTCGACGCGCTCCAGGTGCTCGGCGTCGACCCGGTCAAGAACCTGGTCGTGCCGCGCTTTCTCGCGCTGATGATCGTCACCGCGCTCTTCAACATCTACGCGCTGATCTTCGGCATCTTCGGCGGCGTGCTCGCCACGCTCACGTTCAAGGCGCCGCTCGGCCCGTTCTTCTCGACGCTGCTCACCAACGCGTCGGTGACGGACCTCTGGGGCAGCGTTGTCAAGACCACCTTGTTCGGGGCCATCATCGCGATCGTCTCGTGTTACAAGGGGATGACCGCCTCAGGTGGCGCAGAGGGCGTCGGCCGCGCGGTGAACCAGGGAGTGGTGATCGCGTTCCTCGGCATATTCGCGTTCAACTACGTCTTCACACAGACGTTGCTGGCCACACATCCCGAGATTTCGGTCATCAAGTGATGGCACGGAAGACAGCGACCGCAGACCGCAGTCCGCAGTCGGCAGGGCTTCTCTGCCGGTCGCGCCGGGCTACCGCCCTGCGGACTGCGGGCTGCGGGCTGCGGACGGTTCCCCATGGGTAGAACCTGGCTCGCCGTCCCGCGCGATTGGGTGGCATCCCTCGGGGACATTGCCAAGTTCGCCGCCCGCGACTTCGGGGAGATCTTCGGGGGCCGGGTCTTCAAGTTCTTCGGGGAGGCGCTGCGGCAGGCGGGCATCCTGATCCTGGGCTCCACGCTCGTGATCTGGAGCACCACCTTCATCCTCGGCCTCCAGTGCGGCATCGAGGGCGCTTACTTCAACCGCTCGGTTGGCGCGCCCGCCTACGCGGGCGTGTTCTCGGCGTGGTGCGACCTGCGCGAGATCATGCCCTACGCGTTCGGCTACATGATGGCCGCGAAGGTGGGCACCGGACTGGTGGCGGAGATCGGGGCGATGCGGATCTCCGATGAGGTGGACGCGCTCGAGGTGATGGGCATCAGCTCGATGACCTTCCTCTGCGCGACCCGCCTGCTCGCAGCGTGGATGGTGCTGCCGTTCATGTACATCGCCGCGGTGGGGGCGGGCTTCTTCGCTTCCTACCTCGCGGTGGTGCAGCAGATCGGGGAGGTCTCGTCGGGCGGCTTCTTCCTGATCTTCTGGATGTTCCAGAACCCGCCCGACCTCTTATACAGCTTGATCAAGGGCATGACGATGGCCACGTTTATCGTGATAGTCGGTGCCTATTACGGTTACACGGCCAGCGGTGGACCGGTGGGAGTCGGTACGGCGACCGCCAAGTCCATGGTGCTCAACGTCGTGGGCGTGCACCTGGTGGGCATGCTCGGCACCCAGATCTTCTGGGGCTCGAATCCGCGAGCGCCGATCGGTGGATGAAAGGAGAGGGAGTGGCTGAGGAGTACGAGCGCACGGAGGAGCAGGGGCAGCGCGAGCCCTCCGACGAACAGCCGACCCAGGTTGTGGACGACGGCCGTCCGCCTACCGAGGCGGAGGAGTACCAGTGGCATACCGGGGAGCAGCGCGACCACGGCTCGAACGACGCGATCGAGTTCATCGACGTCAAGAAGAGCTTCGGCCGCAACACGATCCTCAACGGCCTCAACCTGGGCATCCCCGACGACATGATCTCGATGATCCTGGGGCCGTCGGGCACAGGGAAGTCGGTCTGCATCAAGCACATGGTGGGCCTGCTGTACCCGGACGAGGGTGATGTCCTGGTGCACGGGGAGTCGGTGCCCAACATGGCCGACGACGACCTCTTCGAGATGCGCAAGAAGTTCGGCGTGCTGTTCCAGGACGGCGCGCTGTTCGGCTCGATGAACCTGTACGACAACGTGGCCTTCCCCCTACGCCAGCACACGGACAAGGGCGAGGACGAGATCGCCGAGATCTGTAACGGGCGGCTCAAGGAGGTGGGCCTCGGAGGAGCCGGCGACAAGATGCCGAACGAGCTCTCAGGCGGGATGCGCAAGCGGGCAGGCTTTGCGCGCGCACTGGTGCTCGATCCTCAGATCGTCCTCTTCGACGAGCCCGACTCGGGTCTCGATCCCGTCCGCACGGCGCTGCTTTGCGAGCTGATCAAGGAGATCCACGACGAGAACGGCGGCTGCTACGTGGTGATCACCCACGACATCATGTCCGCCCGTCGCGTGGCCGAGTACATCGCGATTCTCTGGAAGGGCAGGATCGTGGAGTCTGGGCCGGCCCAGGAGCTGTTCAACTCCGAGAACCAGTTCGTGCGGCAGTTTCTCTCCGGCGAGGCCAAGGGCCCGCTCGGGATGGAGTAGGACGTTTTTCAAGCTACGACGGCGCACGAGGCGTCGCCACACTGACCCCATGGACGCAACGGGAGGCGTCCTCACCATGAGACTCGCTGTTGGCCTCTCCCAAGAACTCCACTAACCAGTCACGACGGCCCGGACAGGGGGCCGAGACTGGCTCCGCACTCGCGCGAACCATCGCGATCGTCGGCGTGATCGCCGCGGCGGCGATCGTCGCCGTGCTCCTGTTCGGCGGCAGCGGCGGCTACCACGTCACGGCCGTGTTCCAGAACGCGAGCCAGCTCGTGAAGGGCAACCTCGTGGAGGTGGGCGGCGCCGAGGTCGGCAAGGTCGAGGACATCTCGCTCGAGCCGAACGGGCAGGCCGCGATCAAGATCAGCGTGGGCGACGGCTTTGCGCCCCTGCACGCCGGTACGGTCGCGACGATCCGCGTCAACTCGCTGTCGGGCATCGCCAACCGCTACGTGTCGCTCCAGCCGGGGCCGAACAGCGGGGACAAGATCCCGAGCGGCGGGACGATCAAGGCGGATCAGACCACCTCGGCGGTCGACCTCGACCAGATCTTCAACACGCTCGACCCGAAGACGCGGCACGGCCTGCAGCAGCTGATCCAGGGCTCCTCCACCCAGCTCGAGGGCAAGGGCAAGCAGGCCAACGCGAGCCTTTACTACCTGGCGCCCGCGCTCTCCACCTCGTCGCTCGTTGCGCTGGAGCTGACGCGCGACCAGGCGGAGTTCCAGCGCTTCGTCACGGACACCTCGGGCGTGGTCACGGCGCTGGCCGCGCGGCGCGACGACCTGTCCGGGCTGGTGGGCAACACCAACGCCACGATGAGCGCGATCGCCAGTCAGAACGTCTCGCTGGATCAGGCGCTCGCGGTGCTGCCGGCCACGCTGCGGCAGGGCAACAGCACGTTCGTGGACCTGGACGCCACGCTCGACGACCTCGACACGCTGGTGAACGCGTCGAAGCCGGCGACCAAGCGCCTCGCGCCCTTCCTCAGGCAGCTGCGCCCGCTGATCCACGACGCCACGCCGACGATCACGGACCTGCGCCACCTGATCCGCACGCCCGGCTCGAACAACGACCTGATCGAGCTGCTGCAGAAGCAGCCGAAGCTGGCCAACCTCGCGAAGACGGACTTCCCGCGCACGATCCAGGCGCTCGAGAAGGGCCAGCCGGTGGTGGACTACCTGCGGCCGTACGCGCCGGACTTCACGGGCTGGCTCACGAAGTTCGCCGAGGGCGCCGCCAACTACGACGCCAACGGCCACTACGCGCGCATCCAGCCGATGTTCAACGCGTTCTCGCTCACCGACAACGCCGCGGGCTCCTTCCTCACCGCGGCGCCGACCTCGCAGCGGCTCGCGGGTCTCCAGACCGGTAAGCAGCAGCGCTGCCCGGGCGCGGCGACCCAGCCCGCGCCCGACGGCTCGAATCCCTACCGCGAGCCGCAGACCACCTGTGACCCGACCTCCGTCCTGCCCGGCCCGTGAAGCGACTAGTGGCCATAGTGCTTGTGCTCGTGGCGGTGCCCGTCGTGCTCGTGTTCGGCATCGCGGCAGGCGGCGACGGCGGCGGCGGCCACTACAAGGTGCGCGCGATCTTCGACTTCGTGCGGGCGGTGCCAGGCGAGGACGTGAAGGTGGCGGGGGCGAAGGTCGGCAAGATCGAGTCGCTGCACGTCACGCCGGACAACAAGGCGGCGGTCGTGCTCGACATCCAGAAGGCCGGCTTCTCGCCGTTCCATCAGAACGCGCACTGCACGATCCGCCCGCAGTCGCTGATCGGCGAGACCTTCGCGGACTGCCAGCCGGGCAGCTCGAGCTCGCCGGAGCTGCCGAAGATCAAGAGCGGCGACGGCAAGGGCGAGCACCTGCTGACGGTGCAGCACACGAGCTCGCCGGTGGACATCGACGAGATCAACGACATCATGCGCGAGCCCACGCGCGAGCGGCTCGCGATCCTGATCAACGAGTTCGGCACGGCGCTGGCGGGGCGCGGCAAGGACCTGAACGCGGCGATCCACCGCGCCAACCCGGCGCTGCGCGACACCGACAAGGTGCTCGCGGTGCTGGCAAGCCAGAACCGCACGCTGGCCGACCTGGCCAAGAGCTCGGACGTCGTACTGCAGCCGCTCGCGAGGCGCAAGGCGCAGGTCGCGGACTTCATCGTCCAGGCCAACAAGACCGCTCAGGCCACGGCCGAGCGGCGCCAGGACATCTCGGCCAGCATCGAGCGCTTCCCAGCCTTCCTGCAGCAGCTCCGGCCCACGCTCGCCGACGTCAGCGACCTGGCGGACCAGATGACGCCGGTGATCAGCGACCTCGGCCAGGCGGCGCCCGGACTCAACCGCTTCATCGAGGAGCTGGGGCCGTTCTCGACCGCATCGATCCCGGCGATCAAGTCGCTCGGCCAGGCGGCCGCTGTCGGCACCCCGGCGCTCGTGTCGGCGCGCCCGGTGACGAATGACCTGCGCCAGCTCGCCACCTTCGCCAACCCGGTGTCGAAGAGCCTCGACGCACTCCAGAAGAGCCTCACCGCCACCGGCGGCATCAACCACCTGATGGACTACATCTTCTTCTCGATGCAGGCCATCAACGGGTTCGATGGCATCGGCCACTACCTGCGCGCCGGCCTCATCCTCAACGCCTGCTCGACCTACGTCCACACGGCGATCCCGGGCTGTAGCTCGAACTTCGGCAAGGCCAGCTCGAGCTCCGCCAGCGCCGGCCCCGCCAGCGACTACACGAGCGACCCGGTGCTGCAGCGCACCGAGGACGGCATCCGCAGGGCGCTGCGCGAGCAGGGCGCGGACGGCGGCGCGGGCGGCGGCACCACGCCGGCGAGCGCGAAGCCCGACGGCCAGCCGAGCCTCTTCCAGCGCTTCCTCGAGCTCGCCAACCCGAGCATCACGCGCCAGCGCCAGGCCGCGCTCGGGCGCATCCGCGCCGGGGCCGACGCCGATAGCTCGCCGCTGCTCGGGCAGGCCGATCCCGCCCTCAACTACCTCCTGGGGCCGTAGAGGCAATGGGCGGACGACGCGGAGCAGCGGCACTCACCGGAAGCCCCGTCCTGATCGGGGCGGTGACCACGCTGGTGACGATCGTGGCGGTCTTCCTCGCGTACAACGCGAACAACGGGCTGCCGTTCGTGCCGACCTACAACGTCAAGGCCGAGCTGCCGAACGCCGCCCAGCTCGTGAAGGGCAACGACGTGCGCATCGGCGGCCAGCGCGTGGGCGCGATCTCGGACATCGTGCCGGTGCACCACGCCAACGGCGTCGACACGGCCGTGATCAGCATGAAGCTCGAGAAGAAGGTCGACCCGCTGCCCAAGGACACGACGATCCTCGTCCGGCCGCGGTCCGCGCTCGGTCTCAAGTACGTGGAGATCACGCCCGGGAGCGCCGGCTCCGGCTACGCCGCGGGCTCGACGATCCCGCTGTCGCAGGCGCAGCCGCACCCGGTCGAGATCGACGAGGTGCTGAACATGTTCAACAAGCCGACCCGGATCGGGCAGCAGAAGACGATCCAGGGCTTCGGCGACGCGCTCACCGGCCGCGGCGAGGACCTCAACGAGGCGATCCTGGCGCTGCGCCCGCTGTTCACCGACCTGCAGCCGGTGGCGGCCAACCTCGCCTCGCGGCAGACGGCGCTGCGCACCTTCTTCCCGGCGCTCAACCGCGCCGCGGGCCAGGTAGCGCCGGTGGCCCAGGAGCAGGCCGACCTGTTCGGCAACCTCGACACCACCTTCACCGCGCTCGCGAGCGTGGCGAGCCCGTTCATCCAGGAGACGATCTCGAAGGGGGCGCCGACGCTCGACACGGTGACCGCGCAGCTGCCGCAGCAGCGGCCGTTCATCCGCAACCTCACCGGCTTCATGCGCGAGCTGCGCCCCGGCGTGGCCGTGCTGCCGAGCACGGCGCCGGTGCTGGCCGACGCGCTCACGGCGGGCGCGAAGTTCCTGCCCGAGACGCCGCCGACCAACCGCCAGCTCGAGGACACCTTCCGCCACCTCCAGAGCTTCGCCACCGACCCGCTCGTGCCGAAGGGCGTGAATCAGCTCACGCACACGTTCGGCTCGCTCAAGCCCACGCTCGCGTTCCTGACGCCGGTGCAGACGCAGTGCAACTACATATCCCTGTTCCTGCGCAACATCGCGAGCCTGCTCTCGGTCGGCGACGCGAACGGCACCTGGCAGCGCTTCATCATCATCGCCACGCCCGCCGGGCCGAACAGCGAGACCGGACCCTCGAGCGCTCCCGCCAACGGCCCGACCATCGACAACCACCTGCACACAGACCCGTATCCGAACACGGCGTCGCCGGGCGAGACGCAGGAGTGCGAGGCGGGCAACGAGCCTTACGCCGCCGGCAAGACAGTGATCGGCAACATAGCGGGCAACCAGGGCCTGCACACCGACGCGCAGGTGAAGGCGAAGTAATGCGCCGCGGCCAGCACAACCGCATCAGCCCCTTCGGCGCCGGGCTGATCGCAATCGTGGTCGTGGCGATCGGCAGCTACCTGGCGTTCGCCAAGCACGTCCCGTTCCTGACGCACCACTACCAGCTCAAGGCCGTCGTCCAGAACGCCTCGAACCTGCGCACCAACTCGCCGGTGCGGATCGCGGGCGTGGAGGTCGGCACGGTGAAGAAGGTCTCCATATACAAGGACTCGACCGGCACGCCCACCGGCGCCGCGCTCGTGACGATGAGCCTGAACAAGAACGCGCTGCCGCTTCACCGCGACGCCACGCTCAGGATCAGGCCCAAGCTCTTCCTCGAGGGCAACTTCTTCGTGCAGCTCTCGCCCGGCAGCCCGAGCGCGCCGGCGCTGCACTCGGGCAGCACGCTGCCGGTGACGCAGACGAGCACGGCGGTGCAGATCGATCAGGTGCTGACCTCGCTCCAGGCGAACACCCGCGCCAACCTCCAGGTGCTGCTCGTGGGCTATGGCGACGCGATCAACGGCAAGCCGCTGCCCGGTGAGGACGCCGACCAGGTGGCCGCCGTCAAGGGGCTCACGGCGGCCCAGGCGCTCAACAAGTCGCTCGACTACTCGCCGCAGGCGCTGAAGGGCACCGCGCTCGTGAACCAGGCGTTCCTCGGCGTCGACATCCACGACCTTTCCCACCTGGTGGCGAGCACGCAGAAGGTGGCCGCAGCGCTCGACTCCAACGAGGGCGTGCTGCAGGACTTCGTCACCAACTTCAACCGCACGATGGCGGCATTCGCCGCGGAGCAGAACAACCTGCAGGCGTCGGTCCACCTGCTCGGCCCGGTGCTGACGAAGGCGCACTCGACGCTGCTGCACCTCGACCAGTCGTTCCCGCCGACGCGCGCGTGGGCGCGCGAGATCCTGCCGGGCGTCAACCAGACGGCGGCCACGATCGACGCCTCGTTCCCGTGGGTCGCGCAGACGCGCAAGCTCGTCTCGCCGCAGGAGCTCGGCGGCCTCGTGAACGAGCTGCGGCCGACGATCCATGACCTCGCGGGCGTCACCGACGAGTCGCTCCAGCTGATCCCGCAGCTCGACCTGATCAACCGCTGCGCGACGCAGGTGGTGCTGCCCACCGGCGACATCCCGATCAACGACGGCTTCCTCTCCACCGGGCTCGCGAACTACAAGGAGTTCTGGCAGGCGATGGTCGGGCTCTCGTCCGAGTCACAGAACTTCGACGGCAACGGCCAGTACACGCGCTTCCAGCCGGGCGGCGGCGACCAGAGCGTAAACACCGGCTTCTCGCCGAGCGGCCAGCTGTTCGGCAACGCGACCGCCAAGCCGCTCGGCACGCAGCCCAAGGCGCCCGGCAAGGAACCGCCCTACAACTCGAAGGCCGCCTGTTACAAGAACGGCGTCCCGGACCTGAACAACGCGCCGGTGGGGGCGGGACCGTGAAGCACGCGATCCGCAAGCACATGCGCGACTTCGTGGCGATCATCGGCCTCTTCCTGATCGCGCTGGCGGTGGGGGGCTACGTGCTCGGCCACCAGCGCCTCTACCTGCCTGCCTGGGTGCCGTTCGTGGGCACCGACTTCTACACCGTCAACGCCGAGTTCTCGACCGCGCAGGCGGTCGTGCCGGGCCAGGGCCAGACGGTGAACATCGCCGGCGTGCCGATCGGCGAGATCGGCAAGGTCAGCCTGAAGAACGGCGTGGCGGTGGTGGAGATGAAGATCAAGAAATCTGTCCGGAAGCAGCCGGTCTACAAGAACGCCACGTTGCTCCTGCGGCCCAAGACCGGCCTGAAGGACATGTACATCGAGATGGACCCCGGCACGAAGTCCTCGGGTGCGGTGCCGGAGGGCGGCACGCTGCCGGTGTCGAACACGCTGCCCGACGTCAACCTCGACGAGATCCTCTCCAACCTCGACTCGGACACGCGCGCCTACCTCGAGATCCTGATCAACGCGGGCGGCGAGGCGTTCGGCACGCCGGGCTACTCGGCGGACCTGCGCGCGACGTTCAAGCGCTTCGACCCGACGGCCCAGGACGTGGCCAGCATCACGCGGCTCCTGGCGCTGCGGCGGGACAACCTGCAGCGCGTGATCCACAACTTCGGCCAGCTCACCGGCGCGCTGGCCGGCCGCGACCACCAGCTCAGCCAGCTGATCGACTCCTCCAACGCCAACTTCGCGGCGATCGCGCAGGAGGACCAGAAGCTCGAGCAGACGCTCCAGCTCCTGCCGGGCACGCTGGATACGGCGGACACGGCGCTCGGCAAGGCGGACAAGCTCGCGCAGGTGCTCGGACCGACATTCCAGGCGCTGCGTCCGGGCGCGCGAGCGCTCGGCCCCTCGCTCAAGGCCACGCGGCCGTTCCTCAAGCAGACGACACCGGTGATCCAGCACCAGCTGCGCCCGTTCGCGCGCCAGGCGCAGCCGACCGTGCACCAGCTGCGGCTCGCGGCGCACAACCTGCTGCCCGCCGCGCCGCGGCTCACACGCACCGCGAGCTTCCTGAACGCGCTGCTCAACACGCTCACCTACAACGCGCCCGGCCCGGACCAGCCGTTCCTCTACTGGGCGTCCTGGCTCAACCACGCCGGGGCATCGATCTTCAGCACGCAGGACGCGCACGGCGCGGTGCGGCGCGGCCTCTTCATCACCGACTGCACGAGCCTCGCCGTGCTGCAGACGATCGAGACGCTCAACCCGCAGCTCAAGGTCCTGATCGACCTGCTCAACGCACCGACCGAGCAGCAGGTCTGCACCGGGACCCCGACTCCGGGAGGGGCGAACCCGTAATGCAGAAGCAGGCTCCAAGCCTCGGGCGGATCCTCGTGATGGTGGGCTTCGCGCTCTCCTGCTTCGCGATCCTGCTCTACCTGTGGCTGACGTTCGGCGGCTCGGTGCCACTGCGGCCGAAGGGCTACCGCGTGAAGGTCAACTTCCCCGAGGCCGTCACGCTGGCGCAGGAGGCTGACGTGCGCATCTCCGGCGTCAACGTGGGCAAGGTCGTGAAGCTGCAGCTCGACGAGCAGCACGGCAAGGTCAAGCCACTCACCGTCGTCACGATCGAGATCAAACCCAAGTACGCGCCGATCCCGGCCAACACCCGCGCGATCCTGCGCCAGAAGACGCTGCTCGGCGAGACCTACGTCGAGCTGTCACCGGGCAACCGCCAGGGCGCGCGCATCGCCGACGGCGGCGCGCTGCCGAACGGCCAGGTGGCGCAGACCGTCCAGCTCGACCAGATCTTCCGGGCCTTCGACCCGCAGACGCGCCTGGCGTTCGAGAACTGGATGCAGCAGCAGGGCGTCGCCTTCGACGGCCGCGGCCAGGACCTCAACGACGCGCTCGGCAACCTCACGCCATTCGCGCAGGACCTCGACAAGCTGCTCGCGATCCTGCGCAGCCAGAAGCAGGCCACGTCGCGGCTCGTGCGCAACACGGGCGTGGTGTTCAACGCGCTGAGCGAGCGCGACGGGCAGCTCACGGAGCTGATCTCGAACTCTAACCGCGTGTTCGCGACCACCGCCCGCCGCGACGAGGAGCTGCGCCAGGCGTTCATCGCTTTCCCGACGTTCGAGGACCAGTCGCGCGCGATCTCGGTGCGGCTCACGAAGTTCGCCGACAACGCCAACCCGCTGATCAACCAGCTGCGGCCGGCCGCGCGCCAGCTGTCGCCGACGCTGATCGACTCCGCCAAGCTCGCGCCCCAGCTCAAGGGGCTGTTCGAGGACATCCACCCGCTCGTGAAGGCCTCGAAGAAGGGGCTGCCGGCGGTGTCCTCGTTCCTCGACTCGACGCGTCCGGTGCTCGCCCAGGTGGATCCGTTCCTGCGCAGCCTCAACCCGTTCATCGACTGGATCGGCCTCTACAAGCACGAGGCGGCGGCGTTCTTCGCGCTCGACACGGCGGCCACCCAGGCCACGGCCACCGTCTGCGCCACCGCCGTCCAGCGCTGCACGGCCGGGGTGCGTCAGGTGCACTACCTGCGCACCACCAACCCGATCAACCCGGAGGCGCTCGCCGCGTATCCCACGCGCATCGCGAGCAACCGCTCCAACCCCTACTTCCAGCCGCTCGGCTACAACGACCTCGGCAAGGGCGGCCTCAAGGTGTTCGGCTCCTATCTCTGCACCACCAACCCGGATCCCACCGTCGTCCAGACCGCCGACCCCGCGACGCCCGGCGTCGGCCCGCCCACCGACCTGATCTCGCCAAGCACCTTCGCCCTGATCAACCAGTTCGTCTACGGCGGCCAGCCGGCCGGCAGCGTCGCCGCGGTGCCCTGCCGGGCACAGGCGCCACTCGGCAATCTGCTGGGCCAGGCGGGGTTGTATCCGCACCTGATGGCGACCCCATAGCCCTCTGGCCTCTGGCCTCTGGCCTCTGGCCTCTGGCCTAAGACCTGTGACCTGTCACCTGTGACGCGTGACCTCTTTACCCTGATTCCATGATGCGGGGGATTCATTTCGCACGCCTGGTGCGCTTCGTCGCCCGGCGACCCATTCCCGTGCTCGCCGCCGTCGGCCTTCTGGCCGTGCTTGCTGCGGTTTTTGCGCTGCGGCTGCAGCCGAGTGCGTCGACCGACACGCTGGTGAACCGGTCGTCGTCCTCGTTCAAGGCGACCGAGCAGTTCAAGAAGCAGTTCGGCGACGACGCGGTGGTCGTGCTCGTGAAGGGCGACCTCCAGCGCACGCTGCTGACCTCCGACCTGCGCACGCTGATCGAGCTCGAGGGCTGCATGTCCGGCAACGTGCCGGCCAAGAGCATCGTCTCGAAGGGTCAGGTGGTAGCGGTGGGCCGCGACCGGATGCCGCCCGAGTGCACGGCCTTCGCCAAGACCAAGCCCGCCAAGGTGGTGTTCGGGCCGGGCACGTTTACCAACACGGCGGTCGAGCGGATCGGCCAGGGCTTCACGCAGGTGAGCCAGCAGGAGCAGGCGCAGGCGAACAAGATGGCGGCGGCCGCGCGCAAGGTCGCCGCCGCCAAGGGCTACTCGAAGGCGCGGCAGGACAAGTACGCGGCCGAGGCGCGCAAGCTCGTGCAGTCGCAGTTCGTGAGCCAGCTGCTCCAGCTGGGTCTGCGCTACGGCCTCACGAGCGCGCCCGCGATCAACAACACCGAGTTCGTCTCGCAGCTCTGGTTCGACTCGGCGAAGGGCGTGAACGTGCCCAAGGCGCGCTTCGCCTTCCTCGCGCCGAGCAAGGACGCCGCGCTCGTGCAGGTGCGGCTCAAGCCGGGGCTCAGCGACAAGCAGCGGCGCAACGCGATCGGCCTGATCGAGAAGACGACGAAGGACAAGTACTTCCGCCTGCGCAACGGCCAGCAGTACATCGTCAGCGGCGTGCCCGTGGTGGCGGACGCGCTGGCCACGTCCGTGCAGCACGCGGTGGTGGTGCTGCTGATCGCCGTCCTGATCGTGATGGCGGCGACGCTGGCGCTCGTGTTCCGGGCGCGGCTGCGGATGCTGCCGCTGGCCCTCGCGCTGTGCGCGGCGGCATTGGCGTTCGGCGTGGTGGCGCTCGTGGGAGGCAGCCTGACGATGGCGTCCGTGGCGGCGCTCCCCGTCCTGATCGGCCTGGCGGTGGACTACGCGATCCAGTTCCATTCGCGCTTCGAGGAGGGCGTCGCGGCCGGGCTCTCGCCCGCCGAGGCGGCGCCCACCGCCGCCGCTGCCGGCGGCCCGACGATCGCCAGCGCCGCGCTCGCCACCAGCGTGGGCTTCCTCGTGCTGCTGCTCTCGCCGGTGCCGATGGTGCGCGGCTTCGGCGCCGTGCTCGTGCTCGGCATCGGGCTCTCGTTCCTCGTCGCGCTCACCGCGGGCTTCGCCGCGCTGTCGCGCTTCGGACACGCGCGCACGCGACCCGAGGACGTGCCGCCCTTCTTCCCGCGCGGCCGCGAGTGGCTGGAGCGCGCCCGGGCCACGCGCCCGGGGGCCGCGCTGGCCCGCGGCGCCACGAGCTTCGCCGCCTTCGTGCGGCGCACCGCCTCGGCGGCGGTCGGTACCGCGGTCGAGCGCCCGCGCCGCGTGCTGGCGATCGGGCTCCTGCTGGCGCTGCTCGGCTGGGCGGCGGACACCCAGACGAAGGTCGTCTCCGATGTGACGCAGCTCGTGCCGCAGAACCTCCAGGCGCTGAAGGACGTCAAGCAGCTCGAGGACGCCACAGGGGTCTCCGGCGAGCTGGACGTGATGGTGCGCTCCAAGAACCTCACGACGCCTGGCGTGGTGAAGTGGATGACCGCGTTCGAGCAGCGCGTGCTGGCGGCGCACGGCTACAAGGCCGGCGACACCTGCAATCAGGCCAAGGACCCGCCGGAGCTGTGCCCGGCGCTGTCGCTGCCGGACCTCTTCAGCGCGAGCAACGAGGCGATCACCCAGGCGAACATCACCTCGCTGCTGGACGCCGTGCCCTCCTACTTCTCGCAGGGCGTGATCTCGCGCGACCGCAGCGTCGCGAACCTGGCGTTCGGCATCCGCCTGATGCCGCTCGACAAGCAGAAGAAGCTGATCGACGACATCCGCGGCCAGTTGCGGCCGCCGCCCGGCGTCAGCGCCAACGTCGTGGGCCTGCCGGTGCTGGCGGCTGATGCCAACAGCCAGCTCTCATCCAGCGGGCGGCGTGCGCTCACGCTGCTCGCCGGCCTCGTCGGCGTCTTCCTCGTGCTGCTCGTCATCCGGCGGCGTCCGCGTGAGGCCGCGGTGCCGCTGATTCCGATCGCGTTCGCCACCGGCTGGTCGGCGCTCGTTCTGTTCCTGCTGCGCATCCCGCTCAACCCGATGTCGGCCGGGCTCGGCGCGCTCGTGATCGCGATCTCCACCGAGTTCAGCGTGCTGCTCTCGGCGCGCTACCGCGAGGAGCGCGACTCGGGTGCTGGGCCGGCGCGCGCGCTCGAGCGCACGTACGCCTCCACGGGCTCTGCGGTGCTCGCCTCGGGCACGACCGCGATCGCCGGCTTCGCCGCGCTGATCGCCTCGGACATCACGATGCTGCGCGAGTTCGGCATCGTCACCGTCGTGGACCTCACGGTGTCGCTGCTCGGAGTGATGGTGGTGCTCCCCGCCGCGCTGATGTGGGCGGAGCAGCACGGGCCGTTCACGCTCCGCGACCTCGACCCGCGGCGACTCCTCGGACGCGTCCGCCTGCGCCGGCCGCGGCTGCGTCTGCGCCGCCCGCGCCTGCAGGCCGGTGACTGAGGACCGCTTCGGGGACCTCGGCCCCGAGCGCGACAAGTCCCCGGCGCAGCGGCTCGCCGAGCTGGACGAGCAGGATCTCGCGCGCGAGCGCGAGGCGCGCCCGGCGGGACCGCCGCCGCGCCCGGCGGGCCGTTACATGTGGGTCGTCGGCGTGGCGTTCGTGCTCGTCGTGATCCTCGCGGGGGTGAACGCGCTCCACCACAGCGGCGGCAGCCTGCGTGGTCCGCCGGTGGGCAGGCCGCTGCCGGCCTTCGCGGCGCCGCTCGCCACGAGCAACCTCGACGGCGACGCCAACGTCAAGCAGCGGCCGGGCCAGTCCGACCAGCTCGGCAAGGTGCCCGCCTGCCAGCTCCACCTGGCGGGCAGCATTTCCTCCTGCACGCTCGCCCGCAAGCCGCTCGTGCTGTCGGTGATCGTGCCAGGCGAGAGGAAGTGCGAGGGCCAGCTCGACCTCTTCCAGCGGATCGCGGCGAACCACCCGCGCGCGCAGTTCGCGGCCGTGGTGAGCGGGGCCAAGCGCCAGAAGGTCGCGTCGCTCGCGCGCCGGCACGGCTGGACCTTCCCGGTGGCGGTGGACCACGACCTGTCCGTGTTCAACCTGTACCACGTCGCGCTCTGCCCTACGACCGTGTTCGCCTTCCGCGGCGGCAGGGTGCAGAGCACCTCGATCAGGCCGCTCACGGAGGCGCAGGTGGTGGCGGGGCTGCGCATGATCGGCGCGGCGTGAACGCCGAGCTCGACCTGCGCCGCGGCTGGGTCGGGGAGGAGCTGGCGGCGGAGTTTCCTGAGCTGCGGCTCGTGCACACGACGTTCGCCGCGCGCTCGGGTCGCAGCCCGGCGGCGGTGAAGGAGCGGCTGAAGGTGATGAGCGACCGCTTCACCGGGCCGAAGGCCGTGCAGGTGCGCCAGCAGCCCGTGCCGTGGGCCTACCGCGTCTTCTTCCGCCAGATCGGCATCGACCCCGACGACCAGCCCACGCCGCCCGAGGCCGCCGCCCTCGAGCGCATGATGGCCGGCGCCTTCGCGAGCCAGAACCTGCTCGACGACGCGCTCACGATCGCCACGGTGGAGACGGGCGTGCCGGTCCTGGCCTACGACGCCGAGCGCCTCGACGGCGACCCTGGGCTGCGGCTCGCCCTTGCCGGGGAGCTGCTGGGAGGCGCCGGGCGCGACCTGCGCGGCGGCGAGATCGTGGTGGCCGACGAGGCGCATCCGATCGCGCTCCTGTTCGGCGACACGGCGGAGCGGCGCGGGGTGCACCCGGGCACCACGCGCATGCTGCTGGCGGCCGTGCAGGTGAAGGGCGTGCCAGACGTGAGCGTCGAGGAGGCCCTCTGGATCGTCGCCGAGACCCTCGTGGAGGGCAGCTAGGGCGGTGGTACGATGGGCCCGGAAGCCCCCGACTGGGAGAGGGAAACGCCATAGTGGAGGTCGTCGCAGCGAAGGCGCCCGGCGTCGCCCCAGTTCGAGTAGACGAGCGCGCGGCTCGCCGTTCGCTGCTCGACCAGATCGCGAAGCTCGAGTCCGAGCTGGCGAGCCTCTTCTGCAGCGCCTACCCGCGCCTGGGCTTCGACTGGAGCGTGTCGTCGCGCGGCGGCCCGCGCATCCTCACGCTCGGCGAGCTCGAGCAGATCCGCGACGAGCTGGCGACGCGGCTCGAGGACAACCGCCGCGGGCTCTCGGAGCGCACGCTCGTGGAGGACCAGAACCGCCGCCTGATCGAGGAGATGCTGCTCGAGCCCGAGAAGCACCGCTGGGTGCGGGTCGGCAACCGCGACATCGGCGAGCCCGGCTGCAAGCACTGGCATGTGCGCCCGCGCTTCGGCCTGCTTGGCATGCTGCTGAACTGGTGGCGCGTCTGCATCTCGTCCGGCTGTCCGTTAGCCGAGGGGCGCGGCCGCCCGCCGCGACCCCGACACTCCCTGAGGTGAGCAGCCGAGGCAATGGGCCGTCGTAGCCGCAAGCGCTCGGGCGGCGAGGGCGCCGCCGTCGCCCCCGACACGAGCACGCGCGCCGAGCGCGACGAGGCGCGCCGGGCGCGAGCGCGGGCCGCCGAGCGTGCCCGCAGCTCGTCGGAGGACCCGCGCCTGCCCGCGCCCTGGGGCCCGTTCCCGCTCACCGAGCTGGTGGTGCTGCTCGCGATCGGCCTCCTGATCGCCGCCTTCGTCGTGCGCGGCGAGCGCGGCCGCACGATGCTCGCGGCGGGCCTCCTGCTCGGCTCGCTCGGCGGTCTCGAGGTGAGCATCCGCGAGCACTTCGCGGGCTACCGCTCGCACACCACGATCTTCGCCACCGCCGCCGGCGTGCTGACGATCGTGGTGGTCACGCTGGTCGTGCACCCGATCAAGCTCTGGATCGTCGCGCTGATCGCGCTGGCGATGTTCTGCCTTGTCTTCTACCTGGCGCGCGAGGCGTTCAAGCGGCGCTCAGGTGGGGTGGGCTTCAGAGCCGGCAGGTAGCGCCTCCCTGGCGCCACCTGCCGGCTCTGAGAACCTCAGACCGCCATCGCGTGGCGGTGTTCGTAGACCTCGGCGTGAACTTCCTGCTCGTAAGAGCGGCTGTGAGCCGGAACCACCGGTTCCTCCGAATATCGCGATGCCAGGCCGTTCACGAGTGCGCTCCGTTGGCGCTCCGTGAACGTCCCGATCGCCTTGTTCTCGGGAATCCCGAGTGAGACCAGCAACCTGCGGCAGCGGGCGCGACCCCAGCGCCGCTGGCTCATCAACAGGTCGCTGATGGCCATGCTCTCCGCCTGCCAAGGGCGTTCGACCATTACGTCCACCACACTGGTCTGCTGCGTTGCAACCCGGCGCTTCAACTCCGCGCGCGCGAGCCGCACGCGATTTGCCTGCTCGAGTGCGCGCAAGTGTTGCGGCCCAGCATCGACCGTGGCTGTGTCGCCCATGAAACCTCCCCGCGTACTTCAACTATTGAGTTCCCACGGCCTACCGCGTCATCCCCCGGATCGGGCGGACTCCCTCTCGAGGTCCGGCGTGCCCCTCTCTCCTGTCGAGCCGCGAGGCCGTGACCGACCCGGAAAACCTACGATGTCCCCCGCGAGTTGGTCAACCGCCGCGGCGGTGGGCGGGTCGCTAAGAGCGGGCTTTTCGTTTTCTCACCTTCTTGTCCAAATCTGGACAAGCTTGCCGGGCCGGATCGTCACACTGTCGGAGGGAGTTTTCATTGCGCTCGACCAAGATCGTCGCCACCATCGGTCCCGCCTCGAGGTCCATCGACGTACTCGAACGGATGATCCGCGCGGGCATGGACGTGGCCCGGCTGAACTTCGCGCACGAGACCCCGGTGGAACACGCCGAAACGGTGAAAATGATCCGCGAGGCCTCGAACCAGGCCGGCCGCGAGGTCGCCATCCTGCAGGACGTGCCCGGGCCGAAGCTGAGGATCGGGCCGGTCGAGGGCGGCGTTACCGAGCTCGGCACGGGCAGCCGCGTGGTGCTCACCCCGGAGCGGATCGAGGGCACGTCCGAGCGGCTGCCGGTGGCCTGGCCGGGCCTGGCGGAGATCATGCACGTGGGCGACATCGCCTACCTCGCCGACGGCGCGATCCGCCTCCGCGTTGAGGAAATCCACGACGGCGAGGTGCTCACCGAGGTGGAGGTGGGCGGCACGCTCGCCTCGCGGCAGGGGCTCAACCTGCCCAACGTGACGATGGCGCTGCCCGCGGTCAGCGAGGAGGACCTGCGCCTGATCGACGCCGGCGTGGAGATGGGCGTCGACCTGCTGGCCCTGTCCTTCGTGCGCAGCCGCGCGGACCTCGAGCCGGTGAATGAGCGGCTCGGCGTCCACGGGCGGGACATCCCGGTGATCGCCAAGATCGAGAAGCCACAGGCGGCCGCCAACGCCGAGGAGATCGTCGCCGCCGCCGACGGGATCATGGTCGCGCGCGGCGACCTCGGCATCGAGCTGCGGATCGAGGAGGTGCCGCTCGTGCAGAAGCGGCTGCTGCAGCTTTGCGGCCACTACGCGAAGCCGTCCATCACCGCGACGCAGATGCTCGAGTCCATGGTGCACTCGAGCCGGCCGACGCGCGCGGAGGTCACGGACGTGGCCAACGCGATCTTCGACGGCACCGACGCCGTGATGCTCTCCCAGGAGACCGCCATCGGACGCTACCCGGTGGAGGCGGTGGCGATGATGGCCTCGATCGCGGAGACCACGGAGCGCGAGCTGCCCTACGGCCGCTGGCTCGCCGAGCGCGGGCAGCAGGACGGCGCCGACGAGTCCGCCACGATCGCCTACGGCGCCGTTGCCGCGGTCTACCAGCTCGACCTGAAGGCGCTGGTGGTGCCCACGCTCACGGGCCGCACGGCCGCGCTGATGTCGGCCCACCGGCCCAAGGTGCCGATCCTCGCCCTGTCGCCGCGGCTCGACGTGGTGCGGCGACTGTCGGTCTGCTGGGGCGTGCTCACCGGCCTCAACGAGGAGCCGAGCGAGACCTTCGAGCTGCTCGAGGAGTGCTCCCAGGCGGCCAAGGCGGCCGGCATCGTCTCACC
>DASXNY010000199.1:0-8452 GCA_036494715.1 Thermoleophilaceae bacterium
GGCCAGTCGACGCCGAGCGGCGTCTCGTTCATCGCCTCCCCGGTGCCGATGCCGAGGAAGACGCGCCGTGGATAGAGGCAACCGAGCGTGGCCATCGCCTGCGCCACGATGCCCGGGTGGTAGCGGTAGCTCGGGGCCACGACGCTCGTCCCCAGCTCGATCCGCGAGGTCCTCTCGCCCACCGCCGCCAGCCAGGCGAACGAGAACGGCGCGTGGCCGCCGTCGTGGCGCCACGGCTGGAAATGGTCGGAGACGACGACGCTGTCGTAGCCGAGCTCCTCCGCCAGAACGGCGAACTCCACGAGCTCGCGCGGACCGAACTGCTCGGCCGATGCCTTGTACCCGAGCTTGAGCATGCGAGCGGCGGAGCATGGCATAAGCTCCGCGCGGTGAGCGATTTGGGCGGGCGCACGATGTTCATGTCGGGGGGCAGCCGGGGCATCGGGTTGGCCATCGCGGTGCGCGCCGCACGCGACGGCGCCAACGTCGCCCTGATCGCGAAAACGACCGATCCGCATCCCAAGCTCGAGGGCACGATCTACACCGCGGCGGAGCAGATCGAGGCGGCCGGCGGCAAGGCGCTGCCGCTTCCCGGCGACATCCGCAACGAGGACCAGGTGCTCGACGCGGTGGCCAAGACCGTCGAGCAGTTCGGCGGCATCGACATCGTCGTGAACAACGCGAGCGCGATCCAGATCGAGGGCTCCGAGACGCTGCCGATGAAGCGCTACGACCTGATGCAGAACATCAATACGCGCGGCACGTTCCTCGTCTCGCGCGCGTGCGTGCCGCACCTGAAGCAGGGCACGAACCCGCACGTACTGACACTCAGCCCGCCGCTGAACATGAAGCCACACTGGTTCCAGCACCACCTCGGCTACACGATCGCGAAGTACGGGATGAGCATGTGCACGCTCGGTATGGCAGCCGAGTACGCGGACGACGGCATCGCGTTCAACTCGCTCTGGCCGCGCACGATCATCGCCACGGCGGCGGTGCAGAACCTGCTCGGCGGCGACGAGGCGATGGCGCGCTCGCGCAAGCCGGAGATCCTGGCCGACGCGGCGCAGGCCATCTTCGTGCGCGACTCGCGCAGCGCGACCGGCAACTTCTATATCGACGACGAGGTGCTGGCCGAGGAGGGGATCACGGACCTCTCCGACTACACCTACGGCGATGGCTCGAACCTACAGACGGACATCTTCCTCGACGCTTAGTGGCCTAGCTCGCGCTGTGGAAGTCGCCGCCGCACGCTGACCAGACGCCCCGGTGCGCGGCGCGCGCCGCGCGGAAGGCTGCGACGAGGCGCGGGAACAGCTCGACCGGGCGGCCGGCGTAGACGTAGGTGTTGGCCCAGCCCGACTCGAGCTGAGCCGTCTCGAGCAGGCGGCCGTCGGCCAGCCAGACGTAGGCGAGCAGACGTCCGTAGCGGTCGACGCGATCCTGCGTCGGGTCGGTCTCGAGGCGCACGCGCGCGCCCGGCGGCGCCAGCCTGGCCATGCCGGCGGACGCCTGCGGGCCGCCGCACTCCACCGGCGTGCCGGGCCGATGCGTCTCGGGCGTGTCGATCCCGAGCAGACGCACGTAGAACGTGCGGGTGCCGGCCCGCGCCACAAGGGTGTCGCCGTCGACCGGTCTGATGACCACGGCCGCGAAGCCGTGACCGGCCGGCGTAGCGGACTGCTGCTGCTGCCCGGACGGCCACACGAGCAGCGCGAGCGCCACCGCCGCGGCGACCAGCGCGAGGGCGAGGCTGGATCTTCGGCTCACACCCGTCTAAGTACCGGGCGCGGGAAGTTCGCCCCTCAGCTCGCGCGCAGCGCGACGATGCAGAGGTCGTCGGGCAGCGCGCCGCCGGCGAAGCGCTCGGCCTCGCGGCGCACCTCGCGCACCACGCGCGCGGGCGAGGCACCGCGTAGCGCCGCGAGCTTGCTGGTGATGCGCTCGGTGCCGAACAGCTCGCCCCCGCCGCGGCGCGCCTCGGACAGCCCGTCGGTAAACGCCATCAGGCCGGCTCCCGGACTGAAGACGGTGCTCTGGGAGTGGCAGAGGAGCTCGCGCTCGACGCCGAGTGGATAGGCGGGCGTGACGCTGTTCAGGGGCATGCCGTCGTCGAGCCAGAGCGGCGGCGGATGGCCGGCGAGCGACCAGGTCATCCGGTGATCGGACGGTGAGAAGACGATGCAGGCGCAGGTGACGAACATCGCCGGCTCGACCTGCTGCTCGAGCAGCGCGGTGTTGGCGAGCTCGAGGAGCCGGCAGGGATCGTCGGTGAACGGGGCCGACGTCGCGAAGGCTGTGCGCACGAACGCCGCCCTTCGTGCGGCGTCCACCCCCTTGCCCGCCACGTCGCCGACGACGACGATCGTCGCGTCGCCCGGCCCGGCCGTGACGAGGTAGAAGTCACCGGCCGCGCCCTGCTGCGCCGGGACGTAGCAGCTCGCCAGCTCGAGCGAGGGCCGCCGCGGGGTGTGGCGCGGCGCGATCGCCTGCTGGATGCCGCGCAGCTCGCCGATCTCGAGGCGCTGCTCGTCCACCATCCGCCAGAGCGCCTGCCGCTGCTCCGACAGCCGGCCGACCACGTAGCCGACGAGCACATACGCCGCCAGCCGCACAGCCGTCCCGACGCCGAGCGACAGCGCGTCGCCGGGACTGATCAGCCGCGCCCCCGCGTACAGCGCCGCGGCCGCGAAGGCCGTGATGACGCCGCCGCGACTGCCGAACCACAAGGCCGCGAGCACTATCGGCACGAGGAACAGCGGGCCGGGGTCGCTGACGACCGTCGCCCTCAAAACGAAGGCAACGATGAGAAGTAATGCAGTAGCCAGTCCACGCCACGCGGGCGTGCGTAGGCGCAGACGGTTCGGGCGCGCAGGCAAGCGAAACCTTTCCGTGGAGGGCTTGTTCGATCGTAACCCGGGACTGGTCGGATGGCCAGAGATTGGGCGCGAGTCAGTAGGCTCCGCCGCCGTGCGCCAAATCCTGGCCGACCTGATGGATGCGGCGGCCGGGCGGGCCGATTACGCCGACGTCCGCCACATGAGCTCCGCCTCGGAGATGATGGCCACGCGCAATGGCCGGGTGGACGTCGTGCGGCGCGATGCCGACGAGGGCTTCGGGGTGCGGGTACGCCTCGGCGGGGCCTGGGGCTTCGCCGCCGCGCGCGGCAGCGGGCACGAGGCCGCTGAGGCGGCGCTCGAGCGCGCGCTGGCAGTCGCACAGGCGCAGCCGCTCGTGCCGGGCGCCGGCCCGCTCGCGCCGGAAGAGCCCGCGCAGGGCTCGTATGCCACCGAGCTCGTCACCGATCCCTTCGAGGTGTCGCTCGAGGAGAAGCTCGAGCTGCTGCTGGCCGCGGACACGGGCATGCGCGGCGACCCGCGGGTGACGTTGACGATGGCCGTGTTCACCGCCTACCGGCAGGACAAGGTGTTCGCGTCCACCGAGGGCGCGCTCTGCCAGCAGCGCATCGTCGAGTGCGGCGGCGGCATCGCGGCGACCGCCACGAGCGAGAGCGACGCCCAGGTTCGCTCGTTCCCCGGCTCGCACCGCGAGCACGTGGCCCAGGCCGGCTGGGAGCACTTCGCGGGACTCGGCTTGGTGGAGAACGCGCCGCGGGTCGCTGAGGAGGCCGTGGCGCTGCTGTCCGCGCCGCGCTGCCCGGCGGGGCACACCACGCTCATCCTCGACGGCGAGCAGGTGGCGCTTCAGGTGCACGAGTCGGTGGGGCACGCGCTCGAGCTCGACCGCGTGCTCGGCCGCGAGGCCTCGTACGCCGGCACGAGCTGGGTGGAGGCGACCGATCTCGGCTCGCTCCGCTACGGCTCCGAGCAGATGAACATCACCGCCGACGCGACGTGCCCGGGGGGCCTCGGCAGCTACGGCTGGGACGACGAGGGCGTGGAGGGCCACCGCTTCCCGCTGGTCAAGGACGGCGTCCTGCGCGGTTTCCTCTCCTCGCGCGAGGCGGCCGCGGAGATCGGGCTCGAGCGCTCTGGCGGCTGCACGCGGGCCGACGGCTTCGCGCGCCAGCCGATCATCCGCATGACCAACATCAACCTCGAGCCGGGCAGCGCCGGCGGCCTCGACGACCTGATCGCCGACACCGACCAAGGTGTCTACATGGAGACGAACCGCTCGTGGTCGATCGACAACCGGCGGCTGCAGTTCCAGTTCGCGACCGAGCTGGCCTGGGAGATCCGCGACGGGCAGCGCACCCGGCTCCTGCGCAACCCGAGCTACGCGGGCGTGACGCCGGAGTTCTGGGGCTCGCTCGACGCGGTCTGCTCGGAGCCGGAATGGCGGCTGTGGGGGCTGCTCAACTGCGGCAAGGGCGAGCCCGGGCAGTTGATGCACGTCTCGCACGGCGCCGCGCCCGCTCGTTTCCGGAACGTGCAGGTGGGCGTGGCGTGAACGCACTCGAGCTGGCGGAGCGCGCGCTCCGGGCGGCACATGCGGACGGCGGGGGCGCGCTCGCGAGCGTGGCCTCCGAGCGTTCCCTGATGCTGCGCTACGCGCGCAACCGGCCGACGCAGGCCACGGCGGTGGACGACCTGACCGTTGAGATCGCGGTGCTGCGCGGGGGCCGCGTCGGCACGGCGTCCACGAACGCCACCGACGACGAGTCGCTCGTGCGCTGCGCGCGCGCGGCCGAGGCGGCCGCCGAGGCGATGGCGCACACCGCCGGCAATGCGGGCTATCCCGGTTTCCCTTCCGCGCGGCCGTTGCCGAACTGCGAGACCTTCGACCCCGAGACGGCCGGCCTCGACGCCGCCACGGGAGGCGCGGCGCTGGCCGACGCCTTCGAGGTGGCGGAGCGGAACGGCGTCGAGGCGCACGGCACCTGGACTGTCGGCGACGTGGAGATGGCAGTCGCGTCGTCGGAGGGCGTGGCGGCGTCGCAGCGCGCAACCGATGCGTTCATGAAGGTCGTCTGCATCGCGCCGAGCGGCCGCAGCGGCTACGCGACCGACACGGACCGCTCCGTCTCGGGCATCCGCCCGCGCGAGCTCGCCGAGTCCGCCGCCGCCAAGGCCACGCTGCCGGGCGAGCCGGTGGGGCTCGAGCCTGGCGAGTACCCGGTCGTGCTCGAGTCGCATGCGGTGGGCGACCTGGTCGCTCAGCTCGCCTGGCACACCTTCAACGGGCTCGCCTACATCGAGGACCGAAGCGCCTTCAGCGGCCGGCTCAACAGCAGGGTGGCGGCGCCCGCGATCAACCTGGCGGACTCGCCGCGCTTTGCGCGCACGTTGCAGAGCGGGTTCGACGCCGAGGGCGTGCCCAAGGGCCCGCTGCCGCTGATCCAGGACGGCGTGGCGACGAACGTGGTGTACGACACGGCCACCGGCGCACGCGCCGGCGTTCCCTCTACTGGGCACGCCACCGCCCCGGGCGGCTCCTCCAGCGGTCCGCTGCCGTGGAACCTCGTGCTCGCGGGCGGCGGCGCGAGCGACGCCGCCGAGCTGTGCCGCCCGATCGAGCGCGGGATCTACATCACGCGCCTCTGGTACGTGAACATGGTGCGCCCGAAGGAGACGCTGATGACCGGGGTCACGCGCGACGGCACCTTCCTGATCGAGGACGGCGAGGTGACAAAGCCAGTGGTGGACATGCGCTTCACGGACTCGGGCCTCGGGCTGCTCGAGCGCACGCAGGCACTCAGCTCGAACCCGCTGCTGACGAGCGACGGCGAGTTCTACGGCCGCCGCTTCGCGAGCGGCGTTGTGTGCCCAGCGCTGCGCGTTGGCTCGATGCGCTTCACCGGCTAGAGACCGCTGGCGGTACGAGCCGACCGAGATTACGGTCGGTACGTGCGCGCGCGTCACTGGCCCGGCCTCGCGTTATTGGTCGCTGCTGCAGCGGTTCTCGCCGTCCTGCCCGCGGCCGCGCGGGCCGCGATCTCGCTGCCGCCGGACTTTCAGGAGGTGACCCTGGCGAGCGGCTTCGGCGCGCCCGGCGGCGGCGATCCCGTGGACGCCACCTGGGCGCCCGACGGCCGCATGTTCGTGTCCGACCGCGCTGGCGTCATATGGGTGCACGACCCGGGCGACCCGGCGACCCAGAACGCCGTGCTTCTCAACATCTCGGACCACGTGAACAACGGGCCGGGCACCGACCACGGCCTGCTCGGCATCGCCACCGACACCGACTTCGCCACGAACGGCTTCCTCTACCTGCTCTACACCTACGACGAGTCGAGCGATCTCAACTATCCGGACAGCACGAACCGCAAGGTCTCGGTGCTCACGCGGGTGACAGTGAATCCGAACAACACCGTCGTGGGCGGGACGAACAGCCCGACCGAGACCACGATCCTCGGCACCAAGGTCGCGACCGTGGGCAGCGGCGCCGACGGCTCCTGCGGCGCGCCGTCGAACACGAACAACTGCATCCCGTCCGAGGGGCTGTCCCACTCGATCGGCACGGTGCGCGCGGCGCCGGACGGCACGCTCTTCGTCGGCTCGGGCGACGGCTCGGACTTCGTCGATGTCGACCCGCTCGCGCTCAACGACTTCAACGACGAGACCTACCGCGGCAAGATCATGCACATCGACCGCAACGGGAACGGGCTCGCAGGCCACCCGTTCTGCCCGGGCGACAACACGCTCGCGGACGTCTGCACGAAGATCTATGCCGAAGGGCTACGCAACCCGTTCCGCTTCACCTTGCGGCCCGGCGGCGGGCTCGCGATCGGCGACGTCGGCCAGAACGCCTTCGAGGAGATCGACCTCGCGAGCGGCGGCGAGAACTTCGGCTGGCCGTGCTTCGAGGGCGCCGTGCAGGACCCCTTCGTCGATCCCAGCATGAACACGTACGAGACGTTCCCGCAGTGCCAGGCGCTCTACGCGAACAAGACCACCACCGCGCCGGCGTTCAACTACCCGCACAACTACACGCAGTGCACGCCGTCCTCGCCCAACGGCAACACGATCGTCGGCGGGCCTGTCTACGACGGCGACAAGTACCCGGCGGCGTACCGCGGCCAGCTCTTCTTCGGCAACGTCGGCGACATCGGCGTGCCGGGCTGCGGCTGGATCGGACGGGCGACGATCAGCGGCGGCTCGCTCACCAACTTCCAGGTGTTCGCCACGAGCTGGCCCGGCTCAGTCGACCTCGACACGGCGCCCGACGGGAACCTCGTGTACGTGTCGCTGAAGGACGATGCGGTGCGGGAGATCGAGTACGGGGGGGCGGGTGGCGGGGCGGCGGGTGGCGGAAGTGCTGGGGGCGGAAGTGCTGGGGGCGGCGCTACCAGCGGCGCTGGCGGTCCCACCACCAAGGCCCGGCTCGTGCCGCTCGCGCTCTCGCGTGCGAGCGCTGGGCTCGTGCATGGTGGGCTGCTCGGCGGTGGCTTCGCTTCGGCGGACGCGGTGCGGAAGGTCAACGTGTCGGTGTGGCGAGGGCGGGCGTTCGCGAGCTCGTGCCACTGGTGGTCGAAGCGGTCGCATTCGCTGAAGCGCGGTTCGTGCAAGCAGCCGCACTGGCTGGCGGCGACGCTCCACCGCAAGGGACAGACGTACAGCTGGGCGCTGCGTCTCGGCGGCACCCTGCCGCCCGGCTCGTACACGCTCGTGCTCCAGGCGCTGCCGCGCGGCAGCACGGTCGCGCCGAGCGCTCGCCTGCGACGGCATGTGCGCGTGCGCGGCTAGCCGATCTTCAGCAGCGCGATCACGTTGACCACGAAGATCACCGCGAAGAAGACGGTCCAGCGGTTGAGGTTGCGCTCGACCAGCGAGCCGCCGCCGAATGGGCCACCGCCGCTGCCCGCGCCAAACGCCCCGGAGAGCCCGGCGTCCTTGCCCGAGTGCATCAGGATCAGCACGATCAGAAAGACCGAGATGATGACTTGGAGCCCGCTCAGAACCGAATACATCGCCGGTTAGGGTAGCGGCTTCCCGCCCCCCAGCTTGTCGATCTGCTGCAGGATCTCGATCGCCTGGCCCCTCAGCTCCTGATCGATGACTTGGTAATCGTCATCCGAGAGCTTGCCCATCTGGTGGTCGAGCTCGGCGTCCTTGATCTCGCGGTACTTGGCCTCCTTCGCGGCCTCGAGGGCGGCCCGGGCGTCGTCGCCGCGGCGGTCGATCTCAGATCCGCGGCGCAGCGGACCGAGAACCACGAACGCCACGATCAGCGCAAGCGTCAAGATGGCCAGCGGGAGCTCCACGGGCTGAACGCTAGACGGCTACGCGCGCGAGAGCTCGCGCCCGAGGCGGGCCGCGTAGAGGCTGGTGACCCGCTGGCGCCGCGCCTCGGGCGAAGGCCAGAGCGCGAGCAGCGCCCCGCTGATCCCCAGCGCGCCGCCGATCCAGATCCAGGCCACGAACGGGGACACGATGAAGCGGAAGAGCGCCGGCGGCGGGTTGCGCAGGTACGAGGTGGTGATCGCGTCGATCACCACGCCCTGCACGTTTGGGTTGGCGTCGCCGAACTGGCGATTGGCCTTGGCGATCGG
>DASXNY010000200.1:0-7610 GCA_036494715.1 Thermoleophilaceae bacterium
GAGACGGCTCGCGAGCTCGACGGGCTGGCCGTGACGCTGCACGAGTCGCACATAGCGTGGGCGGCCTACGAGCGGCCGCTGTGACGACCGTCCACTTCGTTGTGCCGGACGGGATCGACGACCCGGCGCGGCCGAGCGGCGGCAACGTCTATGACCGCAATCTCTCCCGCGGTCTCGGTTCCCTCGGCTGGTCGGTGCTCGAGCACGAAGTGTCCGGCTTCTGGTCCCAACCCGATGCCGCCTCGTTCGCGGCACTCGAGCGTGCCCTAGAACGGATCCCCGACGGCGCCGTCGTGCTGGTCGACGGGCTGCTCGCATCGACGGCTCCCGATCTGCTGGTGCCACAGGCGGCCCGGTTGCGACTGATCGTGCTCGTGCACATGCCTCTGGGGGACGACCGGGAAGGCGCCGTGCTCGCGGCCGCCGCTGGCGTCGTCACAACGAGCGCGTGGAGCCGGCGCCGGTTGATGGAGCTGCACTCGCTGCGGCCCGACCGGGTGCACGTCGCAGAACCCGGAGTCGAATCCGCCGAGCTCACTGCCGGGACCCCGGCGGGCGAGGCGCTCCTCTGCGTGGCGGCGGTGACTCCCATCAAGGGCCATGACGTGCTGCTCGCCGCACTGGCGACGATGGCCGAGCTGCCCTGGCGCTGCGAGTGCGTGGGCAGGCTGGACCGCGACCACGCGTTCGTGGACGCTCTGCGCCGCCGTTTGCTCGGCGACCGCGTGCGCTTCGCGGGACCGCGAACGGGGGCCGACCTCGACCGCAGCTACGCCGGAGCAGACCTGTTGGTGCTGGCGTCGCGCACCGAGACCTACGGGATGGTCGTAACCGAGGCTCTGGCGCGCGGACTGCCGGTCATCGCGACGGACGTCGGTGGAGTGGCCGACGCGCTCGGCCACGGCGCGGACGGGATCAGGCCGGGCCTGCTCGTTCAACCGGACGACGCCGCGGCGCTCGCCGACGCGCTCCGTCAATGGCTCGCCGACGCAGAGTTGAGAGAACGTTTGCGCCAAGCGGCACGCGAGCGGCGTGAATCGCTGGCCGGGTGGTCGACCACCGCGTCCGTGGTCGCAGGTGTCCTGTGACCCGGGTCAGCTCGTCATGGCTCGCCCTCCGCGAGCCTGCCGACGCCGCGGCCCGCGCGACCGACCTCGTCGAAAGGCTGAAGCCGCACCTCCCGGCCGGCGGCCTGGTGATCCACGACCTCGGCTGCGGCACGGGAGCGATGGGCCGCTGGCTCGCGCCGCGGCTGCCGGGCCACGAGCACTGGGTCCTCCACGACTGGGATGCGGACCTGCTGGACGTGGCCGTTGCCAATCTCCCAGGACCCGAGGTCACCGTCGAGGCGAAGCTGTCTGACATCACCCGGCTCCAGCCGGATGAGCTCACCGACGCAACGCTCATCACCGCCTCCGCTCTGCTCGACATGCTGACCGAGGAAGAGTTGGCCGGGCTTGTGACAGCTTGCGCCGGCGCAGGGTGCCCGACACTGCTGACCCTGTCCGTCGTCGGTCGCGTGGAGCTGACCCCGGCGGATCCGCTGGACCGCCGCGTCGCGGACGCGTTCAATGCCCATCAACGCCGCACGACGGAGCGCGGCCGCCTGCTCGGCCCCGACGCCGTGAGGGTGACCACCGACCGCTTCAAACAGCTCGGCGCCGAGGTCCTCATCCACCCCAGCCCCTGGCGACTAGGCCCCTCGCACGCCGGTCTGGCGGTGTCGTGGTTCACCGGCTGGGTTCGCGCCGCGTGCGAGCAACAGGCGGAGTTGGCCGCCGAGACCGACGCCTACGTACGCCGTCGACTGGCGCAGGCGACAGCCGGGGAGCTGGCCGTCACCGTCGACCACGCCGACCTGCTGGCGCTGCCCCGCTCAGGCGGCTGACAGCGGCACGTCGAGTGTGTGCGCGCCGCTTCCGGCCTTCGTCGCCAGGTAGCGGGCGTTGGCGGTGGAGAGGTGCACGCCCGTCGGCACCTGGGCGGTCACGGCGATCCCGAACCGGCGAAGCTGCTCTGCCTTGTCCGGGTTGTTGCTGAGCAGGGCGATCCGCGGCACCCGGAGCGCACGCAGCATCTGCGCGGCCACCAGGTAGCTGCGCTCGTCCTCTCGGTGGCCGAGGGCGAGGTTAGCCTCATAGGTGTCCAGCCCCCCGTCCTGCAGCGCGTAGGCGTCGAGCTTGGCGTACAGGCCGATGCCGCGTCCCTCCTGGCGTAGGTACAGCAGGAAGCCGCCGGACTCGGCGATGCGCTCGACCGCCTCCCGAAGCTGCGGCCCGCAGTCGCAGCGTTCACTGCCGAACACGTCCCCGGTGAGGCACTCGCTGTGAGGCCGGACGAGAGGCGCTCGCGTCGCTCGCCCGGACGTGAGCGCGGCGGCACGATCGCCCAGCCCGAAGGCGACGTGCTCCCGGCCGTCGACGAGCCCGTCGAAGCTGAACACTCGCGCCATCGTGGTGTACCCGTCGGTGAACCGCAGAGGCACGGACAGCTGTGTGCGAATGGTCCCTGTGGGCAGTGACGGCATCGTTTTCCCGGGTCAGTCGTCTCGGAACCGCGGCGAGAGCGCGTAGCGCAGCAGCACCACATCGGCGATCTGGCGCACCTCCGCGAGCCGCGCGCGCCGCTCCGGATTCCATGGGAAGCGCCCGTCGCGCACGAACCGCGGCGCGCGCGAGTCGCCGACGAAGAAGGGAGCGACTACCAGCTGGAGCTCGTCGGCGAGGTTGCCGGTCAGGAACTGGGTGTGCACCTTGCCGCCGCCCTCGACCATCAACAGCTCCACGCCGCGATCACCGAGGTCCTCGCTGACCCTGCGCATCTTCACCGGCTGCCCGCCGTCGACGACGGTCGCGACCGGCCCGAGGCGCGAGCGGGCGTCGGCCACCCGGGAGCTCGTGCAGTAGACGAGCTTCTCCGTGTCGCCGCTGGCGAAGAAGTCCGCGCACGCGTCCAGCTCCGCGCGCTCCGTGACGGTGACCTTGATCGGCGTGGGCGCCAGCCCCCGCGCAATCCGCTCGTCGCGGCGCGCCTTCGACCGAACGAGTAGGCGCGGGTTGTCCTGCCGCACCGTGGCGGCGCCCACGAGGATCGCGTCGCAGGAGGCGCGCACTGCGTCCACCCGGTCGAAGTCCGCGTCGTTGGACAGCTCGAGGCGGCGAGGCGTCGCGCTGCCGAGATAGCCGTCGAGCGAAAGGGCGCAGCTCAGCAGCGTGTAGGGGCGGTCAAGCATGCTCAGCCTTCTCCCCGATCCGCGGCTGGAGCCGTGCCGCAGCACGGATACGTCGGACCCATGAAACCACTAAAACGCCCGCACCTGGAAGGGTGGCGACGAGCACCATCACCCCGTAGACCACGGCGGTGGTGACCCCTCGGCTTGCCCCGAGGCCGACCGCGCCGAACGCCCATGCGGTCCCGCCCTCGCGCGGACCCCAGCCACCGACGCTCGGCACCGCCATGATCAGCATCACGAGCAGCGCGAGCGGGAGCACGTGGGACGCCGGCGCGGTGACGCCGGCGGTCTGCGCGGCGATCAGGAACGTGACCGCGTGGCCGGAGAGCGACAGGGCGGATGCCAGCGCAATGCCGAGCCACGCTCTCCGGGCGAGCACCACTTCCCGGATGTCGCCGGCCACTGCGCTCCTGAGCCTCGCCCACGCGGAGCGGCCGGCGCCGGGGCGGCGGCGCGCCGCGAGCACGACGCAGCACGCCGCCGCGACCAGCGCGATCGCCGCCAGCGGCATGAATGAGTGCACCGGCGACGGCAACACGAGCAGAACGACCACGGTCAGGACCAGCTGCATGATCTGCCCGGCGAAGCGCTCCCACGCGACGGCCCGCAGGGCGCGGCCGACGTCGCTGACGTCGCGACCGTGGCTGACCCCGCGGTGGACGTCGCCCAGGACGCCGCCGGGCAGCGTGACGTTGAGGAACATCGACCGGTAGTACGCGGCGACCGCGGCCGGCAGCGGCAGGTCGATCCCGAGCCCGCCGGCCACGAGCTTCCACCGCCAGGCGGAGCACACCGTGGTGAGCACGATCAGGAGCACCGCCGCCACGAGCGCTCGGGCGTCGATCGTTCGGAGGCCGTCGAGAAAGGGGCTCGTGCCAAGCCGCCAGATCAGGACGGCGAAGATCGCGGCGGATCCCACCCAGCGGCCCCATCTCAGCATCGTGCGGGTCATGGTGAAGAGTCGAACGCGCTGAGGAAGCGGTCGCGGAAGGCGCTCATCGGCCAGACCGGCGCTCGCGGCGAAGGCTGCAGGCCGTTGTTCCAACCCCAGCCGGAGATCCGGCTCAGCACCTTCGGGTCGTGCGCGATGACCGAGATGGGCACGTCGTGGCTCGCGCCCTGCCCGCTGACGATCGACCAGGGCTGATGGTCGCCCAGCATGATGAGCACGAGATTGGGATCCCGGTAGTGCTGCACGAACGAGATCATGCTGTTCAGCGTGTACTGGATAGACTGGCCGTAGGCCGCGCGTATGCGCCCCGCGCCGCTTCCGCCGAGCCACGCCCACGCCGCGTTCACGGAGAGCGAGGACTTGCTCGTGTGAGCCACGGGAATCTTGTTGAAGATCGAGCCGTTGCCGAGCTGGCTCCAGGGAATCATCCGGGGGATGCGCGTCCACGGCGTGTGACTCGACACCAGGTCGATCTCGGCGAACACGGGACGCCGATGGGCCTTAGACAGCTCGAGTCGCTGCAAGGCTCCGAGCACGTACTGGTCGGGCATCGACGCGTAGGCGAAAGTCGGTCCCTCGTAGCCGACGTTCCGCCGGTCGTAGAGCTTGTCGTAGTGGTAGAAGGTCTTCCCCGGAGACCAGGCACGGTCGTTCGACGGCGAGTCACTGACGGTGCGCCACCCGGCCCGCTTGAACGCGTCGCTAAGTGTGAAGCGATTGGTCGTGAGGAGCTGGCCGTAGCGGCGGCGGCTGTTCGCCCAGACGCCCGACTGCATGGTGGAGTGCGCCAGCCAGCTGATGCCGCCGAAGGTCGGCGAGGTGAGCCAGCCGCTCCGGGCGGAGAAGCCCGCGGCCTGGAGCTTGGTGGTCCCGCTGTTGAGCACGGCGTCGATCTGCGGCGAGAAAGACGAGTCCTGGACCGCCACCTTGCCGTAGCTCTCGACGAACGCGAGCAGCACGTCCTTGCCTCGCAGGCGGGTGAGCAGCTGGTTGGCGGGAGTTTCGCGAAGCGGGTCATGGCTGACCTCCTTGGCGAAGACCGCGTGGTCGCGGATGCCGGCCCGGAACGCATTTACCTCGTCCGCGGCCAGGCTCGCGGCGCTGGTGGAGGCGATCGGCGTGTGGGAGATGAAGCTCGCGCCGAGCAGCCAAAGGAGCAGCCAGGCAGCGCCGAGCCCGGCAACCGCCCGGATCGACCAGCGGCGGTTGCCGGCCGCGATCCGGCTCAGTCGCCGCACCGCGAGGGTCATGAGAACGAACAGAGCGACGACGAGCGCCACGACGAAAGCGATGACCAGGTTCCCCTGCGCGTGACCGATCGAGGCCCGAAGCGTCTCGGCCCCGGTCCCGGCGTAGCTCACGTCCTGATAGGGGTCGAACGGCCGGTTGAAGGCCGCGAAGAACCCCAGGTCGAGCATCTTCAGGAGGACCACCAGAGCGAGCAGCGGCCCGACAACCAACACCAGAACGCGTCTCGCGCGCGGAGGCAGAAGAACGACGAGGGATAGGACGACCAGACCCTCGAGCGGGAGTCGCACGAACGCGCTCGGCTTGAACAGAACCGGCTGGTCAGGGGCGACGAGCGCGCCCCATACGAGTAGAAGGGCGAGGATGGTGAGGGCTGCGGCAGCGCCGGTTCGCAGCCGTCCGCGCCTGGGCCCGGCGGGCGTGCCCGGAGTGTGATCCGTGCCCACGGGAGCTCGTCTGTCCGTGGCGTTGCGGTTGCTCCGCAACCACCACACGTCGTGACCGAACGACTCGGCGAGCAGGATTAGCGCGCCGAGGACCGCCGCCCGGGTCACGGCGGGCGGGAAGGCGTCCGCGGCCGCGGCCGTCAGGACGATCCCCTGAGTCGCCGCGACGAACTTGCGCCAGTAGCGCGGCGGGAGCGTCGCGCGCATCCAAGGCAGCGCCCACCCGGCGACCAGGAACCCGTAGCGCGCCGCGCCGATCGCGAGCACCCACGCACCAAGTGTGCGGGACACATACACGCTGAGCACAAGGATCAGGAACGCGTCCACCTCCGCGTCGAAATGAGCGCCGAGCGTCCCGGTCGCCGTGCGTCGCGCCACCCATCCGTCGACGGCGTCCAACCCAAGCGCGACTGCCGCGAGCGACACGAGGAGCTTGAGCGGCACGGATTGGCCGAACGAATCCGCCACCAGCGCCGCCACGGCGACCGCGAGCGTTCCGCGCGTAAGGGTGATCCAATCGGCCGGCGCCAGCCGCTCGGAGCCGAAGTGCGAGAGGCCGAGTGCCAGGCCCGCGCTCATGCCGACCGCGCAGGTGACCCCGACGACCCAGGCGGCGCTGTTCAGCCCGATGGTCTGCCCAAGTACAGCGATCAGGAGTAGCTGAGCAAACAGTCCGATTACCGGGCCTCCGGCTCCCCACCACGATGGCGCGCCGAATGCCTGAGCATGACTGGACTCGCCGTGGGCCGTAGACACGGCGGCCTGCTTAGGCTCCATGCCAAGAAATGACGCCCGCACCTTACCGATCCTTCCCTGGCGCGGCACTGCGCGAGCGTTCGTGGCGGTCACGTTGCTGGTCGTCGTCAGGCCTTCTCCGCGACGAAAGCGAACTTGCGCACGCGTCCTTTCAGCAGCCAGTCGCTCCAGAGCCGGTGGGCGGCGAGTAGCTCATCAAGCGCCCGATCTCCGATCTGCGCGGCGATATTCGTTGCGTTCGCGGCGAACGCATCGATCAAGGAATCCGCCACCGCTCGGTGGGAGCTGGTGCAGTCGTCCTGCCGGCGAACGACGAGGCCTACGCGCTCCAGGCACGCCAGCATCTCGTCAAGCGGGGTGAGCCAGACGGTGCCGGCGTCGGGCATGCTCTGTCGTTCCGACTCCGTCAGCGGCGGTCCCTCTTCCATGGTGAAGGCGAACCGCCCGCCCGTGGCGAGCGCTCCGGAAATCTCCTCGAGCAGTGCTTGCTTCTCACGAAAGGCGAGCATGGTCTCGAGGAGAAGCACTACGTCGAAGGGGCCGGGCGGGATCGGCGGGATCTGCGCGACCTCGAAGCGACAGGGAAGGTCGCCGGCTCGCTCGCGTGCGATCTCGACGGCGCTTGAGCTGAGATCTACTCCGAGATAGGTGCAGCCGAGCTCCCGGGTGATGAACCGTCCGGGCCCGGCGATTCCGCAGCAGAGATCCAGCACGGACACGCCGGGGGCAATGTCAGCTCCGCCCGCCAGTGCTCGGATCTGGCTGGCGCTCATGAAGCTCTCCTGCTCGACGAACTCGCCGGGGGGATACGCCGACATGCGCGCTCGGCCGAGAGCCTTGACGAAGGGGGCGCGTTCGTTCTGCTCCATCAGTGCAACTCCGGAGCGAGCATCGCATACGGTCGGGAGGGCACCGGCAGGCGTCTCAGTCAGGATGTAGTTTGGCCGACGACCCGACGCAACGGCAATTGATGAAC
>DASXNY010000201.1:0-27345 GCA_036494715.1 Thermoleophilaceae bacterium
GCAGCGTCGCGCCCGGCGGTCCCGACCACTGGATCGAGTCCTCGTCCACGACCGTCTCGTCGAGCGAGAGCTCGAGGTTGATCGTGTGGGTGGCGGTGAGCGCGCCGTTCGGGCGGGCCTCGAAGTCCTCCGCTTGCAGGCTCACCGCGCTCGCCGTGCCCGCTGCGCACGGTGCCGGCGCCTGCGCGTCCGCCCCCGACGTCGCGGCGGCCACGCCGGCCGCGCTCGCGGCGATCACGAGGCAGCGAGCCACGATGCGAGTCATGTCGGGTCCAGCCTAATGCCCCGGCGTCCCGGCGTCCCGGCGCTCAAGGACGACTCTTCGATAGCTTACGAGTAGTAAGTAATGGCGTGGGTCGCTCGCGACCCTCGAACCTGGGAGCCCACCTTGCCAGACACGCTCGATCTCACCGGCGACATCGCAACTGCCGTAAACGGCGCCGCCACACGAGGGCGCACGCTCGCGCTCGGCTACATCGACGACGACGGCTACCCCGTCGTGACGTTCCGCGGGAGCACCCAGGTGCACGGGCCGCAGCAGCTGGCGATCTGGGCGCGCAAGGCTGACGACGGCTTCGCCAAGGCGATCGCCGAGCGGCCGCAGGTGTCGCTCGTGTATTACGGGCCCGACGGACCTGGCCCCAGGTATCTCAGCTTCCGCGGCCGCGCGCGGGTCGACAGCTCGGCGAACGACGAGGTCTACTCGAGCATGATCGAGGGCGAGCAGAAGCAGGACCCGGAGCGCAACGGCGTGGCCGTGATCATCGACGTCGAGAACGTGCGCGGCTTCGGGGCCGACGGACCGTTCGAACTGAACTGGGGCTGATCCCGCCGCGGCGTTCGCCCAATCCCGGGCGCGCAGCCGCTCAAGTGGCGCCGTGCAGCTCCAGCAGACGCCTGATCTCCGCCTGCTCGGCCTTCGCCTCGGGGGAGCCGCTGCCGCCGCGCCCGGTGGTCCGGTTGGCGAGCTGGAGCGGGGTCGATCCGCGCCTGTTCGGCAGACGGGGGTCGGCGCCGCCGTCGAGGAGCGCGGCCACCGCGGCGGCGCAGCGGGTGCGCACCGCCCGGTGGAGCGGCGCGACGCCGCTCTTGTCGGTGGCGTTCGGATCGGCGCCCGCGGCAAGCAGCGCTGCCACAGCCTCGCCCTGGGCCGTGGGGTTCCAGGTGTGGGAGCCGGGGGTGCCGTCGGCGGCATAGTGGAGCGGCTGGGCGCCGCGGCGGTTGCCGGCGCCGACGTCGGCACCGCGAGACACGAGCTCGCGGATGATCGCCGGCCGGTAAGCAGCAGCCGCGAGGTGCAGCGGCGTGTCGCCAACGTAGACGTAGTGCCGGACCTCGCTCAGGTAGTGGTCGACTGCCGCCTCGCGCGTGGCGCCTGACTCAGCGCGCAAAACCGCCATCCCCGGCGAAGCGAGCAGCAGCGACGACACCGTTGCACGGTCGTCGGCGACGATCGCGCCGATCAGCTCGTCCAGCGCTGCACCCGCGGCGGCTGCCACGCGGAGGAGCCTAAACCGCTCGACCTCAGATCGGGGCGGCCAGCGCCTGGAACGTGGCGCCGATCAGCGTGCTGGGATCCCCGCCCGAGGCGCCCGGCTCCTGCTCCCAGCGGCTCAGCTGAAGCGAGTTTTCGACGACCAGCCGGCAGCGCTCGAAGCGGCGCTCCGCCAGCCGGGATCCCAACTCCGCCGCCGCGCAGCCCTGCTCCACCAGCTCGCCGAGCACCACCGCATCCTCGATCGCGAGTCCGACGCCGAACGCGAGGTGCGGTGTGGTGGTATGCGCCGCGTCTCCGATCACGAGCACCCGGCCGGCGTGCCAGGGCGGCGGCACGAGCAGCCAGTGGAGCGCGCGAAAGTCGACCTGCTCCGGCGCGCTGATCTGCGACGCCACCTCCGGCGCAAAGCCGGCGTACGCGGAAATGCGCTCCTGGAAGAGCTCGAGCAGGCGCTCGGGCGAAGGACGCTCCGGCGGCAGCGTCGAGTCGAGCATCCACATGTAGAGCAGCTCGTCGCCGATCGGGACGAGACCGATGCGCGTCGGTCCGGCGATCATGATCTGGTAGCGATCGAGGCCGTCCGGCCGGCGCACGCCCACGCGCCAGATGACCTGCCCCGCGTACTGCGGCCGCGGCGCGCCCGGCAGCACCATCCCGCGCACCTTGGAGTGCATGCCGTCGGCGCCCAGCACGAGATCGAAGACGCCATCGCTGCCGTCGCTAAGCCGGGCCGCTACACCCTGCTCGGTCTCCGCGAGCTGCTCGACGGTCACGCCGAGCCTCACACTCACACCGAGCTCGCGCACCCGCTGTGCGAGCACCTCGTGTAGCGCGATGCGCGACATCGTGATGAACGGAGGGTCGCCCGGATCGTTCACGTTCACCTGCGGGAGGAGCCCGATCTCGGCGCCGTCCGCTCGCAGCATGTCGAGGCTGTCGTGCGGCCAGCCCACCTCGACGAGCGGGTCGAACAGATCGAGCGCCTTGAGCGCACGCAGCGGCGGGCTCTGCAGTCCGATGCCCACGCCGGCCGGCCGCCAGTCGGTATCGATCTCGACGATCTCGGACTGGACGCCCTGCCTCGCCAGCGCGACCGCCGCCGTGAGCCCGGCGGGGCCGCCGCCGACTATGAGCGCCCGCTTCAGCGGCCCCAGACCCGGTCCGCCACGGTGGCCACCAGCTCGAGCTTGCGCCACTGGGTGTCCTCGTCAACGTCGTTGCCGCCGGCCTCGGACGCGAAGCCGCACTGCGGGCAGAGCGCGAGCTGCTCGGTGTCGAGAAAGCGGCCAGCCTCCTCGAGGTGCTGGAGCAGCACGTCCTCCGACTCGAGCTCGGGGTCCTTGGTCGACACGATCCCCATGCCGACCACCGGCCCCTTCGGCACGTGCCGGAGCGCCGAGTAGTCCCCCATGCGCGAGGTGTCGTCCCACTCGACGAGGAACGAGTCGTAGGGCAGCGAGAAGAAGGCCTCGGCCACCGGGTCGAGCGAGCCGCTGACCATGTACATCCCGCGCAGATTGCCGCGGCAGAGGTGGATGGCCGTACGGACGTGGTCGGGCAGGCCCTGCACGATCATCGTGTCGGCCATCACGGCGCCCTGGAGGACCGTCTGCGGATTCATGCCCATCGCCTCGAGCTGGGCGCTGAAGTTCGGATCCGCGATCAGGGGATAGGCGGGGTAGTCAAGCTGGACGTAGGTTGCGCCGGCCGCGATGGCGTCGTCGATCAGCTCGCGGAGGATCTGGAGCACGTGCCCGGCGAGCTCTTCGAAGCTCGAGTAGTGCTTGTCCGTGATGCCCGGGCGGAACATGCTCGGAATCGCGATCGACGAGGCGGCCGGGAAGGTGACCTTCACGGGCCGCTCGGTCACGCCGGCGAGGAACTCCGCCTCGATAGCGCCGGGGCTCGCGATCTTCTCGAGCCGCTCGCTGACGATCGGCCGGCCCTCCACCTCGAGCACGTCGCCCTTGTCGTTGCGGAACACGACCTTCTCGTCCGGGTTGGGCGAAAAGCCGCTGACCGCCTGGTCGAATGAGCCCATGAAGAAGACGCGCCGGAACTCGCCGTCCGTCACGCAGTCGAGCCCCGCCGCCTCCTGCCTGGCCACGGCCTCGCGGATGCACTCGTCCTCGATCTCGCGCAGCGCCTCGTGGTCGGCGACGGCGAACGCGAGGCTCGCGTCGGTAGGCCGCGCGTCGTCGGTCGAGAACGACGAGACCTCGGAGATCGCGTCGAGCAGGCGCTTGGGTCGCAGCAGGCTGCCGACGTGCTCGGCGCGCGGGATCGTGCGCGCGGCGGTCGGAGACGAGGCGGGTGTCATCAGCTTTTCTCCTATCCGATGGGGGCCGGATTGTTGAAGTAGTCGTCGAGGAACTTCGACGGCATGAAGCTCTGCGGATCGCCGGGCACCGTGCCGGGCGTGGCGAGCGTCCAGCTCGGATCGCTCCAGTCGGCGAGGTTGGCGTCGGTGATCACCGGGTTCTCGGCGACCAGGGTGTTGAGCTTCACCCCCTGCCCGGCGAGCATCCGCATCGCCACCTCGTGCAGCGCCCGCGCGGCGCCAACCGGGGGCAGGCTCGTGGACGACGCGTGATAGTTCGCCTGGTTCTGGCGCCAGTAGCCGAGGAAGCCCTTGTCCATTCCCACCTCGGCCAGCGGCGGGATCGGCCGGCCGGTCTGCTTGAACGCCTGGACGCTGCCGACGCTCTCGCCGGCCAGGGTCGTCAGGACGTCCACCTTCTGGGGGTGGGTGGCGAGGTACTTGAGCGTCTCCGACTTGGCGAGGCTCTCGGAGAACCCGCCGAAGATCTCGCCGCCCACCTTCATGCCGGGGCAGCCGCGCACCACCGCGTCCCAGCCCTCGTTGGTCTGGCTGTCCACGGCGGCGCCCGCAAGCGCGCGCACCTCCACGACGTTGCCCTTGCCACCCACCACCTTCGACACATACGACATCGTCGTCGCGGCGTCGAGGTAGTTGTTGCCGTCCACGTTCACGGCGCCGTCGACGGGCACCGGGCTGAGCAGCGTGATCGTGGGAATCCCGGCGGCCTTCGCGCGCTGGACCGGGCCGTCGAAAGAGTCCTGCGACGGCGTCTCGAGGATGATCAGGTCAGGCTTCGACTGGACAAGCTGGGAGTACTGCTGAAGCTGCTGGCCCACGTCGACGGTGCTGCCCGTCGTCTTGACGATCAGCTTGCCGACGTTCTTGTCCTGGCCGAAGTACTTCTTCATCGCGTTCACGGCCTGGACCTGGAAGTCGCTCACGAGCTGGTTCCACGAGATCGCGATCGTGTACGGGCCGGGGTGCGTGGGCTTCCAGTTCGCCCAGGCGCTCTTCAGCACCCTGACGGTGGACTGCGGAAAGTCCGCATAGCCGCCGAGCGCCGTCTTGTGCGCGGCGTCGAGGCCGGCGATCACCGCGTCCGGGTCGGCCGGCGCCTTCGAGGAGAAGCTGCCGCAGCCCGTCGCCGGCGGCTTGAAGTTCTGCGCGAAGGCCGGGATCTTCGCTCCGCTCGAGCTGCTGCTCGTCGAGCTCGCGCTCTTGGTGCCGGCGCAGCCAGCGACGGCGAGCGCCGTGGCGGCGAGCGCGGCCGCGGCCGCGAGTCGGACTGCTGTCGTGCGCTTCGAAGTCATCCGGTACCTCGCTCTGGGCTCGGCGACGCGCCGGGCCGGACGCGAACGCCCGGCCCCGCGCATCGACTCGTCGAGGGGCTAGTACTTCACCGTTCCCCTGTAGGTGAAGACCCCTGTGGAGAGCAGGCCATGGAATTTCCCGCTCCCCGAGATGTGCTTGTACTTGCCGGTGCCGCCCTTCATCTTCCAGGTGCCGGCCGCGTTGTTCGCGGCGCCGGTGGTGCCGACGGCGGTGACCTTGATGTTTCCGCGCTTGCACTTCCAGGTCTGGGTGCTCGTCGGAATGGTCAGCGTGCCAGTCATCTTGCACGTGCCGAACGGCGAGCCGCCATAGGTCGCGCAGATCTTGGTGCCCTTCTGAGGACACGCCTTCGTGACCTTCATGACCACCTTGTGCGACTTCTTGGCAGCGGCGGCGCTACTCACGAAGCCGACGGTCAACAGCGCGCAGAGCGCGCAGAGCAGCAGCACGACGCTGCGGCGTTTGTTCCCTCTCACGTGATCTCCTCCAGTGAGGTCGTGTGCGCGTGCGCACGGGTTGTTCGGGCCAACGGGCGCCGCCTCATCAGATCCGGTCCCGGAGTCTGCGGTCACGGCCGTAGCCCGCGACGACGATGAGGATCAACACGCCGAAGATGATCTGCTGGTCGGCGGTGTCGTAGCCGCGGCCGACCAGGATGGTGGTGAGCTCGGTGAGGATGAGCGCGCCGAGGACCGTGTGGGTGTAGTCCCCGCGCGAGCCGGTGATCGTGGTCCCGCCGACGATGACCGCGGTGAGCCCCTGGAACAGGAACGGGTCGCCCAGCGTCTGGTCGGCGCCGGCGAAGCCCGCGAGCAGGATCCCGACGAGCGCCGAGCAGAGGGCGCTCGCGGCGAACACCGTCGTCCACACACGACTGGTGTTGACCTCGGCGAGCTGGGCGGCGCGCGGGTTGGCGCCGGTCGCGTAGAGGCGGCGGCCGGCGACGGTGCGGTGGAGTACGACGCCGACCACCACCGCCACGACGGCCCAGATCACCACCACCGGGCTGATGCCGAGGCCGAAGGTGTTGCCGTTGGCAGCGGACACCTTCGACAGGAACCCGGGCGCCGAGCCGGTGAGCTTGCCGCCCGTCCAGGCCAGGCAGGCGCCCGACGCGAGCGCGCCGGTGCCGAGCGTGACGATCAGGGGCTGAATCCGGAAGCGGTGGCAGATCCAGCCGGTGGCCGCGCCCATCGCCGTGGCCAGCACGACGATCAGGAGGAGCGCGGGACCGAACGACCAGCCATGCGACCCACACAGCTCGCTGACCAGGATCGCGCCCGCCACGATGAAGCCCGGGATCGACAGGTCGAGGCCGCCGACGATCATCACGATCGTCTGCCCCAGCGCCGCCAGCCCGAGCAGCGCCGCGAGCACGAGCATCGAGCGCAGGCTCGTGGTGGTGGCGAAGCCGGTGATCGTGCCCATCCCGTAGGCGAAGAGCGCGGCGAGCGCGACCACCTGGAGCACCGGTGCCCGGCGCTGGAGCCGCCCGACCGTTGCCGCGACGGCGCTCACGCGGTCACTTCCCTCGCCGTCGGGCGCAGCATCATCACGCGCGCGCCCACGATCACCCCGGCCACGAGCATCCCGCCGTAGACGACGTTGTTCCAGGTGGCCGGCACGTTGACGGCCGACAGCAGCGTCTGCATCAGGTAGATCGCGAACGCGCCGAGCGCGGAGCCGAGCAGCCCGCCGCGTCCGCCGCCGATCACGGTGCCGCCGAGCGCGACGCCGGCCAGCGCGATCAGCGTGTACTGACCCGCGCTGGCGGCCTGGCTCGACTGCACCAGTGCGGTGAGCGCGATGCCGCCGATCGCTGCGAACACGCCGCCAAGCGTGTAGGCGACGATGCGCGTGGCCGTGACATCCACCCCGGCCGAGAACGCCGTGGCGTCGTTGCCGCCGACCGCGTAGAGCTGGCGGTGGTAGGAGGTGCGGCTCAACAGGAGCCAGATCGCCGCCGGCACGAGCAGCGTGATCAGCGCGCCGGGGAAGAACCACACCTTGTCGCCCAGGCCGGTGGTCCAGTTGTGCGCCGGCGTCGGCCGCGGCGAGGAGCCGATCTTGAGGTCGACCCCGATGAGGATGAAGAACGTGCACAGCGTCGCGATCACCGGCTGGTAGCGGAGCACCGTGACGAGCACTCCGTTGATCGCCCCCACCGCCGCCCCGATCAACAGCAGCAGCGGCACCGCTGTCCAGCCGGAGTCGAGTCCGTGCGGGAAGAACTTGTGGACGAGCAGGACGTTGCAGAAGATCACCAGCGGCCCGACCGAGAGGTCCAGGCCGCCGCCGCCCGAGAGGATCGACGGCGTGGACGCCATCGCGAGGATCGCGAGCGGCGCGAACGAGGCGAGCTCCTGCGGCCAGTTCGACGGTTTGCCGAAGCTCGGCTCGGCGATGACGTTGGCCGCGAGCAGCGCGAGCGACAGCAGCAGCGCGAAGCCGAACGCCTTGCTGCGCACGAGCTCACGCATCCGGGCGCTCCCCGAAGAAGGCCGACACGAGCGCCTGGCGGCTCAGCCGCGTCCGGTCTAGCTCGCAGAAGAGGGCGTGCTCGCGGAAGACCTCGACGCGGTCCATCAGTTCGACGTGTTCGTCGAGCTCCGAGGAGAGCATCACGATGGCGACGCCGTGGGCGGTGAGCTCGGCGAGCAGCCCGTAGAGGTCGCGCTTGGCGCCGAGGTCGACGCCGCGGGTGGGGTCGTTCAGCAGCAGCAGCTCGGGGTCGGTGGCGAGCCAGCGTGCCATCACGATCTTCTGCTGGTTGCCGCCCGAGAGGGTGGTGATCCCGTCCTCGGGGTCGTGCATCCGGATCCGCAGCCGCTCGGCGTAGCCGGCGAGGCGCGCGCGCGTGCGCGCGTGTGACAGCAAGCCGTGGCGTACGTCCTGCCTGAACGTCGGCAACCCGAAGTTCTCGCGCACCGACTTCGACTCGAACAGCCCCTCCGCACGGCGCTCGCGCGGGACGTAGGCGGCCCGCAGCCCGGCGGCTGCGCCCGCGCGCCAGAGCTCCCTCAGGAACTCGTCCTGGCCGTGTCCCTCGAGCCCGGCGAGGCCGATCAGCTCGCCCGACCCGACGTCGAGGCCGCCGTGGCTGAAGAGGGTCTGCCCGGGTTCGCGCCTCGCGACCTGCTCGCGCGCGGCGGCGGGCGCGAGGTGCTCGTCGCCCGTCATCAGTCGCACGAGCTGCTCGCTGCCGGCGTCGCCGCGCTCGAGCGTGGCCACGGTCTCGCCCGAGCGCATCACGGTGCAGCGGTCGCCCACCTCGGCGATCTCGTCCATCCGGTGCGAGATGAAGATCACGCCCACGCCCTCGCCCGCGAGGCGGCGCAGGATCGCGAACAGCCGGTCGCGCGTGGCGACATCGAGCGCCGAGGTTGCCTCGTCGAGGATCAGGATGCGGGGTACTCGGACGAGCGCGCGGGCGATGCAGCAGGCCTGGCGGTCCGACAGGGACAGCGCCTCGGCCGGTAGATCGAGCGGTGGCGGCTTGGCGAGCAGCTCACCGAGGATGGCGCCCGCGCGTTCACGCTTCGCGGCAGCGGAGAGCCTGTCCCGGAACAGCCCATCCGTGCCGATCCAGACGTTCTCGAGCACCGAGCGCGGCTCCACCACCAGCACCTCCTGGAACACCGTCGCGATGCCGGCCCGCAGGGATTCCTTGGGGCTTGCCAGCTGGTCGACCGGGACGCCGGCGATCGCGATGCGGCCGCGATCCGGGCGATGGACACCCGCCAGCAGCTTGACCAGCGTGCTCTTACCCGAGCCGTTCTCCCCGACGACAGCGTGGATCTCGCCGGCGCGCACCTCAATCGACGCCGAACTGAGCGCCTGGGTGGCGCCGAACGCCTTGGCGGCATCGGTCACCCGGAGGGCGACCTGCGGGTCGGGCGCGGATGTCCGATCGGTCTCGGCGGACTGGTCCGCCGCAGGCTGAAGCAACAGGACTTCTTCCTCCTCAGGTCGGTCCGAGCCGGGCGAGTGGTCATTCGAACCAGAAGACCGATTCGCCACTACACGAACGCGAAGTAGGATTCTAATAGTGCGTCGGAAGTCCTGTCAAGACGAGCTTTAGGATTCGTCGATCCCCTGGGCCGAATTTCGAAGATGTGTTCTAATTCAATTTGATGGCCAAGCGAGCAGCAACCTCCAGCGAGCCGGTCGCCGCCCTGGAACAGGCCATCCGGCCACCGCTCCAGCGCCGCAGCCAAGAGTCGCTCGAACGCGTTCTCACGGCTGGCACCGAGCTGCTCCTCGAGGTGGGCTACGAGGGCTTCACGCTCCAGGAGGTGAGCCGCCGCTCGGGCGTGTCCATCGGCTCGATCTACGCTCGCGCGCCCAGCAAGGAGGCGCTCATCCTCGCCATCTACGACCGCGAGTTCGCACGCCTGGCCGCCTCCAACGACCGCCTGCGCGAGACGGCGCAGCTCGACGATCTGAAGGGCCGAGAGCTCGTCATAGCGCTCGTCGACCTGATGGCGCGCATGACCCTCGAACACGCGGACATCCTGCGCGTGTTCATGTTCCGCGCCCACCACGACCCGGTGATCTGGCAGCGCGGCTCGGAGCGCTCTCAGGACCTCGCGAGGGCGTTCGAGGAGGCGCTGCTCGGGCACAAGGACGAGTTCACGCACCCGGATCCGGAGCTCGCGATCGACGTGGCCTTCCGGCTCGTCTACAACACCCTCGTGCGGCGCGTCACGCATGGTGACCGCTTCGAGTCCGACCGGCCGCTGAGCGACGACGACCTGGTCCGAGAGCTCGGCGAGGCCGCCGCCGACTACCTGCTCGCGCCTGATTCGCGGCGGCCGAAGCGGAAGCCCGCAAAGCGCGCGCGCTAGGCGCGGGCGACCGGGTTCGTCGTGTAGTCCTGCTGCACCGCGGAGCGGCCCCGCACGCCCGGCGGGATCGACACCATGTGCACGGCCGGCATCTCGATCTCGGTGCGGTACGTGTTGTTCGGGCCATCCTCGATCCGCCAGCACGACGGCTCCCAGTCGGGCACGTAGTTGCGGTAGCCGCCCGAGTTGAGCTCGTAGCGCAGGCCGCCCGGGTCGCGGAAGTAGAGGTAGTTCTGCTCGCCGATCCCGTGCTGGCCGGGGCCGAAGTCGATGTCGTGACCGTGCTCGACGAGGAACGACGCGCCGCTCGTGATGTCGTTGTTGGTCTCGACCCAGAAGGCGAGGTGATGGTGCCTGCCGCGCTGGCCCTCGAAGTCCATGACGAAGCCGAGGTCGTGTGACTTCTCGTTGGTGGTGTTGACGCTGAAGAGCCAGGGCGCCCCCGGGGCGGGCTCGATGTAGCCCATCGTGCGGAAGCCGAGCACCTCGTGGTACCAGGCGCTCTGGTCGCGCACATCGGGCGTCGTGATGGTGAGGTGGTCGACGATCCGGACGCGCAGCCCGCGGGTACCGGCGCGCTGCGGGCGATCGGGGTATGGCGACTCCTCCCCCTCGGGCGCCACCGCGCGGTCGACATCCCAGACGAGCTCGATCGCGTGTCCCCCCGGCCCCTCGAAGCGGTAGGCGCGGCCGTGTCCCACCGACCCCTCGATCCATTCGCCCTGCGTCCCGGCCGCCTCGACGCGCTGCACCGCCTCCCCGAGTTGCTCCTCGCCGTCGGTGCGCCACGCCGCGTGGGCGATGCCCGGCTGCTCAGACGAGGTGAGGATGAGGCTGTGGGCGTAGAAGTCCCCCCAGCAGCGCAGGTAGACGGAGTCGCCTTCCTCCTCCACCACGTCGAGCCCGAGGACGTCGACGGCGAACTCGACGGACTCCGCGAGCGTGGGCGTGAGCAGTTCGACGTGGGCGAGCTGGGACAGCAGGCGGTGGGGCATTCGATTCGTCTCCTCGGGATCCGGTTGCAGAAATGAAACACGAATTTGCGTTCGAAGTCCAGTGCTGGTTCAATGCGCCGGGTGAGGATCGTCGACCTGTCGCATCTGATCGAGGCGTCCCCGGAGGGCACGCCCGACTTCCTGCGCACCGAGCTCTCATACTCGACTCACGCTCACGGCGCGGCCGAGTTCGAGCAGCTCCTCGGGCTCCCCCGGCGGCTGCTGCGCAACGAGGAGGGCCCGGCCTCGGAACGCCTGTCGATCGGCACCCATGCGACCACCCACCTCGACGCGCCATGGCACTACAACTCGGAGATCGGCGGTTCCCCCGCCGCGACGATCGACGAGCTGCCGCTCGAGCGCTTCTTCGGGCCGGGCGTGGTGGTGGACGCCCGCCACAAGGAGGACGGCGACGCCGTCACGCGCGAGGAGACGGAGCGGGGTATCGCCGACGCGGGGCATGATCTCTCCGCCGGGGACATCGTGCTCGTGCACACCGGGCGCGACGCCTTCTACCACGACCCGGGCTACATGTGGCGCGGCCCCGGCGTGACCGCCGAAGCCACGCACTGGCTGTTCGAGCGTGGCGTGCGCGTGGTGGGCATCGATGCCTGGGGCTGGGACGCGCCCCTCGACAAGATGGCCAAGGAGGCGATCGAGCGCGACGAGCCGGGCATCTTCTGGGCCGCGCACCAAGCTGACCTCCCCTACTCCCAGATCGAGCGCCTCACCAACCTAGAGGCGCTCCCGCCCGCGGGCTTCACGGTCGCCTGCTTCCCGCTCAACGTCAAGGGGGCGAGCGCCGCGCCGGCGCGCGTGGTGGCGCTCCTCGACGACGACAACGAGAGGGTCCCGTGATGACGACCCACCACGCCGACGTAGTCGGATCGCTGCTGGCGCCGCCGGAGCTCGCGGAGGTCCAGTCGTACACGCCGGTGCGTGAGATCAGCCCCGAGGAGCTCCGCGAGCTCCAGGACCATGCCATCGACGACGCGCTGGCCGTGCAGGAGCGCGCCGGCGTCGATGTGGTCACGGACGGCGAGCTGCGGCGCGTGCAGTTCTTCGACCAGTTCGTCACCGGCATGGCCGGGCTGGCACCGGGCAGCGGCGGCTCCGCCACCTTCCACTCAGACGACGGCGAGGACGTCAGCTTCGAGGTGCCGGTGTGCGTGCAGGCGCCGATCGAGTTCAGGCGCGCGCTCGCGGTCGAGGAGTTCAGCTATCTGAAGGGCAAGACCGAGCGGACGATCAAGGTCACGATCCCGAGCCCGCTGCTGCTGATCTCGGTCTGGAACGACGAGCTGTCGCGCGCCGCCTACGCCGACCCGTTCGAGCTGTTCGCCGCCGGGGTCGAGCTGATCAGGGAGCAGATCGTGCAGCTGCGGGAGCTCGGCTGCGAGTACGTGCAGATCGACGCGCCCGAGCTGATCCAGGGCTTTGCGGACGAGCAGGTGCAGGCTGAGCGCTCCGCGCAGGGCCTCGATCCCGAGCGCTTCATGGCTGAGGGGATCGACTACATCAACGCCGCGCTCGACGTCCCCGGGATCCGGCGCGCGGTGCACCTCTGCCGCGGCAACTACGCGGGTATGTGGACGGCCCGCGGCGGCTACGAGGACCTGGCGCGGAGCTGCTTCGCCCGCGCGCCCAATGTCGACGTCTGGATGCTCGAGTACGACGACGACCGCTCCGGCGGCTTCGAGCCGCTGGCCGACCTGCCCGACGACAAGGTCGCCGTGCTCGGCCTCGTCACGACCAAGCGGGCAGCGATGGAGGACCCCGCGCGCCTGCGCGCGCGCATCGACGAGGCCGCGCGCTTCCACCCGCGTGAGCAGCTCGGCATCTCGACGCAATGCGGCTTCGAGTCGGGTACCAATGCGCCCTTGGACGCGGAGCGGCAGGAGGACAAACTGAGACTCGTCGCGGACGTTGCGCACCAGGTGTGGGCGCACGGGGGGCGGCCGGCATGACCGCGGTGCAGCGCGTGCTCGTGGTGGGCGGCGGCATCGGCGGCCTCTCCACCACCATCGCCCTGCGCCGCGCCGGCTTCGACGTCGACCTGGTGGAGAAGAACCCGGCGTGGGACGTGTACGGCGTCGGCATCATCCAGCCGGGCAACGCGCTCCGCGCGCTCCACGTGCTGGGTCTCGCAGAGGAGGCCGTGGCCCAGGGACAGCCGATGGTCGGCGACCGGACCTGGCTCGCCGACGGCCAGACCGAGCTGGCGAACAACGACTGGCCCCCGCTCGTGGAGGGTCTGCCGCCGGGCAACGGCATCACGCGGCCGCGGCTTCACCACATCCTCCAGACGCACACGCTCGAGTCCGGCGCCGACGTGCGCACCGGCGTGACCTTCACCACGCTGGCCGACGAGGGCGACGGCGTGGAGCTGGCGTTCACCGACGGCGAGACCCGCGGCTACGACCTCGTGATCGGCGCGGACGGCCTCTACTCGCAGGTGCGCGAGACGGTCTTCGGGCCGGAGCCGAAGGCCAAGTACACGGGCCAGGTGTGCTGGCGCTACAACCTCCCGCGCATCGAGGGGCTCGACAAGATCTGGGTCTACATCGGCGCCACGGGCACGGCCGGCTTCGTCCCCCTCGCCCAGGATCTGATGTACATGCTCACGATCGAGAAACCGCCCGAGGGGTCCTCGCTCAAGCTGCCGAGGGAGGGGATCGCTGCCGTGTACCGCGAGCGGCTCGCACAGTTCGGCGGCGCGGTGGCCGAGCAGCGCGAGCTGGTGCTGGACGACGAGGCGGTCGTCTACCGGCCCGTCGAGAACGTGCTCGTGCCGCCGCCCTGGCACCGCGGCCGCGTCGTGCTGATCGGCGATGCCGCGCACGCCACGACGCCGCACTGCGGCCAGGGGGCGGCTCAGGCGATCGAGGACGGGATCGTCCTCGCCGAGGAGCTGAGCTCGCGGGACTCGCTCGCGGCGGCCCTCGACGCCTACATGGAGCGCCGCTATGAGCGCTGCAAGATGATCGTGGATGGCTCCGAGACGATCGGCCGCTGGGAGATCGACCACTCGCTCCCGATCGATCCCACCAAGGTGCGCACCGACGTGACGATGGCCGCGATGGCGCCGATCTAGGCTGCCGCCCGGGTCAAGCCAGCTCGAGGTCGCGCTGGATCTCGAGGATGCGCGGGTGCGCCTCGCGTGGCTCGTTCTGCATGCCGCACTCGGTGGCGACGCCGAAGCCGCTCACGAAATTCCGGGCAGCTGCGGCGCGGCGGCGCGCCCCGTCCAGCCCGTCCTCCTCATGCACCAGCCCGAGGTACAGACGCGTCTCGGGCCGCAGGCGGAGCTGCGCGAGCGGGGCGAAATAGGCCTCGTCGTCGCGGGCCATCGGCACGGGCATGTGGATCCAGTCGACGCGCCGCGCTGCGCCGTCGAGGACGGCGTTGGCGATCTCCACGAGCAGGCGCGCGTCGGCCGGCTCGACGAAGTGCTTGCCCTTGGCGCCCGGCTCGGGCGGGGCGTCGCCGTAACAGAGGTGGTAGCCGAGCTCGATCGCCTCGGGTACGAGCGCGGCGAGGCGCACCAGCGCGGCGCCGATCTCCTCCTGCGAGAAGGTCGAGGCGCCGGCCAGCTCCATGTGCATGAACTCGGCGGCCACGTCCCACTGGATCGCGAGCGACTCGTTGGGCAGCTCGGCGGCGAGCCGCTCGACCTGGGCGGCCAGCGCCCCCTCTACCACCGCCAGCATGTCCCGCTGGACCTCGGGCGCGATCAGCGCGAGGCAGGTGGCCATCGCCGTCGGCATCGACACCTGCATGCGCACCCCGGCGTCGATCGCGTCCTCGTCCTGGAGCGCGCGGAACGTCCGGAACGACTCCGCCGCGTCATCGCCGTACGGCAGGTCGAGCGCGATCCCGGACAGTTCGACGCCCGCCCGCGGGCGGAAGCGCTTGCCGACCGTGCCGCGCGAGCCATAGCGGTTCGCCCCGGTGTCGACGGCCTCGAGCTCGTCGAGTGATGCGAGGAACGGCGCCTGCGCTACGAGCCAGTTGCGGCGCCGGCCACGCTCGCCGTCAGGAATCCGGGCGACCGTCCCGGCGCTGACTCGGGAGACGAGCCGGAACAACTCCTCCGCGTCCTCGACGTTCGCGCTCCCGACCAGCATCGAGTCAGCCATGGCGGTGCTCTCCTCTCATGCCCGCAGCGCGGCAGCGCAGTCGCGGTGCACGCCGAGGACGTGCGGCAGCTCGGCGGGATCGATGCGCCCGTAGCCACAGACCGACCCGATGCCGAAGCGCCGGCGATAGCGGCGCGCCATCTGCATCCGTTCCACGAAGCCCTCGACGCCGTCCGTGTGGTGGATGATCCCGAGATAGACGTCGATGTCCTCGCCGTCGAGTTCTGCGAGCGGCGCGAAGAACTCGGGCTGCGGGTGCTTCAGCGCCGGCATGTGGACGTAGTCGACGCGGCGCCCGACGCGCGCGATCGCCTCCTGGGTCATTCGCACGCAGAGGCCGAGGTCGGCCATGTCCTTCATGGGCCAGCCGCCCCAGGTGCCGTAGCACCAGTGGAAGCCCAACAGGGCATCGTCGGGCACGGCCCGCGCCAACTCGGGCAGCGGCTCGGCGTGGCGCGCGATCTTCTCTTCGAGGGTCGCGTCCGGCCAGTCGGCGATGCCCTTGGCGTCGCCCGACGCCATGTCCACGAACTCCTGGGCGAGGTCGAACTGGATCTGCAGGTCGTGCGCCGGGACGTGCTCGAGGATCAGCTCGATGTCGCGCCCGACGGCGTCGTGGTAGGCGGCATGGGCGGCGAGCCAGTCCTGCTCGCGGAAGAAGTAGGAGATCGCGCTGCCCGTACCAGGGAAGGTGACCTGGAAGCGCACGCCCTCGGGAATGAGGCCTTCTTCGCGCAGCCGCTTGAACACCTCGTACGACTCCACCGCGGTGGGCCCGTAGTGGGTGGTGTCGAAGCGCAGCTCCTCGCCGGGCTTGATGCCGAACAGGAACGCTGCCTCGTAGACGTCCGGCTTGCCGTTCGTCGGCGGCTTCGGCGCCCCGCCCTCGGGAGCGCGCAGCGTCTCGAGCGCGGGGTGCTTTGAGTAGATCGTCATCGGCAGGAAGCCGATCCAGATCTTGCGCAGGCCAACCTCGCCGTCGCCCAGCGCGGGCAGGTGGTCGCCCAGGTGCTCGGCCGCGGCGCTCATCGCGGCTTGCGCGGTCTCGAACGGCAGGCTGCCGACCAGAAGTACGTCGCCGCGGTGATCCTCGATCATGCGTCTCCTTTCCAAGTCGCGGGCATTGAACCAGCACTGGACTTGGAACGCAAATTCGTGTTTTATTTCTTCCCAGAACTTCGACCCACCAGGAGCTGAGCATGCGCATCGCCAGAATCGAGCTCGAGGGCTCGCCGGTCACGGCCGTCGTCGACGGCGACTCCGTCCTCCCGCTTGCAGGGGTCGAGGTGCTCGACCTGCTGACGGCCGCAGCCGAGGAACGCGAGCGGCGCGTTGCCGATGCCGGGCCCGCGATCGCGCTCGCCGACGTTCGCCTCCTGTCGCCGATCGAGCCGCCGTCGGTGCGGGACTTCTCGGTGTTCGAGCAGCACAACGAGGGCGCGAGCATGGCGGTGGCAGGTCCCGAAGCGAAGGTCCAGGAAGCCTGGTACGAGAGGCCGGCGTTCTACTTCTCGAACCCGCACGCGACCACCGGCCACGGCGACGTGATCGAGCCACCGGCCGCCTCGACGGGGCTCGACCTCGAGCTCGAGGTCGGCGCAGTCATCGGCCGCCGCGGCCGCAACATCTCGGTGGAGGAGGCAGGCGACTACATCGCCGGTTACACCATCTTCAACGACTGGTCAGAGCGCGCGATCGCCATGCAGGAGGCTCGGCTGCCCTTCGGCTTCCACAAGACCAAGGACTTCGCGAACACGTTCGGCCCCTGGATCGTCACCCCTGACGAGCTCGATCCCTACCGCGAGGGCGACCGCCTCAACCTGCGCATGACCGCCTACGTGAATGGCAGCGAGCTCGGCAGCGACACGATGGCCAGCATGGCCTGGAGCATGGAGGAGCTCGTGCACTTCGCCGCCCGCGGCGCGTGGATCGCGCCGGGCGACGTGATCGCCTCCGGCACCTGTGGCGGCGGCTGTCTGTTCGAGCTGTGGGGCCGCAACCAGGCGCACGAGCCGCCCCCGCTCAAGCCCGGCGATGAGGTGCGCCTCGAGGTCGAGGGCATCGGCACGCTCACCAACACGATCGGCGAGTTCCAGCCGGACCTTCCCGCTCTCCCCCGTGCGCGGACGCGCGCCCGCGCGTGACGAGCTTCGCCTTCGGCACCTTCGCGGGCGCCGGCGGCATGCCGTTCCCCGGGCTCGTGCTCGACGGCGAGCGGGTGCACGATCTGCGGCCGGAGTTCACGGACACGCTGTCACTGCTGCAGGACTGGGATGAGTCGCTCGGGCGGCTGCGCGAGCTGGCCGTCGCGCCGCCCGGCACGGCCGTCTCTTTGAGCGAGCTGCGCCCGCTGCCGCCAGTTCAGCCTTCGGGCCAGGTGTTGTGCGGCGGCGCTAACTACCGCAAGCACCTTGCGCAGATGGCACTCGCGCACTACAAGCGCGAGGGCGATACCCGGCCCGAGGAGGAGCTGCGGGCCGACGCCGCCGAGCGCGCGGCGCGACGGGCGCACGAGGACGACCCGTTCGTGTTCGCCGGGCTGCCGAGCGCGCTCTGCGGCGCGAACGACGACGTCGTCCTCTGGGGCCCGGGCACGGAGCACGACTGGGAGCTCGAGCTGGCCGTTGTGATCGGCCGCGGTGGGCGCGCGATCGCGGAGGACGGGGCGCTGGCGCATGTGGCCGGCTACACGATCTCGAACGACGTCAGCACGCGCGACGTGATGTTCCGGCCCGGCTTCCCCATGACCGACTTCCTGATGACAAAGATGCGGCCGACCTTCTTCCCGACTGGGCCGTACATCGTCCCGGCCGAGTTCGTTCCGGACTACCGGGCGCTGCACATCAGCTTGAAGGTGAACCACGAGCTGATGCAGGACGAGGGGGTCGACGACATCATCTACGGCGTCGAGCAGCTCGTGGCCTACGCCTCGCGCGTGGTCGAGCTGCGCCCAGGCGACCTGCTGTTGACCGGCTCGCCGTCCGGCAACGCCGCCCACCACGGCAACCGCTGGCTCGTGCCCGGCGACGTGATGGAGGGCGAGATCACCGGCCTCGGCGTGCAGCGCAACAGGTGCGTGGCTCCCTGATGCGCGTCGACGCCCACGCCCACGTGATGACGCAGGCGTACATCGACGCGGTGCCGGCCCCCGGCGGCAACCTGCCGAAGCCTCCTGTAGTGACCGCCGAGGCGCTGCTCGCCATGATGGATCGCTTCGCGATCGACGCGGCCGTGATCTCCACCGGTCCGCCGGGCGCGTTCTTCGGCGACCAGGGCCGGGCAAACGAGATCGCCCGGCTCGCCAACGAGGAGATTGCGAGCGCGGTGAGCGCGAGTCGCGCGCGCTTCGCGGGACTCGTGCTGCTGCCGCTGCCCGACGTGGAGGCGGCGCTGGCCGAGCTGGCCCACGGGCTCGACGCGATGGGCCTCGAGGGCGTCCTGCTGCTCAGCAACGTGGCCGGGACCTACCTGGGCCATCCCGCCTGGGAGCCGCTCTATGCCGAGCTCGACCGGCGCGGCGCCTACGTCTTCCTGCACCCGACCGTGCCCGCCAACGGCGTGCCGCTCCCTCACCCCGCCTGGCTCTACGAGTTCCCGTTCGACACCACGCGGGCGCTCGCCAACCTCATCTACAGCGGCACCTTCGAGCGCTACCCGAACATCCGCTGGCAGGTGTCGCACCTCGGGGGCGCGACGACGATCCTCGCCGACCGGATCGCCTCGCTCGCGGCGCGCGAGCCGGACAAGGCCGCGGCGGCGCCCGCCGGCGCGGTCGAGTACCTGTCGCGTCTCTACTACGACACCGGCCTCGCCAACCACGAGCTGCCCTACCGGGCCACGGCGATGCTCACCGCGGCCGACCGCATCGTCTTCGGCACGGACTGGCCCTACCTCGTCCTGCCCGACGAGCCCGGCGACCCGGCCCCCGGATTGGGCTTCCTCGAGGACGGCGAGCGAGCCGCGCTCGACGCGGCCAACATCGGCGCGCTTGTGCCGCGCTTCGCGAGCGGTCGACCGTCGTGAGCAAGACGCCGCCCGTGTTCGTCTCGTCAAAGGCTGCCGAGGTGGTGTTCTCATGGCCCGAGACGGTCGAGGCTGTGGCGGCGGCATATGCGGCGGCGGCCCCGCGCTCGGCCCTGCCGCCGCGCACGGTCGCAAGCGACGACGGAGCGTGGCTGCGCACGCTCCCGGCCCTGCCCCCCGGCCGGCGCTACTTCGGCGCAAAGCTGATGGGGATGGCCACGGCGGCGGCCGAGCCCGGCGCCGAGTACGTGATCGTGCTCTACGACCGGGAGACGAGTGGCATTGCTGCGTTCGTCGACGGTCATCGCGTCACCGCCTACCGCACCGCGGCGACGTCGGCGGCGGCGCTCGACCGGCTGGCCCCGCCCGGGCCGATCCGGCTTGCGGTGCTGGGCAGCGGCCTCGAGGCAGCGATGCACGTGCGCGCGTTCGCGGCCGTGCGCTTGCTCGAGCGCGTCACGGTGTTCAGCCCGACAGCCGAGCGGTGCGAGGCCTTCGCCGCGGCGGCGGGCGCGGAGCTCGGAATCGACGCTGAGGCGATTGACGACCCCGAGGCTGCGCTGGCCGGCGCCGATGTCGTGCTTGCGGCTGCGCGCTCGCACGGCGAGCGGCCGATCCTGTTCGGGGACTGGCTCCCACCGGCCGCGACCGTGCTGTCGATCGGGTCGACGGTGCCCTCCCAGCGCGAGCTCGACGTGAGCGTGGTCGCCGCCTGCGACCTGATCGTCTGCGACGAGATCGAGGAGGTCGCCGAGCAGACCGGCGACATGCTGGAGGCGGCGCGCGCGGGCATCGACTTCCGCGAGCGGACGTTCTCGCTCCACGAGCTGCTCGCGGGCGAGCTCGACGCGCGCGTGGCCGCAGCGAGTCGGGCGCTGTTCAAGTCAGTCGGCGGCGGCCTACAGGACGTGGTGGTGGCCGAGATCCTGCTGACCAAGGCGCTCGCGGCGGGTGTCGCCGCCCAGTTGCCGATCGAGTTCGAGACGAAACGCTAGGAGTCGCCGATGGCCGACTACACACGTGACGAGGCGCGCGACTGGGCCCGCGAGCACCTGACCGGTTGCTCGGCCGTCACGAGCCCGACGTTCACCTCCAATCTCAAGCGACTCAACGAGGCCGCCATCCGACACGACATCGAGCGCGTGATCGAGCACGGCTTCTCCTACACGCTGCTGATGACCGAGACCGCGATCACGCCCGAGGAGGCCGGCCGCTTCACCGCGATCGCGCGCGACAGCGCGGGCCGCCGGCTGCGCCTGTTCGCCCACACCGCCTTCGGCACGCTCGCCGACAACATCGAGGCGCTGCGTCTGGCCGAGCGCGAGGGCGCCGACCTCATCCTGCTCTCCTATCCGCCCCAGTTCTGGCCGACGTCCGAGCAGGAGATCTACGACTGGACGAAGGCGATCTGCGACGCGACCGACCTCGGGACGATGCTGTTCCCGATCCCGCTCTGGGGCTTCGAGCGCGTCCACCCGGCGGGCATGTCGGTCGAGTTCGTGCGCCGCCTCCTCGACACCATTCCGAACATCGTCGCGATCAAGTCCGAGCAGGGCTTCCCCGGGATCGGCGGCCTCTGCGAGATGTACCACCACTTCCGCGACGAGGTCGTGATCAGCTGCCCCATCGAGTCCGACGCGATCCCGCTGATGAGCATGATGGACCTGCAGTTCTCGGGCACCAGCAACACGCACTGGATGAGCGACTGGTACCCGGCGACGTTCGAGCTCGCGCGCGGCGGTCGCTGGGAGGAGGCGATGGAGCGCTTCTGGCGGGTACAGCCCGCGCGGCTCGCGGCGGGGGCCGCCGCCCAGAGCTATGCGGGCGGGACTGGCGTGCTCAACCGGACGCACTGGAAGTACCAGGAGTGGCTCGCCGGCTACAACGGCGGCCCGCTGCGGGCGCCCGCGATGCGCATACCGGACCGGATCATGAAGTCGCTGCGCGCGGCCCTCGAGGCCTCGGGACTGCCCGTCACCGCGGATCCGGACAGCGAGTTCATGCTGGGTCGGAACCCGGCTCGCTGAGCCGTACCGCGGCGAGCGCGAGCACGGTGGCCATCGTCGCGGCCGCGTCGAGGCCGTCGCTCGAGGCGAACTGGGCGGCGCCCTCGTCGCTGTGGAACGACCAGCCCTCCGCGCGCCCCACGCCGATGAGCGCGGAGGGGACGCGCCCCGAGATGCTGCCGAAGTCGGTGGCGAAGGGCAGCGGAGGCGGGTCGGGCTCGAAGCCGTGGCCCGCGGCGCGGAAGGCGTCGGCCACCGCGGCGGTCACCGCATCGTCGGGCCGGATGCCCGGCACGAGGCGGCCGGTCTCCCACACGGCGTCGGGCAGCGCGGCGCGGAGCGCCGCCGCGGTGGAGTCGATCCCGGCCTCGTCGTCTGCGAAGTAGAGAAGCGTGCCGCTGAGCACGAGCCCGGTGCCCTCCTCCACGTCGCCGTCCAGCACGAGGCCCTCGAGCATCAGCCGCGAGCGCGAGATCTCACCGGCGGTATGCAACAGGGTGTGGATCGCGTCGAGCGGACCCTGGGCGACGTCGTCGCGCAGCGAGCGCGCTCCGGCGACCCGGAACGTGTCGCGGCGCATCCACAGCGACGCCTGCGAGACCGTGTCGATGAACTCGGGGTGCGCGTAGAGCGCGGCGTCGCAGTCGTCCCAGACGCCGGCGGCAGCAGTCAGCCACTTGCCGCCGCCCAGCTCGATCGTGCCGGGCGCGTGGATCTCATCGGCCGGGCAGCCGATCACCACCAGCTCCCCGGCCAGTTCGCTCCGCAGCGACGCCAGGGCCAGCGCCACGCCGAGCACGGAGCCGGCGATCGGGCCGTGGCCGCACGAGTGCACAGCGTCGACCGAGCCGTCCTCGCGCACGGCCGCCACCGCGTCGTATTGCGCGACGATCCCCACGCGGCGGCCGGCGCGCCCACCCTGGAGCGACGCGCGGAAGGCGGTGTCGAGGCCCGCCACCTTCTCCTCGACCTGCAGGCCGGCCTCGGCGAGCCGGCCGGCAAGGTGAGCCGCGCAGGCGTGCTCCTCGTGGCCGAGCTCCGGATGAGCATGCACGAACGCGACGGTGTCGGCGATCGCCTGCTGCTGCGCGGCTACGGCTGAGATGACGTCCGAGTCCGAGAGGGCCATGCGGCGAAGCTTCTCAGAAGTGCCTCGGCTCAACCGCCGCCGAGCAGTCCCTGAAGCAATCCGCCGGCCGTGCGCGGATCAACCCCGTACTTGCGCTGAAAGCGCGTTGCGTCGTCCTTGTCCGCCAAGGCGAGCACGAGCTCCTCACGGGAAGACCCCAGCCGGCACGCCGTCCGATCGAGCAGAGTCAGCGCCTGGCGTTGCAGGAAGCCGGTCAAGCCGCCACCACTCGGCGGCGTGCGATTGGCCGTGCACGGGTCGAGGATCGCCGGAGGCGTCGGGGCGACGGCGCTGTGGAGCGCGACGTAAGCCAGCGGCACTCCCGCGGCGAGCACCGCGGCGACCACGAGAGGCGCGAGGCGAGCACCTGCGATCAGCAGGAACGCACCAAGGAATCCGGCGGCGCCGGCGAGGAGGAACGACGAGCGAAACGCTTTTCCGACGGCGGTGATGAGCGTGTCATCCGCTCGTCGTCCCAGCAGGTCGTAGGTGGCCAGCTCCGCCCCCTGAAAGCGTCCGCGCTCGGCGGCGACGGCGCGCCGCAGGCCGCTTCGCGGCTGATCCGACTGCACGCCCGTAAGCAGCGCGGGCGCGAGTTTGATCTTCTCCAGCGGGGGCAGGGAAGCGTCGAGCACGAGCGCCACGCCCTGTTCCCTAGCCGTGAACGTGGCCGCGTTGAGCTCGTGCGCGGCGATCGGCGCGGCGATGGCGAGGATGACCGCGATACCCGCGTAGCGAAGTGTGAGCAGGCGGGCGGCGTCGCGCGGTGTGCGTTCGGGCAGCAACTCTCCCCCGAGTGCGGTCAGCGCAAGTCCCATGCCGGCACCCGCGAGCAGCTGCGGGGGAACCGTCCACCAGAGTGAGGCCGTCGGCAACCAAGCGAGCGCCAGCACCCCGCCGCCTACGAGCGCGCAGCCCGCGATCGCGCGCGTACGCGCGTCGCCTCGTATGCGCGCGCCCGCGATGGCGGCAATCGGAATGACGGTCACGGCGGCCGCTGCCCCAAGCGGGCTGACGTCCCATCCGGCGACCAGGAGCAGCACGAGGAGAAAGAGCACGGCACTGACGGAGGCAGACACAAGCGCGAGTGCGGCCGCGGGACGCCACGCGAAGCGCGGACCTTGAGACGGCGGCGCCGCTTCCCGGAGGGCGCCGGGCGCCCGCGCAGGACCCGCGATCACCGCGACCGCGCCGGCCACCGCGATCGGTACCTGGAACACAAAGATCGCTCGCCAGCTGAATGCCTGCGTGAGCGCGCCCCCGATCGCCGGCCCGATCGCCGTGGCGAACACCGCGGTCCACACCCAGAGCTCGCGGCCGCGCCCCCGGGCTCCGGCGAGCAACTCGAAGACGGTCGCGAGCCCCGCCGCGCCACCCAGCGCCTGCGCGCCGCGTGCGAGGAGCAGCACGGGCAGGCTGTGCGCCACCGCGCAGGCGACGCTCGCCACCGCCATGAGCGCGAACCCGCAGGTGCCGGTCCCCCTTACCGACCAGCGCGCCGCCAGCCGCTCGAACGGGAGCAGCACGACGGCGATGACGAGTGTGTAGAGACCGATCACCGCTGCCACGCCCTCGATCGTCGTGTGGAGATCGCGGAGGACCTCGGGCAGCGCGAGGGTGACGATCGACGCGTCGGCAAGCGCGAGCCCGGCGGCGACGGCGAGTGCGATGCGTCGCACGCTCATCGCTCAAGTATCCGCTTCGCCTGTGGCGAGAGCGATCCCGCCGAGACGCGTTCCAGCTAGCGGTCGAACCGCCAGCGGGAAGCGCCGTGCGGCTCCTCGCTCGCGACGCCGAACGCGGTGTGGAGCGTGACGCGGTACAGGTGCCACGGCGGCGGCCCGGCACTCGGCGCGCTATAGGGCGCGGTGAACGCGTCGCCCTCCACCTTCGCGGGCCAGCCGCCCTCGCGATACACAGCGGCGAGCCGCTCGAGCGCGTCGGCGTCGGTGACCCGTTCGGCGCGGCCTTCGAGCACCACGTCGATCCCCGGTAGGCGGCACGAGATCGTGCAGGCGGGGTTGGCGGCGACGTTACGCGCCTTGCGCGTCCCTGGCCCGGTGACGAACCACAACGTGTCGTCCACCCAGACGGCGCCGATCCCGGCAGCATGAGGCGTTCCGTCGGGACGCACCGTTCCGAGGAAGAACGGGAGTTCGGGGCCGCGGCTCGCCGCCAGGGCGTCGCGTGCGCGGCTCCACGGGATTGGCGCGGAACCGTAGATGTCGAGGTTCTTGGTCTCCATGTGAGTTCAGACCAGGCCTGGGCGCCAAACTAATCGGTAACGAGGCGGCGTGCGCGGTGGGAGGATGCGGGCGTGCCACGCGAGACCGTTGAGCTGGTGCGGCGCCTGAACTCGACATTCAAACGGTGCGGGTGTCGTGGCTGAGATCCGGTTTTGCACCGCACCGGACGGCGCCCGCCTCGCCTATTCGATACACGGCAGTGGCCCGCCGCTGGTGCGGGTCGCGACCTGGCTGACCCATCTCGAGCGCGACTGGCGGAGCCCGGTGTGGCGGCATTGGCTCGACCGGCTGGGCGAGTGCCACACGCTTATCCGTTACGACGAACGCGGTTGCGGCCTCTCGGACGCGGCAGTCGGCGAACCGTCGGTCGAGACCTGGGTCGGCGATCTGGAGGCGGTCGTCGACGCGGCCGGCCTGGAGCAGTTTGCGCTGCTGGGGGTCTCGCAGGGCGCGGCAATCGCGGTCGCGTACGCCGCGCGCCACAGACAGCGGGTCTCGAACCTCGTCCTCTACGGCGGCTATGCACGCGGCCGGCAGCTGCGTGGGCAGCGCGAGCAGGAGGAGGCGCTGGTCGCGGCCATTCGCGCCGGATGGACCAGCGACGACCCGGCGTTCCGGCACGTTTTCAGCATGCTGTTCCTCCCGCACGGTACGCCTGAGCAGATGGCCTGGTACGACGAGCTGCTGCGTACGACCGCCTCAGTCGACGCTGCGGTTCGGCTCTTCGAGGCACGAGGCGCCGTCGACGTCGTCGCGGCCGCCCCGAGGGTCGACGCGCGAACGCTGGTGATCCACGCGCGTGACGATCATGTGGTCCCCGTCGAGGAGGGCAGGCTGCTCGCCACGCTCATCCCGGACGCGCGATTGGTATTGCTCGATTCCGCAAACCACATCCTGCTGGCCGACGAACCGGCGTGGCAAGAGTTCAACTCCGCGCTCAACGAGTTCCTCGGCACGGCCGGAGTAGCTGCACCTTCCACGGCCGCAGACGACCTCAGCCCACGCGAGCTGGAAGTGCTCGAATTGGTGGCCGCTGGGTTGACCAACCAGGCGATCGCCGAGCGCCTCTTCCTGAGCGTCCGCACAGTCGAGCGCCATCTCTCGAATATCTACGCGAAGTTGCGCTTGTCGGGCAAGGCCGCGCGCGCTTCCGCCGCGGTGTCGTTCATCGAACGGCGACCATCAGCCGGCGAGCACCCGCGCTGAACCGCGCTGCGTGTATGCCGCCAGAGACGCCCCCGAGATTGGGTGCTGGCCCCGATGAAGAGGCCGTGACCCGTACTTAGGATCGAGCAGCAGCTCTCCAAAAACAGCCGTTCTTCAAGCCAAGGAGCCACACGAGATGGCACAGCCACCCACACTGGAGCGGACACGCGTCAAGGCGGTCGAGCCGGTCGAGCCGGTTCGCGAATACGACATCCGTGGCGGCGGAGGAATCAAGCTCCACACCCGCGAATGGGGGAACCCGGAGGGCCCAGCGATCCTGTTCGTCCACGGCTGGTCGCAGTGCGACCTCTGCTGGAGCGCTCAAGTCGCTGGCCCGCTCGCGGCCGACTTCCGGATGGTTACGTTCGACAATCGCGGGCACGGCATGTCCGACAAGCCGCTCGACCCCGGCTGCTACGCCGACGAGCGGCTGTGGGCGGATGACCTCGCTGCGATCATCGACCAGACCGGCCTCGACCGTCCGGTGCTCGTCGCCTGGTCCTATGGCGGGTTCATCGTCACCGACTACGTCCGCGCCCACGGCGATGCCGCTATCGCCGGCATCAATCTCGTCGGTGCCTCCGTGCTGATGAGGCCGCCCACGTTCGACCACGTCGGCCCCGGTCTGCTCGACAACGCGCAGGACGCCGGTCTCCCGGACCTGCGCGCGAACATCGCCGCCATCCAGCGCTTCCTCCGCTCCTGCACCGCTCGGCCTCTCGACGACGAGCTCTGGACCGCCGCGCTCTGCTGGAACATGGTCGTGCCGCCCCAGGTCCGAGGCGCGCTGTTCGCGCGCGATATCAACGGTGCAGATGCCCTCGCGCGACTCTCGGTGCCGGTGCTCGTGACGCACGGCCGTGAGGACACGATCGTCCTGCCCTCGATGGCCGCATACACCCTGGAACACTGCGAGACCGCGGCTGCGTCCTGGTACGAGGGCGTCGGCCACATCCCGTTTCTCGAGGACCCGGACCGCTTCAACCGCGAGCTGGCGGCATTCGTCGGCCGAGCGAGGGGCTGACAAGCGCGGGGTCGCATCCGCACAGCCGTGCCTGCCGCCGCCAACCCGAACCGTCCCGCTAGCCGGCCGAGAACTCGTTCAGAGTGGCGCCTCGGGGTGCCTTACGCGTCGGCTGGCTTCCCGGAATCGACTTCGTCGAAGTACTCGATCCGCACAGACGACATGTCAACGCCGTCGGCCTCCATCGCTGCTTGCGCCTCGGCGCTCGTCCACGCTGCCTGAGCCTCCTCACGCGTGTCGAACGTCTCCTCGATCACGACTAGGTTCGGATCGTCCTGTCCGCGCCAAAGCCGGAACGTGCGCACGCCGGGGGTCACCTGAACCGCGTGGTCGTATCCAGGCCGCCAGCCTTCGTAGTCCGCAACTTGGCAGCGGCAGAGCACGGTCGTCGTCATCCTTCCTCCCTCTCAGGGTGGCCGCCGACAGTAATGCCGGCATGCGCGAGCGTCAAAGCAACTCCTGTTCGACTGGCGCTCAGGCGAGCAGAGCAAGCGGGGATGGGTGTCTGAGATCAGACGGCGGATCACTCAACCGGTCAAGGTTTGCGGCGGAAAAGTCGATGGAATCGCGTGGACCC
>DASXNY010000202.1:0-27497 GCA_036494715.1 Thermoleophilaceae bacterium
CGGGCACTGGCGCTCAGCGGGCTACTGCTCACATTCCCCTGGGCGCTCTTCACCTCGATCGAGACCGACAGCGCCTGGCACGACGCGCTCTGGCAAGTCGACCCGTGGCGTCCGTTCGCCATCAGCCTGCTGATCCTGGGCGCGCTGGCCGCCACCGGCGCTACGATCCTCGCCCTCGTCGACGCCAGGCGGCCGGCCTGGATGGCACTCGGCCTCGAGGGCGCGGCCGCCTTCGGCTGGCTCCTCCTCGCCTACACGGCCTAGCGCCAGCGGCGCGAGAGAGCCCGCCCTACCCCACCGAGCGCGCCGGCACCTCGCCCCAGAGCTGCTCGAGCCGGTAGAACGAGCGCGCCTCCGGAGTGAAGATGTGGACGACGCAGTCGAGGTAGTCCATCAGGATCCAGCGCGCCTGGCGGTCGCCCTCGGTGCGGCGCGGCAAGAGCCCCGACTCGTCCTTCAGCTCCTTGTGGATCGCGTCGTGGATCGCCTTCGCCTGACGCTCGGTGTTGCCGCTGCAGATCACGAAGTAGTCCGTGTAGCCCACCACGCCGCGCAGGTCGAGCAGCCGCACGTCGAGCGCCTTCTTGTCGGAGGCGATCTCCGCGATCCGCTCGGCCAGCGACAGGGACCGGTCCTCAGCCATCACTTGACCGCCACCGGAGTCGACGCCCCGTACAGGCTCTGCGCCCCGATGTAGTCCGCCACCTTGTCCGTCACCAGATAGCGAATCGGCTTGCCCTCACGCGCCCGCCGCCGCACGAACGACGAGGACACGTCAACGCGCGGCATCTCGAAGAACACGAGCCGCTCGGCCCCCGCCAACCCGGACAGCCTGACCCCGATCGCCGGGCGCGGGAAGCCGCTGCGCTCCGCCACCGCGATGGTCGCGAGGGACAGCACCTGCTCGGGCTCGTGCCAGGACCGCAGCGAGGCGGCCTGGTCGCCGCCGAGGATCAGGAACAGCTCGTCGTCCGGCGAGCGCTCGCGCATCGCCCGCAGCGTGTCGGCCGTGTACGACGGACCCTCGCGCTCGAGCTCCACCCGCGAAAGCGCGAAGCGTTCGTCGCCGGACACGGTGAGCTCGCACATCTCGTAGCGTGCCTCCGCGCCCGGGTCGTCCTCCACCTCACGGTGGGGCGGTGCCCCGGCCGGCACCCAGACGACGGTGTCCAGCTCGAGCTGAACGAACGCCTCCTGCGCACAGATCAGATGCCCGATGTGGGGCGGGTTGAACGTCCCGCCCAGGATTCCCACTCGCGTGGCCGCTACTCCCTCACCTGCCCGGAGCCCTCTACCACGTACTTGTAGGTGCACAGCTCGCGCAGGCCGATCGGCCCGCGTGCGTGAAGCTTCTGCGTGGAGTTGCCGATCTCGGCGCCCATGCCGAACTCCCCGCCGTCGGTGAAGCGCGTGGATGCGTTCACGTAGACGCACGCGGTGTCGACGCCGGTGGTGAATGCGTGCGCGACGTCGGTGGACTGCGTGACGACCGCGTCGGAGTGGCCGCTCGTGTAGCGGTTCACGTGCTCGATCGCCTCGTCGGCGGAGTCGACGACCTTCACCGCGAGGATCAGCGCGTGGTACTCGGTCGCCCAGTCCTCGTCGCTGGCAACATTCAAGGAACCGGCCAGGTCGCCCGCCAGCGAGCGCGCCCGCGAGTCCACCCGCAGCTCGACACCCGACTCGCGCAGCTCGGCGAGCGCGCGCGGCAGGAAGGTAGGAGCGATCGCGGCGTGGACGAGGAGAGTCTCGGCCGCGTTGCAGACGCTCGGCCGCTGCACCTTCGCGTTGAGCGTGATCGCCACCGCGTCGTCGAGGTTCGCGCTCTCGTCTATGTACACGTGGCAGTTGCCGGACGCCGCGTAGATCACGGGCACCTTCGCGTGCTCCTTGAGGGCCGCCTTCAGGCCCTCGCCGCCGCGCGGGATGATCAGGTCGACGATCCCCTCCTGGGTCGCGATCTGGCGCAGCTCGTCGCGGCCGCCGCCGGCCACAAGCGACACCGCGCCCTCGGGCAGCCCCGCGGCCGACACGGCCTCGGAGGCGATCGACGCCAGCACGGTGTTCGAGTGCAGAGCGGTCGACGAGCCGCGCAGCACGATCGCGTTGCCCGACTTGAGACAGAGCGCACTGCAGTCGATCGTCACGTTGGGGCGGGCCTCGTAGACCACGGCCACGACCCCGAGCGGCACGCGCACCTGCCGCAGGTCGAGGCCGTTGTACATGCGCTGTCCGGAGATGACCTCGCCCACCGGGTCGGGCAGCGCCACGATCCGCCGCGCGTCGCGCGCGATCCCGGACACGCGCTCGCGCGTGAGGAGCAGCCGGTCGAGCAGCGAAGCGTCGAGCTCCGCCTCGCGGCCGGCCTCCATGTCGCGCGCGTTGGCCTCGAGAATCTCCTCGACGCGCACCTCGAGGGCGTCCGCCATCTCGCCGATCGCGGCGTTCTTGGTCGTCGTGTCGAGGCGCGCGAGTTCGCGCGAAGCGCGCTTGGCGCCCGCGCAGATCTCCGCTACCGATGCGGCGGTGGTGGCCACGTGACAAGGGTACCTGGCACCCGTAACAACGGGACAGTCCGTCAGACTGGGGCCTGTGGCACAGGTGGAAGCCGTAAACGTGGGCACGCCGAGGGCGATCGAGCGCTCGAACGGCACCGTCGAGACGAGCGCGATCTGGAAGTCGCCGGTGGAAGGACGCGTCCCGCTGCGCGGAGTGAACTTCGACGGCGACGACCAGGCCGATCGCCGCGTCCACGGCGGTCCCGACCAGGCGGTCTACGCATATGCGATCGAGGACACCGAGTTCTGGGAGGCGGAGCTCGAGCGCATGTTGGGCCCGGGGGCGTTCGGCGAGAACCTCACGGTGCGTGGGCTCGACCTGAACCGAGCGCTGGTCGGCGAGCGCTGGGCGGTCGGTTCGGCGCTGCTCGAGGTCACTGCCCCACGCATCCCCTGCTGGAAGCTCGCGAAGAAGATGGAGGACCCCTTCTTCATCAAGCGCTTCGCGGCCGCGGGGCGGCCGGGCGTCTACCTGCGCATCCTCGAGGAGGGCGACATCGGCGCCGGCGACGAGATCGAGATCGTCGCGCGACCGACCGAACACGAGGTGACGATCGCGCTCATGAACCAGGTGCTGCTCTTCGATCACCAGGACGCCGAGCTGCTCCTGCCGGCCCCGATCCCGGCCCGCGTCCGCGCCTGGGCCGAGGAGATCGCGGCCTACTCGAGCACGAAGTAGTCGCGGTGCACGGCCTCCTCGCTCGCGCGCGGCAGTAGCTCGCGCACCTCCGACGTCTTCAGGCCCTTGATGCGACGGAGCTCCTCGGCCGAGTAGTTGACGATGCCCTTGCCGATCGGGAGGCCGTCGCCGTTGGTGGAGGACACGTCCACCGCGTCGCCCGCGTGGAACTCGCCCTGCACCTCCACGACGCCCACCGGCAGCAGGCTCGTGCCGCGCTCGCGCAGCGCGTGAGCGGCGCCGTCGTCCACCACGATGCGGCCGTGCGTCGGCTTGGCGTACTTGAGCCACAGCTTGAAGCTCGACACGCGGCCCTCCTGCGGCCGGAAGCGGGTGCCGAGCGGCTCGCCGGCCAGCGCCGCGGCGATCGCTCCTTCGCGGTGGCCGCTCGCGATCACCGCCGGGATTCCGGCCGCCGTGGCCATCTCCGCGGCCACGACCTTCGAGCGCATGCCGCCCGAGCCGAGCGGCGACGTCGACACCGCGATGTCGATCTTCTCGATCAGCTCGAAGTCGGTCACCTCCGGAACGTGGCGGGCGCTGCGGTGGCGGCGCGGGTCCGCCGTGAACAGCCCATCGGTGTCCGTGAGCAGCAGGAGCAGGTTGGCGTCGAGCAGGATCGCCACCTGCGCCGCGAGGAAGTCGTTGTCGCCGAACGAGATCTCGTCGGTAGTCGTCGTGTCGTTCTCGTTGATCACCGGCACAACGCGCCACTCGAGCAGCTTGCGCAGCGTCTGCCGCGCGTTCAGGTAGTGGCTGCGCGCGGACATGTCGAAGAACGTGAGCAGCACCTGCGCGCTCGACACGCCGTGCCCGGCCAGCAGCTCGTCATAGACGCGGAAGAGCTTGCCCTGGCCGACCGCCGACGCCGCCTGCAGGTCGTCCATCGCCCGCGGCCGGATCGCGAGGTCCATCACCTCCATGCCGCGCGCGATCGCACCCGAGGTCACGAGCACCACCGACTGGCCGGCGGCGTGCAGGGCGGCGGTCTCGGCACAGAGTCGCGCGAGCTCGTCGCGGCGGACCACGCCCGCGTCGTCCGCCACGATGCTCGATCCGAGCTTGACGACCGCGATGCTCACCTGGCGAAGGTTATGGGGCTGGTGCCGCGCGCGCTGGCGTCCGCGTGCCGATGGTCATGCGAGCGAACCTAACCGGCCCGCGAGTGCCGGCGGGTACGGATACCCCGCTAATCCGGTCCGGCGTCGATCGCGGCCCGTACTTCCGCTTCCGTGGGCGTCGAGCCAAAGCCGGTAAGGAACCAGGTGGCGCCGGCGGCCTCCCAGGGTTCCGGATCTGTGCCCGCTGGGTTGGTGACGACGACCTCGAACGGTCCGGCGTCCTCCCCGCGCAGCTCGTTCACGAAGTCCATCATCTCGGCGAGCTGCTCCGGCTCCGTCTGGTCGATCGGAAAGAGGCCGTCCCAGCGGGCGGCGCGGCGCAGCGGGTTGCGGTTCGGCCAGCGCGCCGCCACCCATACGGGGATGCGCGGCTGCTGCAGCGGCACGGGCTCGAACTCGCCGCCCCAGTACGCCTGCAGCCGCTCCAGCCCCATGTCGAGCAGGCCGGCGCGCTCGCGCGGGTCCTCCACCTCGTCGAACGGGCCGAGCTCGCCGTGGTTGTGGCTGCCGAGGCCGACGCCGAGCACGAGCCGCCCACCGCTGAGGAGATCGAGCGTGACGGTCTCGCGTGCGAGCTTGTGGATGCGGCGGCGCGACAGCGGCGTGACCAGCGGGCCGATGATCGCGCGCTCGGTGGCGCCCGCCACCGCGCTCAGCGCCACCCAGGGGTCGGCGACGCCACGGGTGGGCGCCGAGTAGCGCACGTGGTCCCAGACGAAGAAGCCGTCGAAGCCCGCCTCCTCGGTGTCGGCGGCGAGCCGCGCGAGCACCCGCGGGTCCGCGAGCTCGTCGAACGGCGCGACGAAGATGGCGCGCCGCGAGCTCATGAGCCGAACGGAGCGCCCGGGTCGAGCTCGAACACCATGCCGGCGATCTCCACGTCGTCGCCCGGCTCGAAGCCGGCGGCCTCGAGCGAGCGGATCACGCCCATCGAGCGGAGCCGGTCTTCCACGTAGCGCTGGGCATCCTCGTTGTTCATGTCGTGGCGGGCGATCAGCCTCTCCACGCGGCCGCCCGACACGCGGAAGGTACCGTCCCCGAGGCGCTGCACCTGCACGCCGCCGTCGTCGCCCGGGCGGTACACCCGGTGCTCGGCGGGCGCCTCCTCCAGCGCATCTGGTTCGGCGGGGAGCGCCTCCTCGGGCACGTCGCGGAAGATCGCGTCGACGAGCTCATCGAGTCCCTGCCCCGTCACCGACGAGGTCACGACCACCTCCACACGCAGGCGCTCCGACCACTCTGCGCGAGCGGCCTCGGCCTGCTCGGGCGGTACCAGGTCCGCCTTCGACAAGCAGAGGATGCGCGGCAGCCGCTCGAGCCCGGCGCCGTAGCCCGCCAGCTCGGCCTCGACCGTCGCGTGGTTCTCCAGGGGGTCCGAGCCGTCTAGCGGCGCGGCGTCGAGCACGTGCATGAGCAGCCGCGTGCGCTCCACGTGCGCGAGGAACTCGTGGCCGAGTCCCGCGCCCTCCCCCGCGCCCTCGATCAGGCCCGGGATGTCGGCCACCACGAGCTGGCGGTCGTCGCGCTCGATCGTGCCGAGCACGGGCTCGAGCGTGGTGAACGGGTAGTCGGCCACCTTCGGCTGCGCGCGCGTGATGCGCGACAGCAGCGAGGACTTGCCGGCGTTCGGCAGCCCGACGAGCCCGGCGTCGGCCAGCAGCTTGAGGCGCAGCTCGAGCCAGTGCTCCTCGCCGGCCAGCCCGCGCTCGGCGAAGCGCGGCGCCTGGCGCGTGGGCGTCGTGAAATGCCGGTTGCCGCGCCCGCCGAGGCCGCCGCGGGCCACCACGGCCGTCTGCCCCGGCGTGGTGAAGTCGTAGCGCAGCTCGCCGTCCACGTCCTCGGCCACCGTACCGGGCGGCACCGACACACGCAGCGGGTCGGGGCTCGCGCCGTGGCGGTTGGCGCCTTCGCCGTGGCCGCCGCGTGGCGCCTTGTAGTGCGCCTTGCGCTTGAAGCTCTGGAGATCGCGCTGCGACGCGTCGCAGACGATCACGACGTCGGCGCCGCGGCCGCCGTCGCCGCCGTCGGGGCCGCCGCGCGGCACGTGCGCCTCGCGCCGGAACGACACCACGCCGTTGCCACCGCTACCGCCCTGCACGAAGATCTTCGCCCGGTCGTAGAGCACGCGGCGATGGTAGTCAGGAGGACTGGGCCAGCGACAGCGTGTTGCCGTCCGGATCCTTGAACCAGGCGATACGCGCGCCGCTAGGCGAGGTCCAGACGCCGAGCTCGTCCTGCTCCATGCCGTCGTAGCCCTGGAAGGCCACGCCGCGCTCCGCCAGCTCGCGCACGCTCCGCTGGATGTCCTCGACCCGCCAGCCGAGCACTGTGTAGGGAGCGCCCGCGTGCTCCTGGACGAGCGTCACGCGCAGTCCGGTGCCGCTGCCGGCGCGGAACTGCAGCGCGAACTGGTCGCGGCCCTCCAGCTCGAGCCCGAGCGTGTCTGCGTAGAAGTCGAGCGAGCGGTCGAGGTTCGTGCTCGGCACAAACGCCATCAGCTCGTCGCGAGTCAGCACGGCTAGTCCGCCAGGAGCGCCTGAATCAGCTCCGGGTTGTCCGGAATCAGCCCGGCCTCCGGCAGGCGGCGCAGCAGCTCGCCCCAGCCGTCGTTGACCGCGCAGGCGCGGCGCACGTGCTCGCGCCCCTCCTCCACGCGGCCCGATCCCGCCAGCGCGAGCCCGAACCAGAACGCGATCTCGAGGTTGTCCGGCGCCGCGGCGTGCGCGCGCTCGTAGTGCTCGGCGGCGGCCGCGATGTCACCGCTCACGGCGATCTCCTCGGCCCGCTCGAGCTCGTCGTAGGCGCGCCGCAGGTTCATCAGCCGGCGCAGCTCCACGAGCGGCTCCGGGTGGTCCTCCACGCGCAGCTCCACCCTGCGCTCCCTCCACGGCGAGTCGCTGCGCCTGCCGCCCACCACGAGTAGCGCGGCCGACTGGCGGCCGCGCACGTCGCCGCCCTCGGCCTCGGCGGCGTCGAGCGCGGCGAGCAGCCGGTCGCCCAGGTCTCCGGTCATCGAGGAGTAGGCGGTCACCATCGCGTCCGGCACCGTCGCGTTGCGCATCATGTTGGCCTGCGCCGACAGCTGCTGACCCACGCGGTGGCCCGCCTCTGCGATGCACGCCTGGCCGGTGTGGACGGCCACCCTCCCCGCCGCGTCGATCATCGCGACCTGGCGCGAGGCCTCGCCCTCGTCCTTGTCCACCAGCTCGCCGAGCGCGCCGGCGGCGCTGCGACCGTTGCGCATCAGCCCGAGCCCGCGCGGCCCGTAGGAGACCTCCACGAAGGATTGCGTGGCCACCGCGCCGACGCCCGGCTCGGCCCAGGCCACCACGGACCCGACCGAGAAGAAGTGGGACTGCACGGCGACGCCCAAGTCGCCGGTCTCCGGATCACGGGCGACCAGCGAGTAGGTCATGCGGCGGAGCTTATTCCGTGGGAGCTACCGAGATGACGCGGCCGCGGCGGCCCGTCTTGAACTCGACCGTGCCGGCGCGCTTGGCAAAGATCGTGTCGTCCTTGCCGATGCCGACGCCGTCGCCGGGATGGAACTTCGTGCCGCGCTGGCGGACGATGATCTCGCCGCCGGTCACCGCCTGGCCGGCGAAGACCTTCACGCCGAGGCGCTGGGCCGCCGAGTCGCGGCCGTTGCGGCTCGAGCCGAGACCCTTCTTATGAGCCATCCTCGGTCTCCTTCTTCGTCGTCGTCGTGCGCGGCTTGCGCTGCGCCGCAGGCTTCGGCTTCGGCTTCGCCTCTGCCTTCGGCGTCTCCTCGGCCTCCTTCGCCTCCTTGACGACGGGCGAGGCGCGCTGCAGCAGCTTGATGTCCTTGATCTCGAGGCGCGTGAGGTCCGAGCGGTGGCCCGTGCGGCGCTTGTAGCCGCGCTTGGGCTTGTACTTGAGCACGTGCACCTTCGGCCCGCGCTCGTGCCCGGTCACCACGGCCTCGACCTTCACCTTGCCGAGGTCGGAGCCCTCGAACACCGTTTCCTTGCCGTCGGCGAGCAGCAGCGGATCGAGGGTGACCTTGTCGCCCTCGGCAGCGCCCATCCGGTCAACCACGAGCGATTGACCCTTCTCGACGCGGTATTGCTTACCGCCGACTTTGACTACTGCGTACATGGAAAAGACCTCACAAAGAGACGCCCTGCCGGGCGCCGGCGCTTGAGTTTAGCCAAGCCGGGGGGCGGGGGGCGGGGGCGGACTTTCCCGCCACCCGCCCCCGACACCCGCCACCCCCTTACTCCGACGCCGCCTTGGTCCGCCGTCCACGCCCGCCGCGGCGGCCGCGGGTGCGCTTCGGCGTCTCCTCCTCGGCCGTCGTCGCGGTGGCGCCGTTGTCGACGATCGTGGCGGAGGCTGCGGAGCGCGATACCGACTCGATCCGCACCAGCCGCTTCTCCCCCAGATGCTTCACGCCGCGGGCGACCGAGATGACGTAGCCGTCGACCTTGGCCACGGCGTCGTCCTCGTTGTACATGTGCGGCTCCTCGATCGTGACGAGCACCTCCTCGCCCTCGCGGAACGGGAGTGCCCGCTCCTCGACGTCGGCGCGGGTGCCCTCGAGCGTGACCGCGAAGTGGTCGATCGGCAGCCCCTCGGAACCCTCGAAGTGGAAGTGCTTGCCGACCTCCTCCTCGACCTCGAGCAGCGGCGGGCGGCCGGGGCCGCTCAGCAGCACGCTCGACACGCGCGGGTTCACCTGGATCAGGAACGCCTCGACCTTGGGCTTCTCGGCCGCGAGCTCGCGCAGCTTGCGCTCGACCTCGATCGCCACCGTCTCCTCCGACAGCACGACGCCGTCGCCGTGGCAGGTCGGGCACGGCTTGGTGAGGATCTCGCGCACGCCGTCCGTGACGTTCTGGCGCGTCATCTCGACGAGCCCGAGCGGCGAGATCTCCATCACATAGGTCTTGGTGCGGTCCTCGTCGAGCGCCTTGCGCAGCGTCTTCAGCACCGCATCGCGGTTGCGCGCCCGCGCCATGTCGATGAAGTCGATGACGATGATGCCGCCGATGTCACGCAGCCTGAGCTGGCGCACCACCTCCTCGGCGGCCTCGAGGTTGGTCTTCGAGATCGTGTCCTCGAGGCGGGCGCCCTTGCCGCGCCCCGTGAACGAGCCCGAGTTGATGTCGATCACCGTCATCGCCTCGGCGTAGTCGATGATCAGATAACCCCCGCTCGGCAGGTCCACCCTGCGGCTGAGCGTCGACTTCATCACAGCGTCGATGCCGAACTGCTCGAACAGCGGCTCGTCGCCCTTGTAGAGGTCCACCCGCTCGACCAGCTCCGGGGCGGTCCGGGTGAGGAACGAGACGAGGCGCTGGTAGGCCTTCTCGTCGTCCACGAGCGCGTCCTCGAAGTGCGCGGAGAAGATGTCGCGGACGACCCTCACCGACAGGTCGGCCTCCTGGAACACCATCGCCGGCGCGACTGTCTCCTTGGCGCGCTTCTGCAGCAGCTCGTAGAGCTTGTGGAGGTACTTGATCTCGCGGTCGAAGTCCGCGCGGGCGGCGCCGCGGGCGGCTGTGCGGATGATCGCGCCACCCTCGCCGAGATCGAGCTTCGCGGCCTGCTTGCGCAGGCGATCGCGCTCCTTGTCCTCGAGGCGTCGCGAGACGCCGACGCCCTCCCCCTGGGGGACGTACACGAGGTAGCGCCCGGCGATCGAGAGCTGCATGGTCAGGCGCGCGCCCTTGGTCTTGAGCGGGTCCTTCATCACCTGCACGACGATCTCCTGCCCAGGCTTGAGCAGGTCGGTGATGCGCTGCCCCTTGCCGCCGCGGCCACGCCGCGCGACCTCCACGCCGGGCATGACGATGTCATCGGCATGCAGGAAGCCGTTCTTGTCCAGGCCGATGTCGACGAACGCCGCCTCGAGACCGGGCAGCACGTTGTCGACCTTGCCCTTGTAGATGTTTCCGACTATCGATCGGCTGCCGCGGCGCTCGATGTACAACTCGGCGACGTGGCTGCCGTCCAGCTCCTCCCTCTTCTGGGGAGTCTTTCCGCCGCTCCGGCGCCTTCCGCCGGACGGCTTGGTGTCACCCGATGCATCCTTAGGTGAGGGATCCCCCTCCGCCTCCAGGATGGCGACTCGGGTTTCGCCACGGTCCACCGTGACGAGTACTCGTTTTCTCAAAATTTCCTCTCATAGAAGTGTCTGACGGCCCTTGGACTGAGCGATCTCGCGTGCCTGCACGTGGATCGACTGGAGCAGTCCGATCGCCAGCAAAGTGACTATCACAGAGGAGCCGCCGTAACTCATTAAGGGTAGGGGCACCCCCGTAATGGGCATGATTCCCACAGTCATGCCCACATTGACGAAGACCTGGAACATGAGCATCACCACGATGCCCCCCGCTACCAGGCTGCCATAGAGGTTCTTCGCCATGGTGAGGATACGAAGCCCTCGCCATATCAGGAGGGCGTAGAGCGACAGGACGATCGCGGCGCCAATGAATCCAAATTCCTCGCCCACCACGGAGAACACGAAGTCCGTGTGATGCTCCGGGATGAAGTCGAGCTTGGTTTGCGTCGCCCCGTTCGCGCCGCGGCCGGTCTTCTCACCGGAGCCGATCGCGGTAATTGACTGCTTGAGCTGATAGCCCTGTTCGCGCGGGTTGTCGCTCGGGTGCACGAACGCCGTGAGGCGCTGCACCTGGTAATCCTTGATCACGTGCACGCCGGCCATCGGCGCGAGCACGAGCACGGCGGTCACAGCCACCGCCCCGAGCGTGCCGAGGGCCGCGAAATGCGTCCACTTGGTGCCGGCCACGAACAACAGGGCCAGCGCGATCGCGATGTAGACGAAGCCGCTGCCGAGGTCCGGCTGGGCGATCACCAGCATCGCGGGGATAACCGTGAGCAACATGATCCGCGCGGTCGTCTCGCGCTCACCGAGACGCCGCGTTCGATCGACCAGGAAGCCGGCAAGGGCGAGCGTGAGCAGCACCTTGCCGAGCTCCGAGGGCTGGAAGTTGAAGAACGGGAAGTTGATCCAGCGCTTGGACCCGCGGGTGGCGGTGCCGAGCCCGAGGGTCATCAGGATCGTGAGGATCAGCAGCCCGTAGATCCCCCAGCGCCACTCCCGCAGGCGCGAGTAGTCGAAGCGCGAGATCAGCAGCATCAGCACCCCTCCCACGCCCGCGTACAGGCCCTGCCGGATCACGTAGTAGTACGGGCTGCCGGCAATGTCCGAGTTGGTGGCCGTGTAGATCGTGTAGATCCCAAAGCCGACCAGCCCGGCGGTGGCGAGGAACAGCAGCGGGTCAACCCGCAGCAGCGGAATCGCCCGCGTCTGGCGCCCCTCCTCGCGGAACCCCTTGACGGATGCGCCATATGGAGTGGCGGTCATCGCTGTCTCACCCTAACGAGCCGTCCCTACAGGGTGCGGCTCGACCCCCTCACGATCTTGTTCTCCTGGTTCTTGATACCGAAGAGCGCCGCCAGGATACGACGCGCGTCGGGCGCCGCGGTCATGGCGCCGAAGCCGCCCTGCTCGTCGGTGACCGCCACCACGTACTTCGGGTTCGGGCACGGGGCCAGCACCACGTACCAGGACTGGTCCTGGCGCCCGGCGCCCTTCTCCGCCGTACCGGTCTTGCCGCACACCTTCACGGGGAAACCCTTGAACACGTCGGTCGAGGTGCCGCCCGGGTCGTTGGCCGCCGCATACAGCCCGTCCATGATCGACTGGCGGTAGAGCGGCGGGATGTCCATCTTCTTGCGCGCGGGGGTCGAGAACGCCTGCAGCGCGCGGCCCTGGCTGTCCTCCACCCGCATCGCCAGGTGCGGCTTGACCTTGTAGTCCGTGGCGATCGCGCCGTAGGCCACGGCCATCTGCAGCGGGTCGGCCTCGAGGTAGCCCTGCCCCACCGCGAGGTTCACGTTGTCGCCCGGCTCCCAGGGCAGGTTGAAGATCTTCGGCAGCTTCTTGTGCAGCTTGTCGATCGCCTTCGGCGTCGGCAGGAAGCCGGCATTCTCGCTCGGCAGGTCGATGCCCGTCGTGTGCCCGATGCCGAGCTTGCTCGCCCACTTCTGCAGCTGGGCCCCGCCGCACGCCGTGCCGAGATCGGCGCCGAGGGTGTAGAAGAAGACGTCGCTCGACACGCGCAGCGCGTTGACCAGGTTGAGCGCGCCGTAGGAGGCGTTGCCGGCGTTGTGGCGCACGATCGCGCCCTGCTTGAAGGTGCCGTTGTCGAAGATCACGTCGCTCGGCGTGATCACGCCGCAGCTGAGCGCGGCCACCGAGGTGATCGGCTTGAACGTCGAGCCGGTCGGATACAGGCCCTGGATCGCGCGATTGTTGAGCGGCGCACCGTTGGCCGTGCTCGTGAGCGCCTTGTAGGTCGACTCCTTGACGCCCTTCGAGAAGACGTTCGGGTCGAACGTGGGCGAGCTGCCGAGCGCGTAGACCGAGCCGTCGCGCACGTCCATCGCCACGAACGCCCCGTTCCGCCCCGCCAGCGCGGCCTGGCCGACCTTCTGCGCCTCCTGGTCGAGCGACAGGCGCAGCTGGTGGCCCGGGATCGGGGCCTTCTTCGTGAGCTCGTTGCGGAGGTTGCCGGACGCGTCGACCTGCACGCGGGCGGCGCCGTCCTGGCCGCGCAGGTAGCGGTCGTAGGAGGACTCGATGCCAGTCTGGCCGACGGTGTCGTTCTGGTCGACGCCCTTGAAGTCGGGCAGCTTGAGCTCGTCGGCGGTCACGCGGCCGACGGTGCCCATGATCTGAGCGGCGAGGTCGTGCTGCGGGTATGAGCGCAGGTAGACCTGGTCGACGGACACGCCGGGGAACGACGGCAGGTGCTCGAGGATGTAGGAGTAGACATCGCTCGAGACATCGGTCTTCACCGTCGCGCGGGCAAATGGCTGCGCCCGCAGCTGAGTGCGCACCGTGGTCCTGATCTCACGGCGGGACATGCCGAGCACCTTCGCCAGCCGCTGGTAGAGGTCGGTCTTGACCTTCTGCGAGGCCGGCAGCTTGTCGGGGCTGATCGTGACCGCGTACGCGATGCGGTTGTTCACCAGCACGCTGCCGTTGCGGTCGACGATCTTGCCGCGCGGCGCCTGGATCAGGACGTTGCGGATCTGGTTGTCGCGCGCCTGAGCGAGGTAGTGGTCGCCGGACAGCACCTGCAGGTACCAGAGCCGGAAGAAGATGATCCCGAACATCACGAGCGCGATGCCGCCGAGGATCGCCACCCGGAGCGCCAGCTGAGGCGTGATCGCCGGCCGGTTCTCGTTGTCGAGATACATGCCGGCTAGATCCCGAGGCCCCGCAACCCGATGGGGCCCTGCTCGATCGGCGCCGAGCGCTTGCGGCGCCGGTCGACCGGGTCGCGCGCCAGCACCGGCCGCAGGATGCGGCGGATGAGCGCGAACACCGGCAGGGAGATCAGCGTGTTGAGGAAGATCGTGAGGAACATGTCGCGGAACGCGAGCAGGCTCAGCGACGCGTCGAAGGCGAGCATCAGGCTCACGATCGAGGCGCCCGCGAGATAGGCGGTGGTGGCGGCGGCGCCGACGGCCAGCGGCAGCAGCCCATGCGACGGCTCGTTGACCTCACCGTAGCGGCCGACGAAATAGCCCACCGCGGTGAGCACGAGCGACGAGGCTCCCAGGTCCTGGCCGACGATCAGGTCGAGCAGCAGCCCGCAGCAGAAGCCCACGGTCGCGCCGGCGATGCTGCCGCCCCAGAGCGCCACGGCGGCGACCACGAGCGGGATCAGGTCGAAGGTGCCCCCCAGCACCGGAATGCTCTGCACACCCGACACCTGGATCACCACGGTGAGGATCACGATCGCGGCCAGTCTCGCTACCGCTCCGGCGGTGAGGATCACTTGGTCACCTGCGCCCGCTCCTGCTCGACGGCGCCGGTGAGCACCTGCACGTAGTCCATGCGCCGCAGGTCCGCGTACGGCTGGATGTGCACGCGCTTGTAGAGCTCGAGCTCACTCGGCTCCACCTTCGTCACCTTCCCGATCGGGATGTTGCGCGGGAAGATCGAGTCGAGCTTGGTACTCGTGAAGCCCGAGGTGACGACGCTGTCGCCCTTGGCGATGTTCGCGCTCTTCTGGATGTAGTCGAGCAGCATGTCGTTCGGGTTGCCGACCTCCGGCCGCACGATCCCCTTCGAGCCGTCCGGCATCACCTCGGCCGAGACGGCGCTCGACTCGTCCGTGATCAGCGTGATCTGGGCCTGGCCGCCCGTAACCGAGCTGACCTTGCCCGCCAGGCCGCCGGCCGCGACGACGGGGTCGTTGATGTGGATGCCGTCGCCCGAGCCCTTGTTGACGACGATGTTCGAGTACCAGACGGTGGGCGACTGCGAGATCACGCGCGCCGTGACGAGCTTGCCCTGAGCGGCGAAGTTGCTGGTGCGGGTGAGCCCGACGAGGCCGCGCAGCTGCTGGGCGTCGCGCGCGGCGGTCTGGTTCTGTGCGAGCTGCTGCCGGAGCTGCGCCACCTGCTGCTTGAGCTGCTTGTTCTCCTTTTTCGCGTGGAAGACGTCACCCGTCCAGTGGGTGAAGTTGCTGACCGGGCGGAAGACGACGCTGACGCCGTCCTCGACCGGCGAGAAGATCGCCGACGTGCCGCGCTGCACCGAGTGCAGGAAGCCGCCGCCGTTCTCGCCGAAGTAGACGGTGAGCAGGCCCAGCGACAGCGCGACGAGCACACCCAGGACCGCCCGACGCCTGCGGACCACCTTCTTGTCGTACACCGGAGGTGTACCTCCTGGCGGCCGCTAGTAGCGCCGTCGCTGTCGGGAATTGCGGTTGCTGCGGTGGATGGCCTCAAACTCCTCGAGGGAGCGGCCGGATCCCACCGCCACGCAGGTGAGGGGGGATTCCGCGAGGTGTGCGGGCATCTGGGTCTCGTCACGAAGGCGGTCGTCGAGGCCCTGGAGCAGCGAGCCGCCGCCCGCCAGCATGATGCCGCGGTCCATGATGTCCGCGGCCAGCTCGGGCGGGGTGCGGTCGAGCGTCTCCTTGACGGCGTCGATGATCGCCTGAAGCGGCTCCTCGAGCGCGAGGCGGACCTCCTCGCTCGTGAGCACGACAGTCTTCGGCAGGCCGGACACGAGGTCGCGCCCGCGGATCTCGGCCTGCACCTCCTCGGCGAGCGGGAAGGCCGAGCCGATCTCGAGCTTGACCTCCTCGGCCGTCTGCTGGCCGATCATGAGCTTGTATTCCCGCTTGACGTAGTTGATGATCGCCTCGTCGAGCTCGTCGCCGCCGATGCGGATCGACTGCGACACGACGATGCCGCCCAGCGAGATCACCGCGACCTCGCTGGTGCCGCCGCCGATGTCGACGACCATGTTGCCCGTGGGCTCGCCCACCGGCAGGCCCGCGCCGATCGCGGCCGCCATCGGCTCCTCGATCAGGTACGCCTGGCGGGCGCCGGCCGACAGGCAGGCCTCCTCCACCGCGCGCTTCTCCACGCCGGTCACGCCCGAGGGGACGCAGACCACGACGCGCGGGTGCGCCCAGCGGTTCTGGTGCACCTTCTGGATGAAGTGCCGCAGCATCTGCTCGGTCACGTCGAAGTCGGCGATCACGCCGTCCTTGAGCGGGCGGATCGCGGAGATCGTGCCCGGCGTGCGCCCGAGCATGCGCTTGGCCTCGATCCCGACGGCGTGGACCTCTCCGGTGCGCGAGTCGATCGCCACCACCGACGGCTCGGACAGCACGATCCCGCGCCCACGCACGTAAACGAGCGTGTTGGCGGTGCCGAGATCGACGGCCATATCGCGGCCGCCAAAGCCGGTGAGGTAGGAGAAGAAGCCCATTTACCGAGTACTTGAGGAGATTAGGTCGGGCGTCGGCAGCCCGCTATGGCTCCGGCAGCCGCAAGAGATCCTGCATGAGCGGGGGCGGCACCGAAACCGGGCCGTAGTGTAGCCAACAATCAGGCGGCTATGGGGTGCTTTGCACTCAGAAATGCAGGAAACTTGAGAGTCCGTCCCTCAGGCTGAGGTTGAGTGTTGGTGCCGCATGGTTACTGGGGTTGCTGGCGGGCAGATCCGGCTCGCAAAAGCTTGAGGCTCTTGCGAAGGTTGAAGGTTGGGCGCTGGCCTGACTAGTCGAGCGAAATGCCCGCCACCAGGTCCGGAGCGAGCCTCATCAGAGCCGCCAACGGGAGCCCGACGACGTTCCAGAAGTCGCCTTCGACGGCGTCGACGAGCGCCGCCCCCATACCTTGAATGGCGTATGCGCCGGCGCGGTCGCGCCACTCGCCGCTGCCTACATACCAGGCGATCTCGGTCGGCTCGAGCGCGCGGAAGCGCACGCGCGTGACCGCGTGAGCGGTGTGCTTCTCGCCGCGCTGGCGCAGCGCGAGGCCGCCCCACACCTCGTGCGTCCGCCCGGACAGCTGCTCGAGGAACGACTGCGCCTGCGCCGCGTCCGCGGCCTTGCCGAACACCTGTCCGTCGAGCACGACCTCGGTGTCGGCGGCGACCACCGGGTCGCCGGGCACGGCCGCGAGCTTGCGGCGCGCGTTCTCGACCACAGTGGTGCGCGGGTCGCCGCCCGTCAGCTCCTCGACGCCGGGGACGACCACCTCGAACTCGATCCCCAGCTGGGCCAGGATGGCCCGCCGCTGCGGCGAGGCAGAGGCGAGCGTGAGCACGCTAGGACAGGTCCGGGAAGAACAACCCGACCTCGCGGGCCGAGGACTCGGGGCTGTCCGAGCCATGCACGAGGTTGGTCTGCACCTCAAGGGCGTAGTCGCCGCGGATCGAGCCCGGCGCCGCCTCAAGCGGGTTGGTCGCGCCGATCACCTGGCGCGCGGCCTTGATCGCCTCGTGACCTTCCAGCACCATCGCCACCAGCGGACCGCCGGTGATGAACTCCACGAGCTCGCCGAAGAAGGGCTTCTCGCTGTGCTCGGCGTAGTGCTGCTCGGCGAGCGAGCGCTCCACCCGCATGTGCTTGAGCGCGACGATGCGCAGGCCCTTGCGCTCGAAGCGCGCGGTCACCTCGCCGGTGAGCCCGCGGGCGAACGCGTCGGGCTTGACCAGGATCAGGGTCCTCTCCAAGGGGCTTCCTTTCGGATTCGAGTTCAGACGCCCGGTGGGCGCGAGGAGGCGGCAGCGTCGCCGCCGCTCGTGGGCGGCGGGCGCCGCGTGGGAGGCGGCTGCTCAGCGAGTGTAGGGGCCGCGCCGCTCGCGGCGGAGCGCCGCCTGCGCCTGCGCACCGGCTCCGGCTCGGCAGCCGCCACGGGCGACGCGCCGGCGATCTCGGACTCGCAGTAGGGGCAGATCTTCCACAGCGGATCGAGCGGCTTGCCGCACGTCGTGCACGGCTCCTTGAGCCGGCGCAGGCAGCTCGGACAGCGCAGGAAGGCCTTCTCCACCTGGTAGCCGCAATAGGGACAGCCGTGGTCGAGCTCCACGAGCCGCGCCTCCGCCGCCGCGATCTCGAGCTCGCGCTCGCGCGTGTCGTCGATGTACTCGGGCGGCCGCACGATCATGTAGACGATCGTGCCGAGGAACGGGAACAGCGAGCAGAGCGTCGCGCAGCCCACGAGCATCGGATCGGCGATGCGCCGCTTGGCATCCGCGTAGGTCCAGTAGATCAGCGCGAACCAGATCACGACGAGGAACAGAAGGATCAGGCTGACGGCGCGGTTGAGCGCGTCGTTATGGATGCCGAAGATGGCAAACAGGCCCATCGTGGCCCGAGTGTACTCGGGGTGGGGTAAATCCCGACCCGGTGAAACGGATCTGCCGCGACGCTCCAGCGGCCCGAAAAGCCTGGTTAGAGCACCAAACGGCCGATCAGGTAGCCGATCCCGAAGAACACGAGGATCACCACGGCCACCACGACGGCGACGATGCCCACCATCGCGAGCAGGCTCGGGAATTCGCGATCGTTCATAGGGTCGAGGCGCGGGCGGCGCGCTCGCCGCGCACGAGGTCGGCGATCAGGTAGATGGAGCCGGTGGCGATCACGGCGCCATACGGGCCCGCCAGGTCCTGGGCGCGGGCGAGCGCCTGGCGCGGGTAGGCGACCGACTCGGACGGCGGCGAGCCGTCGAGCTTCGACGCGAGGCTCTCGAGCGTGCCGGGCGAGAGCGAGCGCGGATTGCCGCTGCGCGTGAACACCACGTGGTCGAGCCGCGGCAAGAGAGCGCGCAGCATCCCGACCGCGTCCTTGTCGTCGAGCACGCCGAGCACCCCGACCACGCGCCGCTCGCCGAACAGCTCCGGCAGCGCCTCCGCCACGGCTTCGGCGCCCGCGGGGTTGTGCGCGCCGTCGAGCACCGTGAGCGGCTCCTCGGCCACGACCTGCATACGGCCGGACACGCGCACCTCGGCGGCCGCGCGCCGGACGGCGTCCTCGTCGAGCTCGCCGATCAACGCCCCGGCCGCCGCCCGCGCGAGCGCGAAGTTGGCCCGCTGGAAGGAGCCGCGCGCGGCGAGCTCGTAGCCGCCCTCGGGGTCCGGCTGTACGCGCCGCGCGTGACGCTCCGCCGCCACGCGCGCGGCCACGGCCTCCGCCTCGGGGTCGAGCTCGCCGGCGACGAGCACGGCGTGGTCGCGCACCACCGCCAGCTTCTCCTCCGCGATGTCCGTGATCGTGGGGCCGAGCCAGCGCGTGTGCTCGAGCCCGATGCCGGTGAGCACCTGCACCTTGGACGGGATCACGTTGGTGGCGTCGTAGCGGCCGCCGAGGCCCGCCTCGATCACCGCCACCTCCACCCCGCGCCGCGCCAGCTCGTGGTAGGCAGCCGCGGTGAGTGCCTCGAACTGGGTGACGCTGTCGCCCTCCTCCTGCGTGCGATTGACGAGCTCTGCTGCGTGCGCCGCGCGCGCAACCGCCGCCGCGAAGTCGCTGCCGGACACCGGCTGCTCGCCGATCTCGACGCGCTCGGTGAAGGACGCGAGGTGCGGCGAGGTGTAGCTGCCGGTGCGGATCCCGTGGCGCTCGAGGATGCCGGCGATGAAGCGCACCGTGGAGGACTTGCCGTTGGTGCCCACCACGTGGATCGAGGCGAAGCGACGCTGCGGCATCCCCAGCGCGGTCATCAGCTTGTGCATGCGGTCGAGCCCGAAGCGCATGCCGAACAGCTCGAGGTCGAGCAGGTACTCCTCCGCCTGGCGCAGGTTCACCCGCCCAGCTCCTCGAGCTCGGCCTTGAAGTTGGCGAGCTTGTCGCGCTCGGCCTGCACCACTTCGGCCGGCGCCTTACTCACAAACTGCTCGTTGGCGAGCTTGCCCTCGGCGCGCGCGATCTCGGACTGGAGCTGCGCGCGCTTCTCGTTGCGGCGCTTCTCCGCCTCGCCGGCATCGAAGTCGTCGGCCGCGTAGATCTGGACGGCGCCGCCGGGGATCGCCACGGAGGTCTCGACGTCGCCGTTGACGTCGCCGTCCAAGAGCTCGAGCCGCGCGAGCTGGGCCAGGTGCGCGGCGGTCTGCTCGTAGCCGCTCGCAGCGATCCGCGCGCGCACGCGCGTGCCGGCGGCCACGCCCACCTCGTCGCGCCAGCGCCGCACCGCGGTGATCGCCTCGATCAAGTCGCCCACCACGCGCTCGGCCTCGGCGTCGATGGCGTCGGGGCGCCGCTCCGGCCACGCGGACGCCGCCAAGAGGCCGCGCTCGCCGGGCAGGAACGACCAGATCTCCTCGGTCACGAACGGCATGATCGGGTGCAGCAGCGCGAGCACCCGCTCGAGCACGTGGAGCAGGTTGGCCGACAGCGCCGAGCGGTCCGCCTCGCTGTCGTAGAGGCGCGGCTTGACGAGCTCGATGTACCAGTCGCAGACCTCGCCCCAGAGCACGTCGTAGAGTGCGAGCGCCGCGCGTGAGAGCTGGAAGCTCCCGAGCAGGGCCGTGATCTCGTCGGTGGCGCGCTCGAGGCGGGACACGATCCAGCGGTCCTCCACCGCCTCGCCGCGCGGCTCGGCCGGCACGTCGTCAACGTTGAGGATCACGAAACGCGACGCGTTCCAGAGCTTGTTGGCGAGGTCGCTGCCCTGCTTGACGCGCTTTTCCGAGTAGCGCACGTCCTGCGTCGACGCCATCGCCAGCAGACCGAAGCGGACCGCGTCCGCGCCGTGCTCGTCGATCTCGTCGAGCGGGTCGATGCCCGTGCCGAGCGACTTGGACATGCGGCGCCCGTCGGGCGCCTGGATCACCGCGGTGATCGCGACGTCCGTGAACGGCAGCTCGCCGGTGAACTCCTTGCCCATCATCACCATGCGCGCGACCCAGAGGAAGATGATGTCCCGCGCGGTCACGAGCACGTCGGTCGGGTAGAAGGCCTTGAGCTCCGGCGTCTCCCGCGGCCAGCCAAGCGTGGCGAACGGCCACAGCGCCGAGGAGAACCAGGTGTCGAGCACGTCGGGATCGCGCTCCACCGGCTTGCGGCACGTGGGACAGCTCTCGGGCGCCTCCTCGCCGACGTAGGTGTGGCCGTCGTCGCAGTACCAGACCGGCAGCTGATGGCCCCACCAGAGCTGGCGGGAGATGCACCAGGGCCGGATGTTCTCGAGCCAGTCGAGGTAGACCTTGGTCCAGGGCTTCTCCGGGTGGAAGCGCAGGCTGCCGTCCCTGGCGGCGGCGATCGCCGGCTCGGCGAGCCGCTCCATGTCGCAGAACCACTGCAGCGAGATCAGCGGCTCCACGCGCCGGCCGCTGCGGTGCGAATAGGGCACGTCGTGGACGTAGGGCGAGCGGGCCGAGATCAGGCCCTCGTCGTCGAGCGCGCGGACCACCGCCGTGCGCGCCTCCTCCACCTCCATGCCCGCGAAGCGCTCGCCGGCGCCGGCGGTCATGCGGCCGTCCTCGCCGATCACCGTGACCACGTCGAGGCCGTGCTTGCGCCCGATCTCGAAATCGTTCGCGTCGTGGCCGGGCGTGATCTTGAGCGCGCCGGTGCCGAAGTCGGGATCCACGTACTCGTCGGCGATGATCGTGAGCCGGCGGCCCACGAGCGGCAGGATCGCGGTCTCGCCGATCAGGCGCGTGTAGCGCTCGTCGCTCGGGTTCACGGCGATCGCCGTGTCGGCGAGCATCGTCTCGGGCCGCACGGTGGCGACGGTGAGCGAGCCCGAGCCCGACTCGAGCGGGTAGTCGATCGAGTAGAGCACGTCCTCGACACTGCGCTGCTCCACCTCGAGGTCCGAGATCGCCGAGCGCAGCCCGGGGTCCCAGTTGACCATGTAGTTGTCGCGGTAGATCAGGCCCTTCTCGTAGAGCGAGACGAACACGTGGATGACCGCGCGCGCGTACTCCTGGTCCATCGTGAAGCGCTCGGTCTCGTAGTCAGCCGAGGCGCCGATCCGCTTGAACTGCTCGACGATCGTCGAGCCGTACTGCTCGCGCCACGTCCAAACGCGCTCGACGAACGCCTCGCGCCCGATCTCCTGGCGGCTCTCGCCCTCCGCGCGGAGCTGCTTCTCCACCACCACCTGCGTCGCGATGCCGGCGTGGTCGGTGCCGAAGATCCACTTGGAGCGCCGCCCCTGCATGCGTCGCAGCCGGATCAGCGTGTCCTGGATCGAGCCGTTGAGCGCGTGGCCCATGTGGAGCGCTCCGGTGACGTTGGGCGGCGGGATCGCGATCGAGAAGTTCTCGCTCGCCTCGCCCTCGGGCTCCGGGTGGAAGATCCCCGACTCGCTCCAGCGCCTGAAGACGCCGGGCTCGGCGTCGGCCGGCTGGTAGCGGGTGCGCTGTCTGAGCTGGTCTAGGCGATCGTCGTCAGGCACCCGGCGAAGTCTATGAGAGGGTTCGCCGGTGCCCGCTGTCGAGATCGAAGGCGTCGAGCTGGCTTACGAGGAGAGCGGTGAAGGCGCTCCCCTGCTCCTGATCCACGGCACGGGCGGCGCGGAGTGGTACCCGCTCGACGGCATGCTGGCCGCCGAGCGGCGCGCGATCTATCACCACCGGCGCAGCTTCGGCGCCTCCAGCCACCCGCCGCTCGCCGACCTGCCGCGCCATACGAGCGACGCCGCGGCGCTGCTCGAGGCCCTCGACGCCGCGCCCGCCATCGTGGTCGGGCACAGCATGGGCGGGATCATCTCGATCGACCTCGCGATCCGGCGCCCGGAGCTCGTGAGGGCGCTCGTGCTGGTGGAGCCGCCGCTCCACTTCACCGTTCACCCGACGGAGTCGATGATGCGCGAGCTGGGCGTGGCGATGGAGCTGCGCGGCAGCCGGGGCGACGAGGCCGCGGCCGAGTACTTCATGCGCTGGGCCACGACCACCAGCGACGGGGCCAACGGCTACGACCTCGCGCCGGACGACGTCAAGGCGCGTCTGCTCGCCAACTCCGCCGCGATCATGAGCGAGCTCGGCGGCGGCACCGGCGACCACATCGGCGAGCAGGAGCTCGCCTCGATCCGCTGCCCCGTGATCCTGCTGGTGGGCGAGCTCACGCTGCCCGAGTACTGGGCGGCGGCGGAACGCATCTCGGCCGCCCTGCCGTCGGTCGAGCGGGTGAGCGTCCCGGGCGGCGGGCACATGCTCACCGCCACGCACCCGCAGGCGGTGGTGGACGCCGTCGCCCGCGTGGGCGGCTAGGCGACCGCGGGCGACGCGTCGATCAGTGCCGAGAAGTCGCCGTCCGCGAGCAGCTTGCCGATCTCCTCGGCGGGCACGGGGCGCGCGAACAGGAAGCCCTGAGCGAGGTCGCAGCCCAGCTCCCTGACCGAGGCGAGCTGACCGCCGGACTCGATCCCCTCGGCGATGGCGATCAGGCCGAGCGCGTGCGCGAGCGTGACGAGGTTGGCCGTGATCGCGGCGTCGCGTGCGTCGTGCTCGATGCCCTGCACGAACGAGCGGTCCACCTTGATCACGTCGATCGGGAAGCGGCGCAGCTGGCCGAGCGACGAGAAGCCGGTACCGAAGTCGTCGATCGCGATGCGCACGCCCTGCTGGTGGAGCTCCTGCAGCTCGGCGCGGGCGCGCTCGCCGGCGGGGCCGTCCGGCACGATCGCGGTCTCCGTGACCTCGAGGCCGAGGTGGTTCGCGGGCAACCCGGCGTCGTCGAGCGCTTGGCGCACCACGCCGCTCACGCCGCCCGCCGAGAGCTGGCGGCCGGAGATGTTCACCCAGGTGACGAATGGGTCGGGCGTCAGTCCCTGGCGGCGCCACTCGGCCGCCTGGCGGCAGGCGGTGCGCAGTACCAGCTCGCCGAGCGGCATGATCAGCCCGCTCGCCTCCGCGACGGGGATGAAGTCGGCGGGCGACACGAGCCCGCGACGCGGCGAGTTCCAGCGCACGAGCGCCTCCACGCCGACCACCTTGCGGCTGTTCAGGTCGATCTCCGGCTGGTAGTGCAGCGTCAGCTCCCCGCGCCCGATGCCCTCGCGCAGCTCGCGCTCGAGCTCGAGCTGCTCGCCGAACTCCTCCGCCATCGAGCTCTGGAAGACCCGGTATACGCCGTCGCCCGCGTCCTTGGCCGCGTACATCGCGATATCGGCGTGGCGGAGCAGCTCGTCGCTCTCGCCGTGGCCGCCCACGTGCACGACGACGCCCACGCTCGCGTTCACGCTGAGCTCGCGGTCGCCGAGCTGGAGCGGCGCTGACATCGACTCGAGCAAGCGGCGCGCCACGGCCTCGGCCTGACCCTCGGCGGCGCCGTCCACGAGCAGGGCGAACTCGTCGCCGCCGAGGCGGGCCAGTGTGTCGGACGGGCGTACGACCTCGTCGAAGCGGCGGGCGACGGCCTGGAGCAGCTGGTCGCCGGTGTCGTGACCAAGGGTGTCATTGACCTGCTTGAAGCCGTCGAGGTCCACGAGCAGCACCGCCAGCGACTCCTGCGAGCGCACCGAGCGCGCCAGCGTCTGGTCGAGGCGATCGCGGAAGAGGGCGCGATTGGCGAGACCGGTGAGCCCGTCGTGGAACGCCTGCTTGGTCAGCTCCTCCTCGAGCCGTACGCGCTCGCTCACGTCGCGCGCGTTGACGACCACACCGCGCACGTGGCGGTCGTGTCGCAGGTCCGTCGCCTGGGCGTCGACATGGCGCCACTCGTTGAAGCGGTTGAGCACCCGCACGATCTGCTGGGCCGGCTCGCCGCTGTTCTGCATCGACGAGGCGAGCGGTCGGTCCTCGGGGTGCACGAGACTGTCGAAACCGTGCTCGAGCAGCTCGCTCTCCGGGCGGCCGAGCGCCTTGATCACGGACTGGCTCACGTAGGTGCAGCGCCCGCCGCGGAAGACCAGGACGAGGTCCGTCGAGGAGGTGACGAGGCTGCGGAAGTGCGCGGTCTGGCGGCGCGTGGCTGCGATCAGCGCCCAGGCGAGAAGCAGCGAGATCAGGAGCCCGACCGCGCCCATCGTCGCCTGCAGCGTGATCAGCTGGTTGACGTTGCGGTCGCTCGTCGTGGCGATCGTGCGCGCGGCGTTCAGCGCGACGTTGGCGGTGAGCGCGGCCAGCACCTGTAGCCGCCGGACGGGGTCGGCGACGGTGAGGTGCTCGTCGGCGCTGAGCTTGATGCTCGACACGGGGCGCCCCGCCAGCACCGCGGCGCCGGTGGCGGACAGGTCGTGCACGAGCCGCTGCTGCTGGATGAGCTGCGCGCGCACGATTGGGTCGCTCGAGGCGGACAGCTCCGTCTCGTCGTCGTCGCCCTCCACCCCGGGGGCCTGGCCGCCCTGCAACAGCACGGTCGCGCTCTCGTTGAGCAGCGAGGCGATCGTGTTCGGGTCCGCCTGCGCGCCATCGCGCACCAGCAGCACGTCGTTCACGTAGCGCTCGGCGAGCGTGCGCTGGCGGGCCGCGACCTCGAGGATCGCCGCGCGGTGCTGCGAGCGCGCGGTGGCGCGAATCGAGAGCAGCACGCTGACGCTCGACACCGCGGCGAGCGTCACGAGGATCGCGACGATCATGCGGCGCCCACGGGTGTGGAAGGGACGGAATGCGGGCGCGGCGTGCATGCCTACCTCACCACGAGTTGCGTGTGCATCCCGCCGAGGTAGTGGCCGGACATGTTGCAGAACAGGACGTAGCGGCCGGGCGTGAGGTGCAGGTTCAGCTGGCGCGTCGTCTCGGGCTGGCCGGGCTCGAGGGCGCCGGCGGTGGACCGCTCGACGGCGTCCTCGTCGATCGTCAGCCCGTCGCCGCGGAAGGGCAAGGGCTTCGACCCCTCGCGCACGACAATCAGCTCATGCGCGTCGGGCCCGTCGTTGTAGACGGACAGCCGCACGTTGCCGGCAGGGAGCTCTGTGGGCGCCTTGATGCGGAAGTCGCGCTCCCAGACCTTCGCAAGGGGGACGCGCGACTGCGCGCCGGCGCTGCCGGTGACGCCGCAGCCGCTCATGAGCAGCGCGCTCGCGACGAGCGCCGCCGCGCCCGCGAGCGCGCAGGCAGCAATCCTCAGGCGACGTTGACCGCGCCACATGAGGACCGCATCGGCCCGCGTGGCCCGTAACTTGACCCCTGGAAGTGTCCTAGAAGAGACGAGTTCAGGGGATGAGCGCTCGCGCCGCGCGCCAGGCGATACGCCAAGAACTCGGTCCCGCGAGCGAAAGCCCCCTCACCAGGTAGTCGAGTTCCTTACGGCGCGAACGTCATCCCGCATTGCAGGATGGCGCGTCTGCGTTAGGTGGCGATAAGAGGAGGGTTAATCCCCCGCCAACCCTCCCCCAACGCATTTAGGCTATATCGCATAACCGCTATGCTGAGATCGTCAGATGGACGCCGCCGCCCTCATCCGCAATAGCCGCCGGCAGGCCGGCCTCACGCAGGCCGAGCTGGCACGCCGCCTCGGCACGACGCAATCGGCGGTCGCGCGGCTCGAGCGCCCGGGCTCCAACCCGCGGGTCGACACCCTCGAGCGCGCGCTGCGGGCCAGCGGGCGGTCGCTCTCGCTCGGCTCCAAGACGCCGAAGTCGAGCGTGGACGAGGCACAGATCGTCGACCGGCTCAAGCTGAGCCCCGCGGAACGACTGGCGGCCTTCGAGGCCTCGAGCAGGAGCCTGAGCCGCCTCCTCGCCAACACGCGGCGTCCACATGCCCGACCGGCCTGAGCTCGACATCGAAGAGCTGCTGCGCCGCCTGACCATTCGGGGCGTCGACTTCGTCATCATCGGCGGCATTGCCGCGGTGCTGTGGGGTTCCGCGCGCAACACGTTCGACCTCGACATCTCGTTTGCGCTCGACGATGGCAACCTCGACGCGCTGGGAAGCGTGCTGACGGAACTACGCGCGAGCCTGCGCGGCGTCCACGATGAGGTTCCGTTTGTGCCCGACGCAAGGGCGTTGCGGCACGTCGAGCTGCTGACCCTCCGCACCAGCGTGGGTGACATCGATTTGCTCGCCCATCCGGCAGGCAGCCCCGGCTACAACTCGCTCAGGAAGCGCGCCGCGCGGATGGATGTCGGTGACTTCCACGTCCTCGTGGCCTCACTCGACGATTTGATCGCCATGAAGCAAGCCGCCGGGCGCGCCAAGGACCTTGCCGACATCGAGGAGCTCGAGGCGATTCGCAGGCTGAGCGGAAGCTAGGCCGACTCGGCCTGGGCGGGCGGCTCGGTCTCCTTGGCCGCCTCGGTGACGAGCGTGGGCTTGAGGCCCTTCTCGATCGTCTCCTTGGTCACGACGCACTTCTTGACGTCGCGCCGCGAGGGCAGCTCGAACTGCACGTCGAGCAGCGTCTCCTCAAGGATCGATCTCAAGCCACGCGCGCCGGTCTCGCGCTCGAGCGCCTTGTCGGCGATGGACATCAGAGAGTCCTCCGCGAACACCAGCTCGATCCCGTCGAACTGGAAGAAGCGCTGGAACTGCTTGACGAGCGCGTTGCGCGGCTCGTTGAGGATGCGCACGAGGTCGTCGCGGGAGAGCTGGTGGATCACCGAGATCACCGGGAGACGGCCGATGAACTCGGGGATCAGCCCGTACTCGACGAGGTCCTCCGGCAGCACCTGCTCGAAGAGCTCGCCGGTGTCCTTGTTGGTCTTCGACCGCACCGCGGCACCGAAGCCGACGCCCTTGTGACCGATACGCCGCTCGATCACACGGTCGAGGTTGGCGAAAGCCCCGCCGCAGATGAAGAGGATGTTGGTGGTGTCGATCGTGAGGAACTCCTGGTGCGGGTGCTTGCGCCCGCCCTGGGGCGGCACCGACGCCACCGTGCCCTCGAGGATCTTCAGGAGCGCCTGCTGGACGCCCTCGCCCGACACGTCGCGCGT
>DASXNY010000203.1:0-10248 GCA_036494715.1 Thermoleophilaceae bacterium
CAGCTCGGCAACGCGCGTCGACGGATCCGCGCCGCCCGCGGAGGCGAGCATCGCCGCCAGCCGGTCGACGAGCCCGACCGGCGTGACAGCGGTCATCCCCGCGCGCAGCGTGGCGCGCGCACGGTGAAGAAGCTGGCGCACGGCGCCGTCGCCCACGCCGAGAGCCGCAGCGATCTCCTCGTAGCTCAGCCCGTCGACCTCGCGCAGCAGGACCGCGTCGCGCTGGCGCTCGGGCAGGGACTTCACGGCGCTCACCGTCGCCCGCAGCCGCTCGTGCAGCTCGAGCGCCTGGTCGGGTCGCTGGACGCCGTCCATGTTCTCGTCGAGCTGCTCGTGGCTCCAGCCGTTCTGGCGCAGCAGGTTCAAGGACGAGTTGTGTGCGATTCGGTAGAGCCACGGGCGCAGCTGCAGCTCGGCCTCTCCGGAGACCATCGCCTGGTAGGCCTTGAGGAAGGTCTGCTGCACGGCGTCCTCGGCGCGCGAGGCCGGGAGCAGCTTCGAGCAGTAGGCGAGCAGCTGCTTGCGGTAGCGCTGCACGATGGCCTCGAAGGCCGAGGCGTGGCCGGCGCGTACGAGATCCACGAGACGAGCGTCGCTCTGAGTGCGAAGCATCGACGTCCCGGCAAGCCGGGCTGGTTCGATCAGCCTTCGTGGCGTCACGCGTTACCTATTTCGACGACCGTCCTGCCCATCTAAACCCTTCAGACGCCCCTAACTCACGGTTTCGTCCAGCTAATGTGGCAATCCGCGTGGGACTCCGGCGAATCCACCCTGACAGAGCGGAATTGACCCCCGAGCAGGCGATTGCCGGGCTCGGCTGGGCCGCGCTGGCGCCCCCCGATCGACCGTACCTCGCCTTGAACATGGTCGCAACCGCGGACGGGAAGGCAGCCGTGGAGGGCCGCACGCGGGCGATCTCGAGCGAGACCGACCGCCAGATCTTCCACAACCTGCGGACCCAGGCGGACGCGGTGATGGTGGGCGCCTCGACCGTGGCCAGCGAGCGCTACGGGCCGCTCGTGAAGACGGACGAGCTGCGCGCAAAGCGCGAGCGCGAGGGGGTCGAGCCCAACCCGCTCGCGCTTGTCGTGAGCGGCCGGCTGAGGGTGCCGGTGGACGTGCCGCTGCTCCAGGACCCGGGCTCGCGCGTGGCGATCCTCACGCAGTCGGATGGCGAGCTGAGCGGGCACAGGGCCCAGGTGGAATACCTGCGCTCGGAGCCCGGGCCGTTCGACCTCCAGCCTCAGATGGAACGCCTGCGCCGCGACTACGGCGTGCGCACCGTGCTCTGCGAGGGCGGCCCGACGCTCAACGCCTCGCTGCTGCCGCAGGGGCTCGTCGACGAGCTGTTCCTCACCGTCGCGCCGGCGCTCGCCGGCGGCGAAGCACTCACGATCGTCGCGGGCTCGGGCCTGTCCGAGCTTCGGGGTCTCGAGCTCGTCTGGGTGCTCGAGGACAGCGGAGAGCTGTATCTCCGCTACCGCGTCGGGCACTGAGCGGGCCTAGCCGACCGCGGAGAGCCGCGGCTCGTGCGCGTGGGTGAGCGCCGGACGCAGGGCATCGACCACGTCCGGGTCGAACTGCGACCCGGCGCAGCGACCGATCTCCTCGAGCGCCACCTCTGGCGACGCCGCGGGACGGTAGGGACGGCCGCTCGTGAGCGCCCCGAACGCATCGCAGACGCTCACGATGCGGCTGGCGAGCGGAATGCGCTCGACCGCGAGCCCATCCGGATAGCCCTCGCCGTCCCAGCGCTCGTGATGGGCGCGCACGAGCGGGGCGATCGGCTCGAGGCCGGGGACGGCGGCCACGATCTCGAAGCCCCAGGACGGATGCATGTGCACGAGCTCCCACTCCTCGTCGCTGAGCGAGCGGTCGGCCTGGAGGATCTCGCGCGGTATGCGGATCTTGCCGACGTCGTGGAGGGCGGCCGCCAGCTCCAGCTCGTAGGCCGACACCCGGTCGAGATCGAGCTCCGCCCCCACGAGCCGGGCCAGCTCAACCACGTCGACGGCGTGGCGGCTTGTGTACGGGTCGGTGCGGCTGAGCGCCTCGAGCAGGAGCTGCACCTCGGCGTTGGTGTCGGCATTGGCGAGCTCGCCGCGCCGCTGGTGGTCGAGCGTGAGCCCGGCCAGGCCGCCGAGCTCGGCGAGCAGGTCGAACTGGCCCTCCTGCGGGCGCCACGCGGCCTGCGGGATGCGCAGCGACAGCGCGCCGCGCACGCCCCCGTGCCAGGACACCGGCGTGGCCAAGGTGGCCGCCTCGGGCAGGTGGGCGGTGGCGGTGGCGCTCTCCGAGCGCGGGAAGCGCCGCGACGAGGCGGTGGCGAGCTGGCGGCCCTCGGAGGCGGCGGCGAGCGCGAGCCGGTGGCCGGCGGCGGGCTCCTCGGCCAGCACGTGGTCGCCGAGCCCGTGCTGCGCCACCACGAGCAGCCGCTCGTCGGTGCCGTGCTCGCGCACGGCCAGGCAGGCCTCACTGGCGCCCAGCACGGTGGCGGCGTGGCGCGTGACCCGGTGGAGGGCGAGCGACGAGTAGGTGGCGTCGACGGGGCGGTCGCGCGACACGGGTCGCCGCGGTGAGGGGGAGCGCCGCGGCGCGGGGCGTGGGTTGGGCTCGGCCAGCGCCGACGACGGGAGCGTCTCGAGCCGACGCAGCGCCATCATCCGCGACGAGCGCAGCAGCAGCACGATCGCGGCGCAGGTGACGATCGAGACGGCGAAGTAGGCGCCGACCGCGAGCAGCACGATCTCGAGGGTGCTCACCTCGACCTGCCCGTCCCCAGACCGCCCTCTTCAGACATAAACAGACTCGCCCCTGCCCGCGTCTTCGCACTGTGCGAGCCGGTTCCGCTCGACTACGTCCAGGGGTTATTCCCTGCCGGGCGCCAAGAGTGAAGGGCCCTGTTCGGAATGCACAACCTGTTATGACGAATCAGGCCGATAGGGACAAGCTTTCTGCACGGTGGACCTGCAAGAACCGCTGCATGCGCCCCATTCCGCAGCTCGAACCGGTATCAAGTAGTGCCCGATGGCTTCGGTCCCGAGGACAGACATGCCCGTGCCCGCGCGGCCGCTCGAGCGCCCGCGGTCGCCTCAGGGACGCAACGTGCCGGTGGTCGAGTTCGACGACGTGACCAAGGTCTACGACGGCGGCTCGGTCGGTCTCGAGCGCGTGTCGATGCGCGTCGGGCGCGGCGACTTCGTCTTCCTCGTCGGGCCGACGGGCTGCGGCAAGTCCACCTGCATGCGCCTGCTGATGAAGGAGATCGACCCCTCCGAGGGCCGCATCTCGATCGCCGGGCGCGTGATCGGCGACATCCCGCGCAAGCGCGTGCCCTACCTGCGCCGCAACATCGGCGTGGTCTTCCAGGACTACAAGCTGCTGCCCAACCGAACCGTGTACGCCAACGTCGCGTACGCGCTCGAGGTGATCGGCGAGGCGCGCGAGTCGATCCGCCGCAAGGTGCCCGACATCCTGCGCCTCGTCGGCCTCTCCACCAAGCTTCACAACTACCCAGACGAACTCTCCGGCGGCGAGCAGCAGCGCGTCTCGATCGCCCGCGCGTTCGTCAACCACCCGCCGCTCCTCCTCTGCGACGAGCCCACCGGCAACCTCGATCCCGAGACGTCGATCGGGATCATGCAGCTGATCTACCGCATCAACCGCACCGGCACGACGGTGCTCGTGGCCACCCACGACCGCGAGATGGTCGACAAGATGCGCCGCCGCGTGATCGAGCTGTCTGAGGGCCGCATCGTCCGCGACCAGATCTCCGGCCTCTATCGCCCGGACGAATCGACGAAGGAGTTCGCGATCCGCCTGCGCGGCGAGCTCGGCATCGGCGACGAGGGCCACCCTAATTAGCTGATGCGCCCCGGCTTCTTCCTCAAGGAAGCGTTCCGCGCGCTCAGCCGCAACGCCGCGCCGAGCCTCGCGGCGATGCTCACGGTGCTGCTCACCGCGCTCGTGCTGGGCGTCTTCATCCCGATCGTGCAGGCCACCACAGGCACCGCCAACCGTGTGCGCAGCCGCGTGGTCGTCAACGTCTACCTCCGGGACAACATCAACCAGCAACAGCTCACGGCGCTCAAGCAGCGGCTCGACACGACGCCCAACGTGAAGAGCGTCGACTACATCTCGAAACAGCAGGCGCTCCAGCAGCTCCAGTCCTCGCGCAAGGGCACGAGCGAGGCGATCCAGCTGCTTGGCACCAACCCGCTGCCCGCCACCTACCGCGTGGTGCCGAAGGATCCGGGCCAGGTGCAGGGGATCGTCAACTCGCTGGTGCGCGTCGGACCCGGCGGCAAGCAGACCTACACGATGGGCGGGATCGACAAGGTGGCCAACCGCGAGTCGGACACCAAGAAGATCCTCTCGGCAACGAGTCTCGTGAAGACGCTCACGGCCAGCCTCGCCGGGCTGCTGATACTGGCGTCGATCGCGCTGATCGCCAACACGATCCGGCTGTCGGTCTTCGCCCGCCGCCGCGAGGTCGAGGTGATGAAGCTCGTGGGCGCAACCAACTGGTTCATCCGCTGGCCGTTCGTGATCGAGGGCGTGGTTGTCGGCTTCATGGGCGGCGTGCTCGCCGTGCTCGTCTTATGGGTGATCAAGGACACCCTGGTCGATCCGCTGTCCGACAAGTTCGCGCTGATCGCGGCGCCGAACACGATCCAGTTCCCCGCACTGATCGCCGTGCTGCTCGTCTCCTGCGTAGCCGTGTCCGCACTGGGCAGCGGCCTGACGCTGAGGCGCTTCCTAAGGGTTTAGTAACTGCCTACCGCGTACTGCCAACTGCGTACTTGGCATTACTAACCTCTGCGGATCAGCACCACGACATACCGCATCGCCTCGCTCGCGCTACTCGGCGCGATCCTCGTCTTCGTCGGAGGCCTCTGGCTCGGAGGCCATCCAAACGATCTCCCGGACGGCCTCCGCAAGCACTTCGTCGCCTCGGACACCACGGTGCGCGACGAGCTGATCGACACGATCGAGCACAGCTATTACAAGAAGGTCCCGCGCACTGCGCTCGAGACGGCGTCGCTAAAGGGTATCGTCGCCTCGCTCGGCGACCGCTTCTCGCAGTACCTCACCCCCGACGAGACCAAGTCCTTCAACAGCGAGCTGAACGGCGGTGAGTTCGCCGGCGTCGGAGTGTCGGTGGTCCCCGAAAAGCGCGGCCTGCTCGTGACCAACGTGATCCCCGGCTCGCCCGCGGCGGGCGCCGGGATCAAGCAGGCGGACGTGATCACCGAGGTCAACGGCAAGTCGATCGCGGGCGCCGCGGCGCGCACCGCCAGCTCGCAGATCCGCGGCAAGCCCGGCACGTCCGTGAGCCTCACGGTCGCTTCTCCAGGTGGCAAGACCCGCAGCCTCAGCCTCAAGCGCGCCACGCTGCACGCCCCGCTCACGGAGAGCCGGCTCGTCACGCGCAAGGGCGTGAAGCTCGGCGTGGCCGAGCTGTCCACGTTCGGCGAGGGCGCGCACGGCAAGCTGCGCGAGCAGATCGACAGCCTGCTGCGGCGCGGCGCCAAGGGTCTCGTCCTCGACCTGCGCGGCAACGGCGGCGGCCTGCTCCAGGAGGGCCGCCTGGTGGCGAGCATCTTCGTGCAGAAGGGCCTGATCGTCTCTACCAACGGGCGCACCAGCCCCGAGCAGAAGCTCGACGCGGTCGGCGGCGCGATCTCGCCGAAGATCCCAGTCGTAGTGCTCGTCGACGGTGGCACCGCGAGCGCGTCCGAGATCGTTACCGGCGCGCTGCGCGACCACCACCGCGCGACCGTCGTCGGCACGAAGACGTTCGGCAAGGGCGTGTTCCAGGAGGTGGAGCCGCTCTCCAACGGCGGCGTTCTTGACCTCACCGTCGGGCGCTTCTTCCTACCCGACGGCGAGAACCTGACGGGACACGGGATCGTGCCGCAGGTGAAGGCGCAGGACAACCCGCGCACCGCGCGCGACGAGGCCCTCAACGTCGCGCTGAGCACGCTGCTGGCCAAGGGCGCTTGAGCCCGCAGCCGCGGGGCGGCCGCGCCGTCTTCGATCCGCTCGTCGCCGTGCTGTCAAAGCGCGGGCGCCTGCTCGTGGCCGACCCGCTGTTCGAGCGCGGCGGCCGGCGCATCTCGCTGAACGGCAAGTCGAGCGGCGGCGCGCGCGCGGGGGACATGGTGCTCGTGGGCGGCGGCAAGCGCGGCCCGCGCGTGGTGCGCTCGCTGGGCAAGCCGGACGTCGCGCGCGACGTGCTCGAGGCGCTGATGCTCGACCGCGGGTTGCGGCGGGCGTTCCCGCGCGCGGTGGAGATCGAGGCACACGAAGCAGCCGAGCGCGTGCCCGAGCACTCCGACGACGCACGCCGCGACCTCACGGCGCTACCCACCTTCACGATCGACCCGGCCACCGCCAAGGACTTCGACGACGCGATCTCTGCCAGCCGCGAGGGTGACGCGATCCGCGTCTGGGTCCACATCGCCGACGTGAGCGCGTTCGTGCGACCGGGGCGCGCGGTGGACACCGAGGCGTACCGCCGCGGCACGAGCGTCTACGTGCCGGGCGCGGTCGAGCCGATGCTGCCGGAGGACCTGTCCAACCGCGCCTGCTCCCTGGTGCCCGGCGCCGAGCGGCTCGCCGTGACCGTGGAGATGGAGCTGCGCGGCGAGCGCGTGTCGTCGGTGAGCTTTTACCGCTCACTGATCCGCAGCGACGCGCGGCTCGACTACGACCAGGTGGACCGCGTCTTCGCCGGCGAGGAGCGGGCGGAGGAGCCGTGGGCGGAGCCCCTGGCCGCCGCGCGCGCGGCGGCCCGCGCGCTGCGCGAGTGGCGCGAGCAGCGCGGCTCGCTCGAGGTCACCTCCACCGAGCCGCAGTTCCACTTCGACGAGACCGGCCACGTGGTGGACGTGACGCACGAGGAGCAGACCGAGTCGCACTCACTGATCGAGCAGCTGATGATCCTCGCCAACGAGCAGGTGGCGTCATATCTTGCGGAGCGCGGTGCGCCGACGCTCTACCGCGTGCACGAGCGGCCCAACCCGCAGTCGGTCGAGTGGGTGGTGAAGCAGCTCGCCACGCTCGAGGTGCCGACGCCGCCCGTGCCGAAGAACATGACCCCGCAGCAGGCAGGCGAGCTCGCCGGCGAGATAAGCCGCATCGTGGCCGAGCACGTGCGCGGCACGGGACGCGGCCGCGCCGCGCTCACGTCGCTCGTACTGCGCTCGCTCAAGCAGGCCTACTACTCGCCGCGCAACCTCGGCCACGCCGGCCTCGCGAGCCCGCGCTACTGCCACTTCACCTCGCCGATCCGGCGCTACCCGGACCTCGTGGTGCACCGCGCACTGCTCGCCTCGCTCGGCATCGACCACGCCGCGCCGCGCGGCGACGAGCTCGACGAGGTCGGACTCGAGAGCTCGGCCGCCGAGCGCCACGCCATGCAGATCGAGCGCGCCGCAGCCGACGTCTGCCTCTCCTTCCTCCTCGAGCGGCGACTCTACGAGTCCGGCTTCGAGCTCGAGTTCGAGGGCGAGGTGGTCGGCTTGATCGGCGCCGGCGCGTTCATCGAGTTCGGCGACGAGGGCTTCGAGGGCTTCCTCCCAGTGCGCCGGATGCGCGGCGACTGGTGGGAGCTGAACGAGGAAGGCACGATGCTGCTCGGGGAGAAGAGAGGCGGCGTGCTGCGCTTAGGGGACTCGCTTCGTGTCGGGGTGGAACGGGTGGACGCGCCGCGAGGGCGTGTCGACCTGTCGCCGGTCCATAGAGTGACTAGTGACCAGTGACTAGTCACCAATCACCAGTCACCAGTCACCCAAACCATGGCCAAGAAATCGAAACGCAAAGCCGCTCCCGGCGACATCGCCACCAACCGCCAGGCCTCCTTCCGCTACAACCTGCTCGAGAAGTGGGAGGCGGGGATGGAGCTGCAGGGGTCCGAGGTGAAGTCGCTGCGCGACGGCAAGGTTCAGCTCAAGGACGCCTACGCCGCCGTCCACGACGGCGAGGTGTGGCTGCACAACGTCCACATCGCGCCCTACCCGGCGGCCTCGCGCGAGAACCATGAGCCCGAGCGCGAGCGCAAGTTGCTGCTCCACCGCCGCGAGATCGACCGCCTGATCGGCCAGACGCAGGAGAAGGGCCTCACGCTCGTGCCGACGCGGATGTACTTCAAGGGCCGCAACGCCAAGGTGGAGATCGCGTTGGCGCGCGGCAAGGACATGTACGACAAGCGTCGCGACCTGCGCGACAAGGACCAGCGCCGCGAGATCGAGCGCGCGCTGCGAGAGCACGGGAGGTAGCGGTGCGCGTCTGTCTGATGATCGAGGGCCAGGAGGACGTCACCTGGGACCAGTGGCTCGCCCTCGCGGCCGCCTGTGAGGAGCACGGTTTCGAGGCGTTGTTCCGCTCGGACCACTACCTGTCGGTCGAGGGCCGCGCCGAGCGCGGCACGCTCGACGCATGGGCCACGCTGGCGGGGCTCGCCGCGGTGACCTCGCGTATCAGGCTGGGCACGCTCGTGTCGCCGGCCACGTTCAGGCATCCATCCGTGCTCGCCAAGTCCGCGCTCACCGTCGATCACATCTCCGGCGGTCGCGTCGAGCTCGGCCTGGGGGCGGGCTGGAACGAGGCGGAGCACCGCGCTTTCGGCTTCCCGTTCGCCTCGACGCGGACGCGCTTCGACGTGATGGAGGAGCAGGCCGAGATCGTCGTCCGTTCGTTTGACGAGGGCTCGTTCTCGTTCGTCGGCGAGCACTACAAGATCGAGAATCTCGACGCGCTTCCAAAGGCGGTGCAGCGCCCGCGCCCGCCGCTCGTGATGGGCGGCATGGCCCGACCGCGCAGCCTCGCCATCGCCGCGCGCTGGGCGGACGAGTACAACACCGTCTTCGTCCCGCCTGACGAGGCCGGCGAGCGGCGCGAGCAATGGGCGGCCGCGTGGGCCGAGGCCGGCCGCGACCCGGCCAAGCTCGTCTTCTCCGTGATGACGGCGGTGCTGATCGGCGCCGACGAGGCGGAGCTCCGCAAGCGCGCCGAGCGCCTTGCCGAGCGGCGCGGCGTCGACGCGGATGAGCTGCTCGACGGCCTGCGCTCGAACGGCATCTGCGGCACGGTCGACGAGGTGGTGGAGCGCATCCACGACTACGAGCGGGCGGGCGTCCAGCGCATCATGCTCCAGCACTTCCTGCACGACGACACCGACGCCGTCGCCCTGATCGGCCGCGAGGTCATACCCCGCGTGCGGTAGTTGCTCGGGGACTGGCCCCCGATGTAGGGTCGGTAGCAGCCAACAGCGACGGTCGGCTCGCCTGGCTCTCACGAGCTGGCTGTCAGCACAACGCAGCAGCTGCCGCCAATCGGCATTCAGAAAGGACACAAATGTCGGTGCTCATGAAGCGCATGACCGTCGCTGCCATCGCCGCAACCGGCGCCCTCCTGCTCCTGGCTCCCACAAGCCAGGCGGCGACGAGCTTCGGCAGCTTGCGGACGACCAACGGGCCCACTGAGGAGCCGTGCAACGACAACCCGATTATCGCGCCCTGCTCCATCGTGCAGTTCATCGTCCCGACGAACCCGAACGGCGACCCCTACTCGGGCGGCGCGCCGGTGGACGGCGTGATTACGAAGTTCCGCATCCGCGCGTTCGGCGGTGGTGTCGGCATGGGTTCGGCAACGCCGGCCCAGGTCACCTTCGGCCTGGCGAACATCACGCAGCAGAACCCCGGCAACGCGACGGCAACGCTCGCCGCGACCGGACCGACCGTCACGGTTCCGCCCGATGACGGCAGTGGCCAGCCGCCCGTCACCCAGGCCGCGGCCCGGGTGACGGTCAGCAAGGGCCAGCAGCTCGCGATCAGCGCGTCGCAGAACATCCTGGCCACCTACAACTCGAGCGGCAGCAAGTTCAGCTACGTGTTCGCGCCACCGCTCGCCGTGGGGCAGCCGATCCGCGGTTCGGTGGAGGCAGCGGGAGAGCTCCTCGTCTCAGCGGACATCGAGCCCGACGCCGACCACGACGGATTCGGCGACGAGACCCAGGACCAGTGCCCGACCCAGGCGACCACGCAGGGTCCGTGCAACACAACCGTCCCGGCGCTCAGCTCGTTCAAGGTCGCGAACGGGAAAATCAGCTACACCCTGAGCGAGGCCGCCACCGTCAAGCTGACGCTCGCGAAGGCCACGACCGGCCGCAAGGTCAACGGCGTGTGCGTGCGCAAGACCAGGCGCAACAGCGGCCGCCGGCACTGCACCCGCTTCGTGCAGGTG
>DASXNY010000204.1:0-1588 GCA_036494715.1 Thermoleophilaceae bacterium
GCCTGCACGCGCTCGACCTCCTCGCCGAGCGACGGCCCGTCCGGGCGCTCCGCCAGGCTCGCCTCGAGCATCGCTCGCAGGGCGCGCAGCTCGCGCGCGCTGGCGATGCGGGAGCGCACGCCGACGCCGGTGTAGTGGTCCCACGCCTTGGCGAACGCCGCGAGATCGGTGCGGCCGCCGCGGCGGTGCGCCGCGAGCATCGGGCAGACGCCGCCGCGCTTGTCGGTGTAGGCGCCGACGATGATGCGGTTGGCCGCGATGCCCTCGAGCATCGCGATGCGCGTGCGCTCGGGCAGGCAGTCGATCGCGATGCGCAGCTGCTGGGCTGGTCTGCGAACTGTCCTCACGTGAATCAGATCCTCTGCCCTAGGATGCGGCCCTTGGAGCCTGGCCGCAAGCCCAATTTACGGAACTGGTGCGCTCGTCGCAATGATTTTGCGAACACTGGGCGGGTGTTTGCATGCGCCTAGGGCTGAGCGTCGGCTACTGGGGACTCGGCTTGTCGAACGAGGATCAGCTCGAGCTGGTGACCGAGGCGGAGTCGCTCGGCTACGACTCGGTGTGGACCGCGGAGGCCTACGGGTCTGACGCCGCCACGGTGCTCGGCTGGCTGGCGGGCAAGACATCGAGGATCAAGCTCGGCTCGGCGATCTTCCAGATGCCGGGACGCTCGCCGGCGATGACCGCCATGACGGCTGCCACGCTCGACGTGATCTCGGGCGGGCGGATGCTGCTCGGCATCGGCACCTCCGGCCCGCAGGTGGCCGAGGGCTGGCATGGCGAGCGCTTCGCCCACCAGCTCCAGCGGACGCGCGAGTACGTCGCGATCCTGCGCATGGCACTGGCGCGCGAGCGCGTGGTGTTCGAGGGCGAGCGCTACGAGCTGCCGCTGCCCCACGGCCCGGGCAAGGCGCTCAAGCTGATGATCACGCCGGTGCAGGAACGGATCCCGATCTACCTCGCGGCGACCGGTCCGAAGAACACGGCGCTCTGCGGCGAGATCGCCGACGGCTGGCTGCCGACGTTCTTCTCCCCCGAACACGTCGGCGAGTCGCGCGCGCTGCTCGAGGAGGGCGCAGCTCGCGCCGGGGGGACGATCTCGCCCGACACGTTCGACATCGCCCCGCACGTGATGGTGAGCGTGGACGACGACCTCGACCGCGCCCGCGACGCCATGCGCCCCATACTCGCGCTGTACGTGGGCGGGATGGGCTCGAAGCAGAAGAACTTCTACAACGCGCTCGTGCGCAGGTACGGCTTCGACGAGGCGGCGGACGAGGTGCAGGATCTGTATCTCTCGGGCAAGAAGGAGGAGGCGATGGCCGCGCTGCCCGCCGAGCTGATCGACATCACCTCGCTGTGCGGCCCGCGCGAGCGGATCGCGGAGCGGCTCGAGCTCTACCGCGCGGCGGACGTGGGCACGCTCGTGGTGTCGCCGTCCGGGTTCAGCCCCGAGCAGCGGATCGCGACGCTGCGCACCCTCGCCGAGCTGGTCTGAACGCCGGGCCTCGTCAGCGCTTCCTGCTCGCGGCGTTCGGCGAGCCGGGGCACGCGTTCCCGATGATCGCGCTCGGGCGCGAGCTGGCCG
>DASXNY010000205.1:0-12917 GCA_036494715.1 Thermoleophilaceae bacterium
TCGTGGCCGTGACGCTCATCTGCCTGGACAAGTGGCCGGGCGGCCGCGGTCCCGCATGGGCATCAGGCACCGCCGTGAAGTGGCCGACCGCGATGGAGAAGCGCGGCATGGCGCCCGGGGCCACCCGCGGCGCTCCGCCGCAGCGTCGCGGCCGCGGACGGGCACCGGAGCCCGAGCCCCAGCGCGAGATTGCGCTCGACGACTCGGTGGACCCGTCCCAGAGCCGGACGTCGAAGAAGCGCAAGCGCAAGCAGGGCCGCAAGCACTGAAAATAGTTGCTAGCTGCTGGTTGCTGGCAACTACGCAATAGCCGGCGCGTCAGGAAGCCTGGCCAGCGCCGCTTCCATATCGGCCTCGGAAAACTCCACGTCCTCCAGCCGGCCGGCGAGGTAGTCGTCATACGCCGACATGTCGAAGTGGCCGTGGCCTGAGAGCCCGATGAGGATCACGCGCTCCTCGCCGGCCTCGCGCGCGGCGAGCGCCTCGTCGACGCCCGCGCGGATCGCGTGCGCGGGCTCGGGGCCGGGCACGATGCCCTCGTGGCGGGCGAAGTTCACCGCGGCCTCGAACGCCGGGTTCTGCGCGTAGGCGCGCGCCTCGATCAGGCCCGCCTTCACCAGGCCGCACAGCATCGGGGCGTCGCCGTGGTAGCGCAGGCCGCCCGCGTGCACGGGCGGCGGCACGAAGTCGTGGCCGAGCGTGTACATCGGGAGCAGCGGCGTCATGCCCACCGTGTCGCCGAAGTCGTAGCGGTAGGCGCCGCGCGTGAGCGTCGGGCAGGCGGCCGGCTCGGCCGCCAGGAAGCGCGTCTTCGCCCCGTCGCGCAGCACGCGGCGAATGAAGGGGAACGAGAGGCCGGCGAAGTTCGAGCCGCCGCCCACGCAGCCCACCACCACGTCGGGCTCCTCGCCCGCCATGCCCATCTGCGCCATCGCCTCCTGGCCTATCACGGTCTGGTGCAGGCACACGTGGTTGAGCACCGAGCCGAGCGAATAGTTGGTGTCGGGATCCTTGGCGGCCACCTCCACCGCCTCCGAGATCGCGATGCCGAGCGAGCCGGTGGGGTGCGAGGCCTGCGACTTGCCCGCATCGGTCATGTCGGACGGCGAGCGGTGCACGGTCGCGCCCCAGGTCTCCATCATCGAGCGGCGGTAGGGCTTCTGGTCGTAGCTCGCGCCGACCATGTAGATCACGCACTCGAGCCCGAACAGCTGGCACGCGAGCGCGAGTGCCGAGCCCCACTGGCCGGCGCCGGTCTCCGTCGACAGGCGCTTGATCCCGGCTTCCTTGTTCTCGTAGGCCTGCGCGACCGCGCTGTTCGGCTTGTGCGAGCCGGCGGGCGAGACGCCCTCGTACTTGTAATAGATGTGCGCGGGCGTATCGAGCGACTTCTCGAGGCGCCGCGCGCGGAACAGCGGCGTCGGCCTCCAGAGCTTGTAGACGTCGCGCACCTGGTCCGGGATCTCGATCTCCGGCTCCATCGAGACCTCCTGCTGGATCACCCCCATCGGGAAGATCGGGGTGAGGTCGTCCGGCCCGGCGGGCTGCATCGTGCCCGGGTTGAGCGGCGGCATCGGATCGCCCGGCAGGTCGGGCAGCAGGTTGACCCAATGCGTCGGCAGCTCCGCCTCGGAAAGCAGGTATTTAACGGTCTCGCGGCTCATAGGCCGCGATTGTTTCAGAAGCGGTGGGGCCCAGGCCCGAGAATGAGTGAATATGTCTCGGTGTCCTCAAAGGAAAGGATTCGCCGATGAAACGACGCCTGTCTCTGGGGCTCGTCGCTCTTGCGGCGCTGGCCGGCACCGCCACGCTCGCCCTCTCCAGCGGCGGCGCGAGCGCCGCTCCCGCCCCGCGCGACACCTACGGCAACTGCCTGAAGCACGCGCAGTCCACGTTCGACATGGATCAGTGCGTGGGCAACGAGCGCAAGCGGCTGAAGCCGCTGCTCGCCGGCGCCTACAACAAGCTCCTCACGGACCCCGACTCGAACGCCCACCGCCGGCACCTGATCGCGCTGTCCGAGAAGGCCTGGACCACGTACGAGAAGCGCGATTGCGCCTACGTCGGCAGCTCTGCCCAGGGCGGCACGCTCGAGCCGATCATCGAGGGGGAGTGTCTTGTCGATCGTGCGCGTACGCGGATAAAGGATCTGCGTGGGTTTGCTGTGCCTTTGGGGCGTTGAGGGGATAGGGGATAGGTCATAGGTCATAGGGCTGTTCTTGTAATGACCGCTTATCCCGTGTGACTCTTTTATCCTCCGCTGAATGGTTGCGGCGGGAGAGATCGCGGTCCAGGTCCGGGGGCTGCGCAAGAGCTACGGGTCGCTACAGGCGCTCGCGGGAGTGGATATCGAGATCCGCCGCGGCGAGGTGTTCGGCCTGCTCGGGCCGAACGGCGCGGGCAAGACCACCCTCGTCGAGATCCTCGAGGGACATCGCAAGCGCGACGACGGTGAGGTGGCGGTGCTCGGCTTCGACCCGGACAAGGGCGAGCGCCCGTTCCGCGAGCAGATCGGCATCGTGCTGCAGGAGGAGGGCGTGGACGGCGTGCTCACCGTGCGCGAGGCGGTGGAGATCTACAGCAGCTCCTACCCTGAGCCGCGCGACCCGGACGAGTGCGTCGACCTGGTGGGCCTCGGCGAGAAGCGCGATGCGCGCGTGGAGACCCTGTCGGGCGGGCAGCGCCGCCGGCTCGACCTCGCGCTCGGGATCGCGGGCGATCCGGAGCTGATCTTCCTCGACGAGCCCACCACCGGCTTCGACCCAACCGCGCGCCGCCAGGCGTGGGAGGTGATCGACGGCCTCGCCTCGCTCGGCAAGACGATCCTGCTGACCACGCACTACATGGACGAGGCGCAGAACCTCGCCGACCGCGTGGCGGTGATCGCCGCCGGGCGCATCGTCGCCGAGGGCACGCCGGACACGATCGCCGGCCGCGACGTGAGCGCCGCGCTCGTGAGCTTCAAGACGCCCGAGGGCGTCGACGCGGGCACGCTCCCGCTCCCGGATGGCGCCGAGCACACAAACGGCCGCGTGGTGTTCAGCAGCGAGCGGCCCACGCAGGACCTCGCGCCGCTGCTGTCCTGGGCGAACGAACGGGGGCTCGAGCTGGAGGGCCTGACGGTCACCCGCCGGTCGCTCGAGGACATCTATCTCGAGCTGACGAGCGCAGGTGCGGCGTGATGCGCGCGGTCGACCTCAAGCTGCTCGTTCGCTGGATCGCCATCCGGCTGCGGATCCTGCTCCGCGGGCCGCGCGGCGCGTTCTTCACGTTCGTGTTCCCGCTGATCTTCCTGATCATCTTCGACGCCGGTAACAAGGGGAGCACCGTCGCGGTTCCCGGGGGGAAGGTCGACTTCGTCCAGTTCTACACGCCGGGCATCGCGATCTTCGCGGTGGCGACCTCGTGTTACCAGGGCCTGATCATCCTGGTCGCGAACCTGCGCGACCAGGGCATCCTCAAGCGGGTGCGGGGCACGCCGCTGCCGCCGTGGATCTATCTCTCGGCGCTCGTCGGCGCGGCAATCACCGCCGGCTTCCTGTCGGTGCTCCTGATGTTCGTGGTGGCCGTGCCCGCGTTCGGCGTGCACATCTACCCGAAGCTGCTGCCGGCCGCCGTCATCACGCTGTTCGTCGGCGCGGCCTCGATCACGGCGATCGCTCTCTGCGTGTCCACGCTCGTGGACCGGCCCGAGAGCGCGCAGCCGATCGCCGCGATCACGTTCTTCCCGCTGCTGTTCGTATCGGGCGTCTTCTATCCGCTGAACACGTATCCGGACTGGCTCCAGAAGATCGCGCACATCTTCCCGTTGAGCCATCTGGCGCAGAGCTTCGAGGCCTGCTTCAGCCCGCACACCACGGGCTACGGCTTCTCCGGGAAGGACCTGGGCGTGATGCTCATCTGGTGGGCGGGAGCCACGATCTTCGCGGCGCGCCACTTCCGCTGGGAGAAGCGCCCGGGCGGAGGCGGCGGCCTCACGTTCCGGCGCTCGCAGCAGGCGGCAGCCGACTCTACGCGGCCGTGAGCGGCCGCAACTCCTCGCCGCTGGCCACGGGGTGGCGGCGCAGCACGCCCTCGTCCGACACGGTGTAGGCCCCGGGCCGCACGATGCGCGGCGAGTACACATGCAGCGTCACGGCCGGCTCGCTGCCCGTGTGCGTGACGCGGTGGATGTCGGACGGCGAGAACTCGAACGTATGGCCCGCGGAGTAGACGCTCGCGAGCATCCCGCCTCGGCCGACCGTCAGGCGCTCCTCGAGCACCTGGCCGCTCAACACCGTGACTGCGCCGGAGGAGACGTCGTGGTCGTGGAAGCCAGTGTCATGACCGGGCATCCAGCAGATCAGCCAGCCCTCCACATCGGGCTCGTCGAGCACGGGCTCGAACACCCGCCGCAGGGGGTCGTGGCGAACGAGGTGATGCCAGGCCGACGAGTCGCTCCCGAGGCTCTCGGCGAGGTTGTGTAGCTCCCCCAGTTCCATGACCGGAGCAAAGTCTACCAATTCAGTAGAGATTAGGGAGTGTGGGCGAGCGGAGCCGGTGCCGTGGCTGCCGGCTCGAGCGCGCGCTTGCGGGCGCCCACCCGCCGCATGTAGAGCCCGTGGAGCGGCCCGGCGACGGTGGACAGCGCTCCCGCGCCCACGAGCGCCGCGGCGGTGGACGCGCGCATGTGGCCGTCTCGCACCGCGACCGTGGTGATGGCCACCACGAGCGGCAGCTGGGTGGCGCTGAAGAACGCGAGCGCCGTGCGGTCCTCCTTCAACGGGAGCACGTTGCGGTAGAGCAGGAGCGCGGGCGTGCCGCGCACCACGAGGAAGAGCACGAAGAAGAGCAGGAGCTTCAGCACGCCGGAGGGCGAGGAGAAGAGCGCGTCCACGTCGAGGTGCATGCCGCTGACCACGAAGAAGAACGGGATGAAGACGCCGAAGGCCACCGCGTTCAGCTTCGAGTCGAACGCCGGCACCTCCGACTTCTGGAGGACCTGCCTGGTGATAAGGCCGGCCGCGAAGCCGCCGAGCAGCAGGTCGAGCCCGAGCTTGTTGGCGAGCAGCGCGAGCGCGAACACGAGCACCACGATCCAGCGGATGGCGAGCTGCGAACTCTTCTCGATCGTCCGCTCGAACAGCGGCAGCGTGCGGCCCGAGGAGCGCACGGCCGCCACCGCCACCCCCACGGCGAGCGCGATGAACGCGATCAGGATCAGCGCGTTGTGCAGGGCGCTCTGTGTCGAGAGCAGGAGGGTGAGCAGCAGGATCGGGCCGAACTCCCCGACCGCCCCGGCGGCGAGCAGGTAGGTGCCGAACTCGGTCTTCAGCTCGCCCGTGTCCGACAGCACGGGCAGCAGCGTGCCGATGGCCGTGGTGGCGAGCGCCGAGCCGACGTACACGAGCGAGAGCACCACGCCGGCCGCCGCCAGCGCGCCGCCGATCGTGTAGGCGAGGGCGAGGGAGATCGCCCAGCCGAACATCGCGAGCCGCAGCGGCCGGCCGCGGATGCGGGGGATGTCGATCTCGTAGCCGGCGAAGAAGAACAGCATGCCGAGGCCGAGGTCGGCGAAGAAGTCGGTGAAGCCGTTCACGTGGGCGATGCCGGCGACCTGCGGTCCCACGATCACGCCCAGCACGAGCTCGACCACCACCACGGGCAGGAACAGGTTGCGCGCGCCTGCGATCGCGACCACGCTCGCCGCCACCGCGGAGCAGGCGACGATCACGAGGAACGATCCCGTGTCTACGCGGAAGACCTTGACGGTTTCAGCCGCGGTCCAGAGCAGGCCAGACATGCTCAAGTCCTCATCTTCGCGCGCCCGGCGCCCCCGGTCTAGGGTGCGTGCACGAAGGCTGTGGCAGGCGGCTCAGCCGGGCAGCGCCGCCCAGTTGCGCTCGAGCAGCGCGTCAGGGCGTGCGCTCAGGAGGCGCCGGCGGCGCCGGCCAGCTCGGTATAGGCGCTCGCCGGGTCCTCGGCGCCGAACACGGCGGAGCCGGCCACGAACAGCCGCGCCCCCGCCTCGCGGCAGGGCCGGGCGGTATCTCGGTCCACGCCGCCGTCCACCGAGATGGCGATGCGGTCCGGAAGGATCGAGCGCAGCCGCCGCACCTTGTCCTTGGAGGTCTCGATGAAAGCCTGTCCCCCCCAGCCGGGGTTGACGGTCATGCAGAGCAGGATGTCGAACGTGTCCGCCGCGGCCACCACGGCCTCCGGCGGCGTGGCCGGGTTGATGGCGAGCCCGGCGAGGCAGCCCGCCTCGCGCACCGCCTTGAGGGCGTAGTGCACGTGCGGCGTGGCCTCCCAGTGGATGTTGATCGAGTCCGCGCCCGCCTTCGCGAACGCCTCCACCTGGTGCTCTGGGCGGTCGATCATCAGGTGCACGTCGAGCCAGCCGCCGGCGCCGTGCACGTGGTCTGAGAGCGCCGCGACCATCTGCGGCCCCATCGTGATCGGCGGCACGAAGTGCCCGTCCATCACGTCCACGTGGATCACGCGCGCGCCCGCGTCCATCACCGTCTGCACCTGCTCCCACATCCGCGACCAGTCGGCCGACAGGATCGACGGCGCCACGCGACGGCCGTCTGGGAGGGTCGCGGCGCCCATCGCTACACCCGCGTGGCCGCGCGCTTGGCGTGGGTGCGGATCTCGGACAGGATGCGCTCGAGCCGCGGCTCGGTGTCCCGGTCCACGTGCGTCATCGCGCCCGCCACGGCGGGGTGCACGCGCGCGATCTGAGCGTGCAGCTCGTGCGCCACGGCGCGGTAGGTGGGATGTCCCTCGCGCCCCGAGCGAAGCTCGATCAGGTGCATCGCCTCGCGGGCGTTCATGTCGAGCACGTAGCGGATTCGGTAGCCGAGGCAGAGGGCGTAGGGCGCGAGCTCCGCCAGGCCGGCGTCCACGAGCCGCTCGTACTCGGCGTGTGAGCGCTCGAGCCCGGCGCGGTAGTCGTCGGCCACGCCCGCGTCCTCGAGCTCCTGCGGCACCCCGGCGCCGAGGTAGGGGGTGAGCGGCTGCCACTGGACGGTCAGCAGCCGGTGGCGCTGGAGGTCGCGGAAGGCGCCGTAGTCGCCCACCACCTCGAAGCGGTAGCTCAAAGCCTCGAAGCCGCGCCCCGGACGGTAGCGGCGGTTCTCGCGCTCCCCCACGAGCTCGCGGAGCAGTGTCACGCGCTCGTCGGGCGGCAGCACCCGCACGGCGGCGCGGACCTCCTCCTCGGACACGCCGGCGGCCTCGAACAGCAGGGACGCGAGGAGATCGTCCTCGGTGCCGCGCACCGACAGGAGGCGCACCGACGGCCGCGTGTCCTCCTTGCGCCGCGCGCGGTCGAGCCCGAGCCGCGCCGCCCAGCGGTCGGCGGCATGCCCGCGCTCCTCGAGGTACTCGATCCAGCGGCCGCCGCGGTCCGGATTGTCCACGCGCGTGACGAAGCTCGGCATCGTCTTCTTCAGCTCGGCGAGGATCATGCGCCCGTAGTCCTGCGCCTCGGGCAGCGGCGAGGCGAACAGGTGCAGCAGGAGCTGCTCGTAGGCCTGGCCGGTGGCGAACATGCCCATGTGCGACAGCGACGATGCCGGCAACAGCCCGCGCAAAAGGTCGAGCGCCTTGGCGGTGATCGAGCGCGCGTGGGCGGCCTCGGGCTCGCCGTCGGCCCGCGGGAAGCGCTCCGCCGCCCACTCCTTCACGCGCGGCAGCGCCTGCGAGTAGGAGTCGAACAGGAAGTTCATCGCGGCGTTGTACTCGGGTCCCACCGAGTCGTCGCTCCAGAAGCGATAGCCGCCGCCCGGCATCGGCGTGTCGTAGGGGATGTAGCGGGTGGACTGCTCGAGGTAGGCCGCGAGCCGGCCGCGCTGCAGGATCTTCGTCATCACGTTCGAGACCCACTCGCAGGCGACGTGCGCGCCGCCGAGCTGGGCCACCGAGTCGTCGCCGTAGCCGAGGAAGATCGTGCGGTAGAGGCGGGCGGCGCGCTCGCCCTCCTCGCCGTCGAAGGCGCCCGCCGCGCCGGCCTCTGCGTCGGCGGCGAACTCCTCGAGGTAGAGCCGCCTCAGGGTGCCCTGATAGCGCGAATAGCGGGCAAAAAGCGCACCCTTGACGGTCTCCGGCAGGTTGACCAGCGCGAACACCGGCTGGTCGAGGTTGGTGAAGTGGGGCGCGAGCAGCGCCCGCTCCTCCTCGCTGAAGCTCTCAACGGGGTAGCGCATCGGGCTGGCCAGTCTAGGCGACCGTCCGGCGTTCCCCGTGACGGCCGACCGGCCGCCTACGGCACACGTCAGCCCTTTCCCTGCCAGCCGACCGTTACCCCGTCCGGGCCCACGATCGTCGGCACCACGCCGCTGCCGCGGGAGTGCTCCATCAGCTCGTCGCGCCAGCCGCGGTCGACGGTGGCGTCGCGCTCCTCCCAGTCGAGGCCCTCGGCGCTCAGCGCCTCCCTGGCGGCCTCGCAGTAGGGACAGCCGGGCTTGACGTACATCACCCGCTCGGACATCGGGTCGAGCGTAGCGGGCGGGCACAGTAGCGTTCGGGGCATGGCAGTGGAGGCCGAGCTCGAGCAGGTCGGACGGGCGCTCTTTGCGGCGTTTCCGCAGCGCAGCCGCAATCCCGTAAAGGCGCTCGACGCCCGCGCGATGGAGCTCGCGTCGCAGGACGCGGAGCTCCGGACGGCGCTCTTTCGCTTCGTGGACGTGACCCCGGCCTGCCGCTCGCTGGACGACCTGGCGCGACATCTGAGCGGCTACCTGGGCGAGCTCGACGAGCGCCCGCCGCCGCTCGAGGTGGCCGTGAAGATGGCCGGAACGAAGGCCGGTCGCGCGGCCCTGGGGGCCGCCGCGGCGGGCGGCGTGCGCCACATGGCGCACCGCTTCATCGTCGGTGAGTCGCCGCGCAAGGCACTCGGCGTGCTGCGCGAGCTGTGGGACGGCGGCGCGGCCTCGTCGGTCGACCTCCTGGGCGAGGCGACCGTGACCGCCGCCGAGGCCGACCGCTACGCGGAGCGCTGCGCCGAGGCGCTCGACACGATCGCCGAGGCCGCCCCGCGCTGGCCGGAGCGGCCGTCCCTCGAGGCCGACTCGCTCGGGCCGCTGCCGCGCGCCAACCTGTCCGTGAAGGTCTCCGCGCTCACGCCGCTGCTGCGGCCCGACGCTCCCCAGCTCGGCCGCGAAGACGCCGCCCGGCGCATGCGCCCGCTCCTCCAGCGCGCCCGCGACGCCGGCGCTCACCTGCACATCGACATGGAGTCGCTCGACTCGCTCGAGACCACGATGGACCTGATCTTCGAGCTGCTCGATGAGGAGGAGTTCCGCGAGGGACCGTCGGCCGGGCTCGTGCTCCAGGCCTACCTGCGCGAGTCGCCGGACCAGCTCGATCGCATCCTGGCGTGGGCGCGCGAGTCGCCGCGCCGGCCGCCGCTCGTCGTCCGGCTCGTGAAGGGGGCCTACTGGGACCACGAGATCGTGGAGGCGCGGCAGCACGGCTGGCAGGCCCCGGTGTTCGAGGTCAAGGCGGACTGCGACCGCAACTTCGAGGAGCTCACCCGGCGCCTGCTCGAGGCCCGCCCGGCCGTGCGCGTGGCGATCGGCTCGCACAACCTGCGCTCGGTCTCGCACGCGATCGCCTACAACCGCGAGACGGGCGGCCAGGACCGCGACCTCGAGCTGCAAGTGCTGCGCGGCCTCGGCGACGAGCTGCAGCACGCGCTCGCGGCGCAGGGCTTCCGCGTGCGCGTCTACTGCCCCGTGGGCGACCTCGTGGCGGGCATGGCCTACCTCGTACGCCGCCTGCTCGAGAACACCTCGAACGAGTCCTTTCTGCACGAGCAGGCACGCGGCGTGCCGCTCGAGGAGCTGCTGGCGGCGCCGTGAAGCCCTTCGCGAACGAGCCCACGCTGGAGCTGCGCCGCGCACCCGCGCGCGAGTCCCTGCTGCACGCGCTGCGCGAGCTCGACCCGCAGCTGCCCCTTGCGGTGCCCGTGCTGATAGGCCGGGAGCGCGGCGCCCACGAGGGCTTCGAATCCACCGATCCCGGCGAGCCCGACCGCGTGGTGGCCACGGCGGGGCGGGCAACCGAGGCCGACGCCGACGATGCGGTGGACGCCGCCGCGGCGGCGTTCCCCGCGTGGCGCGACCTCGGTCCCGAGCGGCGCGCCGACGTGCTCACCGGCGCCGCGGACATCCTGCGCTCGCGCCGGCTCGAGCTGGCCGCGCTGCAGGTGCGCGAATGTGCCAAGCCCTGGGGCGAGGCGGACGGCGACGTGTGCGAGGCGATCGACTTCCTCGAGTACTACGCGCGCGAGGCGGTCCGGCTGCACCACGGTCCCGACCTGCTCCAGGTGCCGGGCGAGCGCAATTCGATGCGCTACGCGCCGCGCGGAGTGTGCGCGGTGATCGCGCCCTGGAACTTCCCGCTCGCGATCCCCACCGGCATGACCTCGGCCGCACTCGCGGCCGGCAACTGCGTCGTGCTCAAGCCCGCCGAGCAGTCGCCAGGGTCGTCGCTCGCGCTCGTGGAGGCGCTCCGCGAGGCGGGGGCGCCGCCGGGCGCGATCTCGCTGCTGCCCGGCTTCGGCGAGGTGGGCGCGGCGCTCGTGCGCAACCCCGGCGTGCACGTGATCGCCTTCACCGGCTCGAGCGCCGTCGGGCTCGAGATCGTGCGGGCCGCGGCCGACACGCCCGACGATCAGGGCTTCGTGAAGCGGGTGGTGGCCGAGATGGGCGGCAAGAACGCGGTGATCGTCGACTCCGACGCCGACCTCGACGACGCCGTCCCGGGGATCGTCCGCTCCGCCTTCGTCTACGCGGGGCAGAAGTGCTCCGCGGCGGCGCGCGTGCTCGCGCACGACAAGGTGGCGGACGCGCTGCTCGAGCGGCTGTCCGGAGCGGTCGAGGTGCTGCGCGTGGGCCAGGCCGAGGACTTCGCGAGCGACGTCCCGCCGGTGATCGAGCAGGAGGCGCAGGAGCGCGTGAACCGCTACGCGGCGATCGCGGCGAGCGACGGGAGAGTGATCGCGCGGGCTGGCGAACTTCCCGCAAACGGCTGGTTTTGCGCGCCCACGCTGGCCACCGACCTGCCGCCCGATTCCGTCGTGCTGCGCGACGAGATCTTCGGTCCGGTGCTAGCGGTTGAGCGCGTGCCGAGCATGGCCGCCGCCCTCGACGCGCTCGACCGCTCGCCCTTCGCGCTCACCGGCGGCCTCTTCTCGCGCAACCCCGACACGGTCGACGAGGTGGCGCGCCGCAGCCCGGTCGGCAACCTCTACGTGAACCGCCACATCACCGGCGCGATGGTGGGGCGCCAGCCGTTCGGCGGCAACCGCCGCTCGGGCATCGGCTCGAAGGCCGGTGGGCCCGACTACCTGCTGCAGTTCCTCGAGCCGCACGTGATCACGGAGAACACGATGCGGCACGGCCTCGTCGTGGAGTAGGGGCTAGCTGCCGGTCTGCGCGCCCGCGGAGGTCGCGCCGCTCCAGATCAGCTCGTTCAGATCGGGCGCGTTCTTGGCGTAGCCGAACTTCTGGGTGTCGCCGGCCACGAGCTTGATCGACGGTTCGTTGAGGTCCTTGCTCCAGTACGGCAGCTTCATGTTCTGAGCCGCCTTAGCGGGAATTTTCGTGTACGAGAGCACGGCCTGGCGGGCCTCGGACGGGTGCGCCTGTGCGTACGCGAGCGACTTGTTCATCGCCTTCGCGAAGCGCATCACGGCGCCGCCGTTCTTCTGGATGAACGGCGTCGTGGCGAAGTAGGTGGCCACGGTGAGCTTGGGCTGTAGCCCGGCGAAGTAGGAGAGCAGGTTGCGCGCGCCCGCGGCCTTGGCCTGACTCACGAACGGCTCGACGGCGCTGATCGCGTCGACGCGCCCCGACTGCAGCGCCGCCACCTGGTCGGGGAACTGCACCTCGAGGAACTTGATCTTCGACACGTCCACGCCCTCGCGCGCGAGCACGGCCTTGGTGCAGAGCTCGTTCATGCTGCTCAGCGCGTTGACGGCGATCGTCTTGCCCTCGAGGTCCTTGGGAGTCTTGATCGATCCGTCCGCCTTCACCATCAGCCCGTCCCACGCCTGGGCGGTCGAGGTCGCCGCCTGATCCCCCTGCGACACGATCTGCACCGGCAGCCCCTTCGACTTGGCGACGATCAAAGGCTCGGTGGCGGAGAAACCGAAGTCGAGCTTGCCGCTGACGACGCCCGTGGTCACCTCGGCGCCGCCCTGCATCACCTGCGGCTTGATCGTGAGCTTCTGCTGCTTGAAGAAGCCTTTCTGCATGCCGAGGTAGAGCGGCGCGACGTCGGCGATCGGGAGCACGCCCACCTTCACCGTCGCCTGGCCGCCGCCGGAGCCGACGCTCGGTGTGCTCCCGCCGCAGCCGGCGACCGCCGCGGCAGCCGCCGCGAGTACGGCGATCGAGGTGAGGGCTCTCCTCATTCCGCCCTCTCAATGCCCGGTCCCAAAAATTCTGAACATTTGACGTTTTAACGACGTCGGATCCGGAACATCGGCATACGTACGGTTGGGCGCATGGCGCACGGCCACTGAGGTAGGGAGGAGAGTCGTGAGAAAGCAGCGGATGACCGGTCTGATGGCGTGCCTAGGGCTCTTGGTGGCGGTGGCCACGGGCTGCGGCACCGGCGCCGGCGGAGGGCCGGCGGTCAAGCCGGGCCAGCAGGCCACGATCAAGGTCGGCACGATTCCGATCGCCGACGTCGCCCCGCTCTACCTGGGCATCAAGAAGGGCTTCTTCAAGCAGGTCAAGCTCAACGTCCAGCCGCAGCTCGCGCAGGGGGGCGCCGCGATCGTACCCGCCGTGCTCTCGGGGAGCGACCAGATCGGCTTCTCCAACACCACTTCGCTGATCATCGCCGCCTCCAAGGGCCTGCCCGTCCAGATGATCTCCCAGGGCGTGCTCGGGGCGGCCAGCCGCGGCAAGGCGTGGGACTCG
>DASXNY010000206.1:0-5647 GCA_036494715.1 Thermoleophilaceae bacterium
GCCAAGGCGAGCATCGAGACCGGCGCGCCGGTGATGGTGCACACCAACTCCGCGGCGAAGATGGGGTTGCCGGCGCTCGAGACGCTCACCGGGCACGGCGTCGACCCGGGCCGGATCGTGATCGCGCACACCGGCGACAGCAACGACCTCGACTACCTTCGGGCGATCGCCGCCGGCGGCGCCTGGCTCGGCTGCGACCGCTTCGGCATCGACCACTTCAACCCGCTGCCGGACCGGATCAAGACGCTGATCGCGCTCGTGGAGGAGGGCTATACGGACCGCATCCACCTCGGCCACGACGCCGCCTGCTTCTTCGACTTCATGGTCGGTGATCCGGCGTTCGCCGACGAGAAGCCGGACTACCTGCTGATCTCGAACGACGTGCTGCCGGCGCTGCTCGAGGGCGGCGTGACGCAGGAGCAGATCGACCAGATGCTGGTGGCGAATCCGGCGAGGTTCTTCGCGCAAAGCTGAGCGCTTCCCGACTGTTCACGACTGTTATTTGACAGCGGCGCGGACGGGCGTAGCCTCCTGAGACGTGCGCTCCCGTAGAGCGGTCGTCGTTCTCGCCACCGCCACGGTGGTGGGCGGTGGGTGGGCAGTCGCGGCCGATACAGGTCGTTCACGCGCCGAGCCCCCTCGGGCGCATGCGGCTCAGTGCGCCTCGCTCGGCCAGGCCGCGAACTACGACGTCTTCTCGAACGGTGTCTATGAGGCCACCAACACGACGCTGCACGGGCGCGCGGCGGCCGCCGGCAACGTGACGCTCTCGGCGGCGAACATCGGGGACGCGACGACAGCAGGGGGCGACGACCTCGTCTCCGGCGGGGACGTGACCGGTGGCAACGGGCAGGTCAGCGGTAGCGTCCGCTACGCCGGCACGCTGGACCAGGCGCAGAACTTCACGATCACGGGCGGCAGCACCAAGGGCGTCCCGCCGTTCTCGTTCGCCGACGAGTTCGCGCAGCTCGGCGAGCTCAGCTCCTCGCTCGCCGCGTTGCCCACCACGACGGGCGCGAACGCGATCCTCCAGCCCTGGGGAGCGCTGCAGATCAACGCGCCGGGGGCCACCGGTCCGCAGTACGTGTTCAACATCCCGGGTGACCTGCTCGCGCAGGCGCTCGGCGTCGACATCAGCCTGCCGGCGGATGCGACGGCCGTGATCAATGTCACCGGCCCGCACGCATCGATCACGCAGGCGCAGTACATGAACCTGGGCGGTGGCATCACGCCTCAGCACATCGTCTGGAACTTCGACGGGGTCAGCGACCTCAGCCTCGGCGGCTCCGTGCCGTGGCAGGGGACCGTGCTCGCTCCGAGGACGGATGTCACGGGCGTCGGTACTCACAACCTGGTCGGGCAGCTGATCGCCGCGAACGCGCGCACCAATAGCCTGGCGATCATGCAGGCGCCCTTCTCCGGCTGCCTGCCGGCGCCGCCGCCTGCTCCACTCGAGCTCAGTGCTCTGTGCGCGGACGTCTCTCAGCAGTTCGCGATGCGGCTGCGCAACAGCGGCACGCGCGACCTTGAGGTGACCTGGTCCGATCTCGACAGCGCCCAGGGCGGCAGCTTCACCGCCTTCGCCCGCCACGATCGCTACTTCACCGTGAACGTTGCGGACGGCCGCACGCACCACATCACCGTGACTGCCGGGTCCACCACGCTCCACGCGACCGCAGAACCGCGCGCGTGCAGCGCGCGGATCACGGTGAGCCAAGTGGTGGAGGGGGACTCGCCCGGCGGTGCCTGGACGGACGTGCTGTCAGGCAGCGCCGGCCTGGTGCACAGTCAGAACCTGGCCGACGGCGAGTCGTTCAGCGTCGACGTTCCGAGTGGCTATGTGGCTGGATCGGTGCCGGTCGGCGAGATTCCGGGCGGCGCGGTCTACGAGGTCACCCAGCCGGATCCACGTGGCGGCACCGTGGTCGTTAGCCAAGTCCCAATCACGGTCACGGACGGGGACGACGTCCTCGTGACCCTGACCACGCTCTATCCCCCGACCCCCGTCATACCGCCTGACGTCGTGCCACCCGTGCAGCCCACGCTGCCGCCTGGCGCGCCCGACCCGCCCAGTGGGCCGGACCTGATCGCCGCCGTCCCCGGAAGTCCTGCCGCCGACCTCGAGGTGACCCATTCGATCCGCCCGCGGCGGCTGTTCGTCGGCGATGTTGTGACCACCGCCACGAGGGTCCGCAACCTCGGGTCCGCGACGGCCAGCGGGACGGTGCTGCGCGAGCTGCCACAGTACCCGCGCCTGGTCGCGACGCGAGTGGCAAAGGTGCTCTCGCTCACCACAAGCGCCGGCAGCTGCCGCGCGCCACGCCCGGTCCGCTGCCAGCTCGGCAACATGCGCCCCGGTCAGACGATCGTTGTTCGCGCCAGGGCGCGCGTGCTGGTGCCGGGCGTCCTCCACAGCGTCGTCTTCGCCTCGACAACGACTGCCGAGTCGAACACGACGAACAACGAGGGCGTCGCCGGGCTCGTCGTCCGAACGCCGTCTCAGCTCGTGCGCGTTCACGTCGGGGCGCCGACGCGCGGGCGTGTCGGGCAGCCGTTCAGCTACCGGGTTACCGTCACGGGGGCGGGGATGTCCGGTGCAAATGGCGTGCGACTCTGCACCCCGATTCCCGCGCGCTTCACGGACCGCAGCGCGCCCGGGACGTTTGGGTACAAGGGCCTGCGCTGCCGCGACTATGCCCGCCTGGGCAAAGGCTCGAGCCGCTCATTCGTCGTACAGGGAGTCCCGGCGGTCGGCGGTCGGGTCAAGCTGGACGCGCGGGCGACCGTTACGGGTGACCCGCGTATCGCGCGCGATAGCGCACGGGCGCTGATCGCCGCGCCGGTGTGCGGCTCTAGCGTCAAGCTCTGCTGACGCACGACCACCACCACAGCCACGGCCACTCGCACGGCCTGATCGACGACAGCATCAAGCGCTCGCGGGAGGGACTGCGGGCGGTGCTGTGGTCGCTGGCCGTGCTCGGGTTGGCGGCGCTCGGGCAGCTGCTCGTCTTCCTCCTGTCCGGCAGCGTCGCCCTGCTCGCCGACCTCATCCACAACTTCGGCGACGCGCTCACCGCGGTGCCGCTCGGCGCCGCGTTCCTCCTGCGCTCGCCGCGCGCGGAGCGGCTGGCCGGGCTAGCGGTGGTGGCGGCGATCTTCGTCAGCGCGTGCGTGGCGGGGGCGGAGGCGGTGGACCGGCTGATCAACCCGAACACGCCCGACCACCTGTGGGCGCTCGCCGGCGCCGGGCTGATCGGCTACGCGGGCAACTGGGTGGCCGCGCGCATCCGCACCCGGGCAGGCCGGCGGCTCGACAGCCCGGCGCTCGTGGCCGACGGTGCTCACGCGCGCGCGGACGCGTACGTATCGCTCGGGGTCGTGGCGTCAGCGGCCGTGGTGGCGCTCGGTGTCCCGGCCGCGGATCCGCTGATCGCGCTTGCGATCACCTTCGTGATCCTGCGCATCACGTGGCAGTCGTGGCGGACTGTCCGCGCGGGTCACTGAGCCTGCGCGGGCCGGTCGCCTTGGCCTGTCCAGTCTGTACGGCCGTGGACGGCGGCGCGCGCACGTGCCAGCGCCAGGCCACTCCCCATCCCGTGGCACAGCAGCAGATAGGTGACGAGGAAGCCCGCCACCGGCAGTGCGAGCAGGACGACATCGATGCCGGCGGACAGCGCCGTGACTGGGTCGAGCATCCCGACGCCGTGCCTGAACGCGTCTGCCTGGAGGCCCAGTGACTCCCACGCGCTCTGCAGATAGCGCGGGGCGCTGGCGAACAGCAGGGAGGCGCCGCCCGCTATCGCCGCGATGGTCGTCAATACCCAGGCGCTCACGGCCGCCCGGGCCCAGGGCTTGAGCTGCTCGACGCGGGGGTCGGCACGGCGACCTGGCAGGAGGCTCCGGAGAACCGGCTTGATGCGCGAGAAGAGGTCGGAAACCCCGAGCAGGTCGGCCACCACGTAGTAGCCGTCGAGGCGCACCCAGGGGAAGAACTGGTCGAGCACGAACAGATGCTGGGCCACCACGGCGAGCAGCAGAGGCTCGAAGCCGGTGGCGATGTAGGCGGCCGCGATCCCGAGCGCAAACACGCAGTTGAAGTACACGCCGCCGAGGTCTGTGCGCAGGCGGCCGGGCCTGCCGAAACGGTACGAGTCCGTCACATCCGTGTAGAAGACCGGCCAGACGATGTAGATGCCGATCCCGATCGCCCCGGGCCGGCCGCCGCCGTAGCGGCACGCGGCGGCGTGGCCGGCCTCGTGGAACGCGAGCGAGGCGTACGCCAGGGCGAACAGCAGCAGGGACAGGCTGGGGCGCTCGATGACGTGCGAGAGGCCACGGCCGATACCGTGGACGCCGAAGAGCCAGACGTCGAACGCGACCATGCAGCCGAAGAGACACGCGATCACGGGCGGCAGGAACAGCGGGCTCAACAGGCTCCCGATGCGGTTGACCGCCGCGGGCGGGACCACGCCGACGCGGTGACGCAAGCCGAAGATCGGCTGTAGCCGCGTGAGCCGCGGGCTCGTCCCGTCGGCGGCGGTGGTTATTCCCAGGGGATGAAGCTTCTGCTCGAGCAGGTAGCGGACCTGCTCCGGCGTGATCCGGAGGTCCATTTCGTTGCCGGCACGCCGCGCGAGCTCGGCGAGCTCGCGCCCCGGCCTGGCGTGCTCGGCAACGAGGTAGAGGAGCCGCGACAGCTGGACGACCTGACCGTCAGGCCGACGGACCAGGTACGGCGGCTCGCGCAGTCCGGAGTTCTGGGACTGGCCGAGCAGCTTCGAGCCCGGGAGCAGGATGAATGCCCCAGCGACCTGCTCGCCGTGCTGCCCCGTCTCCTCGCAAGCGAAGGGCCGGGTCGGCTCAGTCGCCGGCCCGGCCCTCGAGTCCCGGGACGCTGGTGCGTGCGACCTGCTCACCATTGCGCTCCGGTGCCTACGCCTCAGTCGACGTAGACGTTCACGGCACTCCCGTTGCCGATGCCGTTGCCGTTGCCGTTGCCACCGATCAGCTGGTTGCCGCTGAGGAAGCCGTTGCCGTTGTTGTTGCCGTTGCCCCAGCCGTTGCCGTTGCCGCCGCTGTAGGCGGACTGGTTGTGGTTCGGCGCGGGGGCGGTCCGCTTGTAGCAGCAGCCCATCAGTTCGCGAGCCGGAAGCTGCTCGGCGACCTGCTCGTCCATCTCCTGCATCGTGAGGTCACGCATGTGCCTCTCCTTTCGCCGGGCCTGACCCGGGACGTCGTTTGATCTGGACGTTTGGATCGTGCCCGCGCTCAACCGCTCCGCTCGGTGAATTCATCCGCAACCCGGAGGGGGCTTTTCTCCCCAACTCGGGGGCTGCGAAGTTGACCGCAAACAGGTGTTAAGTGTTCGGATAATGGTGACGCCTTTCTCAGCGTGGGGCTACGCGCCAATAGACGCCAGATACGTGCGAAAAATGGCTCCTCGCTGTTTGGAGGAGGAGGCGCCGGAGATCCACCAGATGAGGTAGTCGATGAGACACGGCCCTGTGAACTCTGGCTTGGTCCGCCCGCTCGCCGCCGCGGTGCTCATCCTTCTCGGGCTCGTACTGGTCGTCCGGCCGGCGACCGCCGCGGCGCTGCCCGGTACCGGCGCGGCTACCTCACAGCTGCCATCGGTCGCTCCGCCGGC
>DASXNY010000207.1:0-11064 GCA_036494715.1 Thermoleophilaceae bacterium
GAGGGCCCCGCCGGAGCGGAGCCCTCTTGTTGTTCCTAGCTGACGACCGTGAAGCGGAACGTGCGGGCGCTGCCCTTCGTTCCGTTCGAGGTCGGGACGGCCCGCAGCCTGTAGCTCCCGGGACGCAGCTTGTGGTGCCGCACGCGGCCCGCGAAGTGGAAGCTGTTCGCCCCCGCCACGTCCGTGTGGGAGAAGCTGCCCACCGACACGTAGCGCGTGCAGTGCGATCCGTGCCGGCCGTGCCTGGGCTTGAGGCAGCTGCCGCTCACCCGCACCCCGCGCTCCGGCTTCTGCACGCTGAACGTGGTCTTGCCGGCGAGGGTGTTGCTGTAGCTCAGCGTCGTGCCGCCCGAACCGCCCGCGACGAACGTCTTGGGGGACACCTTGAGGTGGCTCAGCGCGGGCTTCGTCCCGCCGCCGTTGCCGCCGCCGCCGGTGCCACCGCCGCCGCTCGCGGGCACGTCGTAGCTGATCGTGATCGAGGGCGTGCCGGTCGTGTCCGTGACCACCGAGGTGTTCACGGCCGTCGGCGCGAACGTGCTCGAGCCGCCGCCACCGCCGCCACCGTTGCTGCCTCCGCCGCTGCCCGGGCCCGCACCGCCACCGCCGTAGGCGCCACTACCGCCTGCGCCGCCGCCCCCAGCAGTCACCCCGGAGGAGCCGTCTCCTCCTGCGCCGCCGATACCGATCGCGCCTGGCGAGGCGTCGCTACTGCCGGCAGCGCCAGGCGCGGTCGGGGTCGCTGCCTGGCCGCCGGCACCGCCGGGATTGACTCCGGCGTTCGCGCCGGCCCCGCCATTGGCGCCGGCGTTGGCTCCGCTACCGCCTCCTGTTCCTCCGCCCGAGGCGCCACCGCCGCCCGCGACGATGATGCGCGAGTTCATGGTGGCAAGGGTCGTGCTGCCCGTTCTGGAGACGGTGCGAAGGTCAGACGAGCCGCCGCTGCCGCCACCGCCGGCGCCTAGAGCGACGTCGCCCGAGGCGCCACCCAAACGCCCCCCATTGAAGCCCCCAGCGCCGCCTTGGCCCGCGTTTCCGTTGGCGCCGTTGCCCCCGACCTCGACGAAGAACTTCTGGCCGGCCGCCACTGGGATGTCCGCGGTGGCCACGGCGCCCAAGCCGCCGGGGTTGGCCGCCGACGTGCCCGTGCCGCCCTTGGCTCCCACCGCGACGACGTGGATGCTCGTGACCCCGGCGGGGACCGTGAAGGCCTGTTCCGCGCCCGTGGCTGAGAACGCTTTCGTGACGGTGGCTGCCTCCGCGGAACTCGTCAGCCCGACCAGGAGGGCGAGCGAGGCGAGTCCCGCGGAGGCCGCTGCCTTGACGAGCAAGGGCTTGAGCTGCGGGGCGGCAAATCGATTCATGAGATCTCCAAATAGTTGGCGCGCGCGAGCCTAACTCAGGTGAGGTACAGCGCGCCAGCGAGGGGACGGCGCACGCGCCAGCCTTTGGCTAGGGTCCGCCGCCGTGGGCGCCACCGCCACATCGGACATCGCCGGCCCGGGCGGCCGGACGCTCCGGATCCACGTTGCGGGCGCGCCGGACGGGCCCGTCGCGCTCGCGCATCACGGCACGCCGAGCAGCGGTGGCTTCTACCGCACCGAGCTCGAGAGCGCGGAGCGGCTCGGCCTGCGGCTGGTCGCGTACGACCGGCCCGGCTACGGCGGCTCGACACCGAACCGCGGGCGCACGGTGGCCGACGCGGTCGGGGACGTCGCCGCGATCCTCGACGAGCTTGGCGTCGAGCGCTTCGCCACCTACGGGATCTCGGGCGGAGGACCACACGCGCTGGCGTGCGCGGCCCTGCTGCCGGACCGCTGCGCGGCGGCCGCGTCGGTGGTGGGCGTGGGTCCCACCGACGCGCCCGACCTCGACTTCATGGCCGGCATGGGCGAGGGCAACATCAAGGAGTTCGGCGCCGCGCGCGAGGGGCGCGAGCAGCTCACGGAATACTGCGAGAGCGAGGCCGCGGAGATCGTGTCGGCGTCGCCGGAGCAGCTCGTCGAGGCGTTCCGCCCGCACCTCAGCGACGTCGATGCCGCGGCGCTCACGGGCGAGTTCGCCGCCCACCTGCTCGACTCGGTGCGCAAGGCGCTCGCGCCGGGTGTCGAGGGCTGGGTCGACGACGACTATGCCTGCCTGGCTCCGTGGGGCTTCGACCCCGGCGCGATCGGCGTGCCCACGCTCGTATGGCAGGGCGAGCAGGACTTGATGGTGCCGCCTGCACACGGTGCCTGGCTGCTCGCGCACGTGGCGGGCGCGGAGGGCGAGCTGTTCCCCGAGGAGGGGCACCTGACGCTGTCGCTCAACCGCCTTCCCGATGTGCACGCCTGGCTCGCCGGCAAGCTCGGCTGAGCGCGCCTACTCCGACCTGTCGAGGTACTCCTTGGCCATGCGCTTGGGCGCCCGCACGAGCCAGGCCTCGACGACCACCTCCTCGAGGTCCTCGGCGCTGACCTTGTCCAGCTGCACGAGGATCGCCGGATAGCCATCGAAGTGCGGCGTGGTGAAGAAGACATCCGGGTCGTCGGCGATCAGCGCCTGCTTGGCCAGCTCGTGTTCGACGCGGGCGCCGAGGATCGGGCCGTCGGGCGCGCCTGAGCCGAGCGCGTTCAGGTCCGACTGCCGCAGCGGCCGCTCCCAGACGAACAGCTTGTCCTTCACCCGCCACTGGGCGTTGTCGCGCGAGAGCCGCTCGTCGGCGCCCGGAAGAGCGAGCGCGATGCGGCGGACGTCGTCCCAGGTGGCCATGGTCTGAGCCTAGCCAGGGTCCCGACCGCCGCGCTCCCTACAGTCCGGCCGAATGACAGATTCCGTGGTCCTCGACGGCGCAACGCTCACCCCTGACGGCGTCGCCAGGGTCGCGCGCGGCGGCGCGCCGGTGGAGCTGAGCGCGGACGCGCGCGAGCGCAACGACGCCGCGCGGGTGGCCGCCGACGCTGTGCTCGCACGCGGCGCCGAGCTGTACGGGGTGACCACGGGCGTGGGGCCGCTGCGCGGGCACCGCCTCGACGACGAGGAGCAGGTGCACCACCAGCTGCGGCTGCTGCGCAGCCACGCCTGCGGCGCGGGCTGGCCGCTGCGCGCCGAGCGCGTGCGCGCCGCGATGGCCGCGCGGGCGAACCAGCTCGGCGCGGGCGGTGCGGGCGTGGCGTCCGAGCTGCTCGACGCGCTGGTGGCCGCTCTCAACGCGGGCTTCCTGCCGTTCACCCGCGAGCTGGGCTCGCTCGGCACGGGCGACCTCACCACGCTCTCCGACATCGCGCTCTCGCTGCTCGGCGAGGGCCAGGCGTGGCTTGGGGATGAGCTCGTGGACGCGTCCGAGGCGCTGCGCGCGGCGGGCATCGAGCCGGGTCGCCTCGGCCCGCGCGACGGGCTCGCGTTCATGAGCAGCAACGCGGTGAGCGTCGGCCACGCGGCGCTGCTCGTGGTGGACGCCCGCGCGCTGCTCGACACCTGGCTCACGGTCGCGGCGATTTCGTTCGAGGCGGCGGCGGCCAACCCCGTCGTGCTCGACGCCCGCTTGCACGCGGGCCGCCACCAGCCCGGGCAGATGGCGGTGGCGGAGCGCATGCGCGAGCTCCTGTCCGGACTCAGCGGACGCACGCGCGAGCCGACTGCCGCGGCGATCCAGGACCCGTACCCGTTCCGCGCGCTGCCGCAGGTGGACGGCGTGGTGCACGACGCGCTGGGGGCGCTCGAGCTGACCGTGATCCACGAGCTCAACTTCCCGGGCGAGAACCCGCTGATCGTGGCAGGGGAGGAGCTGGCGCTGCCGAACGGCAACCCGCACGCGGCGCCGCTCGCCAACGCGATCGACGGGCTGCGCACAGCCGTGGCGCAGTCGGCGGCGCTGATCGCGGCGCGGGTGAGCACGCTGCTCGACGCGAGCGTGACCGGGCTGTCCGCGTTCCTCGCGCTCGAGCCCGGGCCCGACTCGGGCGGACTGATCCTCGAGTACACGGCGCACGCGGCGGCGGCGGAGGTGCGCTCGCTCGTCACGCCTGTGGCCGCCCAGACCGTGTCCGTCGCGCGCGGAGTGGAGTCGCACGCCAGCCTCGCGCCGATCGCCGCGCGGCGCGCCCACGAGGCGCTAGAGGCGCTGCGCGTGCTGGTGGCGGTCGAGCTCGTGACCGCGGTGCGGGCGCTCAGGCTCGCCGGCCACGAGCCCACCGGTGAAGGAGCGCGCAAGCTCTACGACGCCGCCACGCCCCTTCTCGATCCCGAGCTCGCGGACCGCCCGCTCCACCCGGACGTCGAGGCGGCGCGGTCGGTTGTGATCAGCTGGGCGGCCTGACGGCGCCCGGGAACGACACGACGCGCGCCCGCGGCGCGGCGGGCGCGCGCTCGTGCAGGCCAACGAGCCGAGGGTCGAACAGGCTGCACACCTCGATCGAGTCGCATTCGCACGCGCTCGTCATCTCGAGCCAGCGGCGGATGGCGGTGGCGCGCTGGATCAGCTCGTCGATCTCGGGCAGCTTGCGCTCGGCAAGGCGGCGCACCACGACGTGCGCCGGCTCGCCGTCGGCGTGCAGCAACTGCCGGATCTCGTCGAGCGAGAAGCCCACCTGCTGCGCCACGTCGATAGTCGCGAGCCGGCGCAGGACCTCGGGGGAGTAGCGGCGCTGGCCGGACACGCGGAGCGGGTCCGGCAGCACGCCCACCGACTCGTAGTAGCGGATGCGGGAGGTGGCGACGCCGGCTCGCCGCGCGACCTCGCCGATGCTCAGGCTTGACTTCAAGTCGGGTTGAAGTGCCACGCTCACAGCGTGACAGACCCGAGCTTCGAGATTCCGATCGCGTGCTCGCTCTCCGCGACAGACGCGCGCACACGCAAGGACGACTGGAAGCGGCTCCTCGAGCGCGCCGCAGTGACCCGCACGCCGCTGGCCGGCGGCGGCACGCGCATCGCGCTGGCGCCGCTCGACGGCGTGCGCGCCGAGCTCCGGCGGCTGATCGAGGCGGAACGCGAGTGCTGCCCGTTCCTCGAGTTCGAGCTGGACGACGAAGGCGGCGCGCTCGCCGTCACGATTCCCGCGCTCGCAGACGCATGACGTACGTCATCGCCGAGCCCTGCATCGACGTGAAGGACAACTCCTGCGTGGAGGTGTGCCCGGTCGACTGCATCCACCCGACCCCGGAAGAGCCGGACTACGACAACGTTCGGCAGCTCTTCATCGATCCGGACGAATGCATCGACTGCGACGCCTGCGTCGAGGCCTGCCCGGTCGACGCCTGCTTCGCGGAGGACCAGCTGCCCGACGAGTGGCAGCACTTCACGAAGCTCAACGCGGACTACTACGCGAAGTAGCGACCCCGGCGTTTTCGAGCGCGAACACCGGGTACGCCCTCTCGGCAACAAGGGGAGGGAAATATGGGAATCGCAATGCTCCGCGAGCAGGCACGCGGCCTGACGCGGGATCAGCGCAACGCGTTCCTCGCCGCCTGGCTGGGCTGGGCGATGGACGCCTTCGACTACTTCTTGCTCGTCTTCGTGATCGAGGACGTGGCAAAGACCTTCGGCACGTCAAAGACCCACGTGGCGGTGGCGACCACCCTGACGCTGGCGGCGCGACCCGTCGGCGCGGCGCTCTTCGGCTACTGGGCCGACCGCGTGGGGCGCCGCATCCCGCTGCTCGTCGACGTCCTCTTCTACTCGCTGGTGGAGTTCCTCACCGGCTTCTCGAGCTCGCTCACGATGCTGCTCGTGCTGCGCACGATCTACGGCATCGGCATGGGCGGCGAGTGGGGCCTCGGCGCGTCGCTCGCGATGGAGAAGATCCCGCCGGAGAAGCGCGGCTTCTACTCCGGCCTGCTCCAGCAGGGCTACCCGCTCGGCTACATGTTCGCGGCCTGCGCCTTCTTCGTCATCAACCCGATCTTCGGCTGGCGCGGCCTGTTCTTCTTCGGCGCGCTCCCGGCGCTGCTGGCGGCGTTCATCCGCCTGCGCGTGGGCGAGTCCGAGGCCTGGCAGGAGACGAAGCAGCGCGAGCGCGAGACGCGCACCAGCTGGCGCGACGTCTTCCTCAAACCGCAGGTGCTGAAGCGCTTCGTCTACCTCGTGATGCTGATGGCCGCGTTCAACTTCCTGAGCCACGGCACGCAGGACTACTACCCGACGTTCCTCAAGGACCACTTCGGCGCCGGCACGACGACGATCACGGTCATCGCGATCATCTACAACGTCGGCGCGCTCCTCGGCGGCGTCTACTTCGGCGCCCTGTCCGAGCGCTTCGGGCGCAAGCGCACGATCATCCTGTGCGCGGTCTGCGCGCTGCCGATGGTGCCGCTCTTCTCATACGCGCCAACGCTCGCGACGATCGCGATCGGGGCGTTCCTGATGCAGGTGTTCGTACAGGGCGCCTGGGGCGTCATCCCCGCGCACCTCACGGAACTCTCGCCCGCCGAGATCCGCGGCTTCTACCCGGGCGTCACCTACCAGCTCGGCAACCTGATCGCGGCGCTCAACCTCCCGCTGCAGACCTCGCTCGCCGACTCGCACGGCGGCCCGTTCGCGCTGCTCGTCGTGATGTTCCCCGTGATCGCAGCGGTGATCATCCTGACCTCGATCGGCTCGGAGGCGCGCGGCGTGCGCTTCGCGGGCGAGGAGACGTCCGTGGCTGCGGACGACCGGCTGCACGTCGGCAGCGGCCGCTTCCGGCGCCCGGTCCGCGACTCTACGCGAATACGGACTTGATCTCGCGCTGGACCTCGGCGCGCACGTGGCAGCCGGCGAAGTGGTCGTTCACGAGACCGCACGCCTGCATCCCCGCGTAGACGGTGGTCGGCCCGACGAAGCGAAAGCCGCGCCTCTTGAGCTCTTTCGAAAGCGCGGTTGAGCCGGGCGTGACAGCAGGCACGTCGCCGCGTCCGCGCGGCGCCGGGCGTCGTGGCTCGGCGTAGCTCCAGAGCAGCTCGGACAGCGACGTGTCGAGCGCCGCCGCCGCCTTCGCGTTCGCGATCGTGGCCTCGATCTTCATGCGGTTGCGGACGATGCCCGCGTCGCCCAGGAGGCGCTTCACATCGCGCGTGCCGAAGCGTGCCACCCGCTCGATCTCGAAGCCGGCGAACGCTTTGCGGAAGTTCTCGCGCTTGCGCAGGATCGTGATCCACGAGAGCCCGGACTGGAAGCCCTCGAGGCAGAGCCGCTCGAACAGCTCGTCATCGGCGCGCACGGGACGGCCCCACTCCTCGTCGTGGTAGGCGGTGTATTCCGGCGAGCTCGCACCCCACCAGCAGCGGCGCTTTCCGTCGGCGCCTCGAAGGAGCGGTTCGGCCACTCGCGAATCATTACCGGAGTGCCCGACGGGTCCGTTACGATCTCGCACCCCGACTCGCCACAGTGGACGAACCGACTCAAGCAGGAGGGGTGCTCGACCCTCAGAGGGCTCTCGGGTTTCTAGCCGAGGCATCCGCCGTGCTCGCGCGTTCGCTCGACTACGAGCGCACGCTCGCCGAGGTGGCCCAGCTGTCGGTGCCGGAGTTCGCCGACTGGTGCGGGGTCGACGTGGTGCAGGCGGACGGCTCGCTGCGCCAGATCACGAGCGGCCACCCCGATCCGCTCATCGAGGAGTTCCTGCTCGAGCTGCGCCGTCGCTACCGGCGCGAGATGGGGACCTCGCGGGGCGCCATGCACGTGATCGCCACCGGCGAGTCCGAGCTCGAGAGCGACGTGCAGGGCGCGCCGCAGATCGTGATCGAGTCCGCCGAGGAAACCGGCCTCTACGAGACGCTCGCGCCCCGCTCCTACATGATCGTGCCGATGATCGCGCGCGGCCGGACGGTCGGCGCGCTCACCTTCCTGTCCACGCGCGAGGGGCTGCACTACGGGGACGTCGACCTCGACTTCGCCCAGCACCTGGCGCGCCGCTTCGCGCTCGCCGCGGACAACGCGCGGCTCTACCACGACGCCGAGCTCGCGCGCGAGCGCCTCAGCTTCCTCGCGCGCGCGAGCGAGCTGATGGCCGAGACGCTCGACCTCGGTGAGACGCTCGAGCAGGTGGCCTACCTCGTCGTGCCGCGGCTCGCGGACTGGTGCGCGATCGAGCTGGTCGGCGAGGACGGCAGCGTGCGCAACGCCGCCACCGCGCACGTCGACCCGGAGAAGGTGAAGTTCGCCGAGGAGGTGCGCAGGCGCTACCCGGTCGACCCGGAGGCAGCGACCGGCGTGCCGAACGTGATCCGCACCGGCCGCTCGGAGCTGTATCCCGGGATCACCGACGCGATGCTCGCCGCCTCGATCGACGACCCCGAGCAGCTCGAGACGGCGCGCGAGCTCGGCCTCAGCTCGGTGCTGATCGTGCCGCTCATCGCCCGCGCGCGCACCCTCGGGGCGCTCACGCTCGTGCACGCGGAGTCCGGCCGCAGCTACGACGAGGAGGACCTGCGCTTCGCCGAGGACCTCGCGCGCCGCGCGGCCGTGGCGGTGGACAACGCGCGCCTCTACACCGCGGAGCACAAGGCCGTCGTCACGCTCCAGCAGAGCCTCCTCCCGCGCCAGCTCCCGGACATCCCCGGGATGGCCTTCGCCGCGCGCTACCTGCCCGCCACCTCGGAGCTCGACGTCGGCGGCGACTGGTACGACGCGATCTCGCTGGGCGACGGCAACGTGGGGCTCGTGATCGGCGACGTTGCCGGCCACGGGATCGAGGCGGCGGCCGTGATGGGCCAGTTCCGCAACGCCCTGCGCGCCTACGCGCTCGACGGCGTCGGGCCCGCCGCGGCGGTGGAACGCCTCAACCGCCTCACCCGCACGTTCGAGCAGAACGACATGGCCACGCTCGTCTACGGCGAGTTCGACGCGAGTATCAACAGCATGCAGTTCGTCCGCGCCGGCCACCCGCCGCCGCTCCTGCGCGACGCCCAGGGCAACGTCACCGCGATCAACGGGCGCGGCTCGCTCCCCGTCGGCGTCTCGCCCAACGCGCATTACGAGGCGGCGACGCTCGAGCTCGCCCCCGGCAGCACGCTGCTGCTCTACACGGACGGTCTCGTCGAGCGCCGCGGCGAGACGCTCGAGGTCGGGATCGCACGGCTCGAGCGCGTGCTGGCTGACGCGCCCGCGGCGCTCGAGGAGCTCTGCGACCACGTAATCGAGACGGCTGCACCCGACCCTCAGCGCGCCGATGACATCGCTGTGCTTGCCTTGCGCCCCGTGGAGGTCGACGCCACCGCATTCCACACCAGCCTGCGGGCCGAGCCGGGCGAGCTGTCGCGGCTGCGGCGGATGCTGATGCGCTGGCTGCGTGCCACCAAGGCGAGCGCGCAGGAGATCTACGACATCACTATCGCCTGCGGCGAGGCGAGCGCGAACGCGATCGAGCACGCCTACGGCGCGCGGCCCGCGAGCTTCGAGGTCGAGGGCGCGGTGGAGGGCGACTCGGTGGTGCTGCGCGTCCGCGACCACGGCTCGTGGCGCGCACCGCGCGGGCAGCACCGCGGCCGCGGGCTCAAGCTGATCGACGCGCTGATGGAGGACGTGCGCATCGAGCGACGCGACGACGGCACCGAGGTGATGATGAGGCGTCGCATCGGGGTGGAGGCCTGATGGCGGAGATCGCGACTCTGATCGTCGAGCGTCGGGACGATCTCCAGCTACTGCGGATCGCCGGCGAGGTGGACATCTCGAACGCGGGTGCCCTCGAGGAGGACATCTCCGCGGCGGTACCCAACGACGCCGCCGGCATGGTCCTCGACCTCTCCGACACCGACTACTTCGACAGCGCCGGTATCCGGATGCTGTTCGAGCTGGCGCAGCGCCTCGAGGGGCGCCGGCAGTCGCTGACGCTCGTGGTGCCGGCGGAGTCACTGATCCGCCACTCGCTGATCGTCACGGAGGTCGAGCAGGCGATGGCCGTGCACGAGACGCTCGACGGAGCCGTCGAGGCAATGCGAACTGAGTAGGCTCGTCACGTGGCTCGTCGCGATCCCCGCATGGTCCCGATCGGCTACGGGAAGTACGTCCGCGCGGACCGCGTGTTCGCGCTCGTCCCGATCGAGGGCGACGAGCGCGGCGACGGTCGGCGCACCTACGTGCACGTCGACGGTCTCGGCGAGCCGCTGATCGCCTCGCGCTCCGAGCGGGCGATACTCGCCGACGTGGAGGCGGCACTGGCGGAGGCGGCCGGGGTGCCGCGCCGCGGCGCACGTTCCCGCGGTGGCGAGACGCTGTTCTGATGCTCGCCGTGCTCTACGACATTCACGCCAACCTGCCGGCGCTCGACGCCGTGCTCGCGGACGCCGAAGCCGCGGGCGCCGAGCGCTACTTCCTCGGCGGCGACTACGCCGCGCTCGGCGCCTGGCCGGTGGAGACGGTCGAGCGTCTGCGCTCCCTGTCCGGCGCCAACTGGATCCGCGGCAACTGGGAGCGCTGGCTCAAGAACCCATCGGACCCGCCGGACATTCCCTTCATCCAGGACGCCGCCGCCTGGGCCCGCACCGTGCTCGGCGCCGACACGATCGACGAGCTCTCCCGGCTCACGCCCACGGCGACGATCGACGACACCCTCTTCTCCCACGCGTCGCCCATCTCCGACATGCGCAGCTTCATGCCCGAGCCCGCCGAGGACGAGGCCGAGCTGATCGACGGCGCCGCCGAGCGCCGGCTTGTCTTCGGCCACACACACGTCCAGTTCCGCCGCCAGGGGGAGGGCGGCGTCGAGCTCGTCAACCCGGGCAGCGTCGGGCTGCCCTTCGACGGCGACACGCGCGCTGCCTACGCGCTCGTGTCCGACGACGGCGAGCTCGAGCTGCGCCGCGTGGCCTACGACCACGAGGGCGCGGCGACGGCGATCCGTGAGCGCATGGAGGGCTTCGGCGACGACCTCGCCGCGCGTATCGAGACAGCGAGCCCGCCGTCGTGAACTACGGCGCCGCCATCTTCGCCACCGACTACGCGGTCGATCCCGGCCGCTTCGCCCGGCTCGCGGAGGAGCGCGGCTACGAGTCCGTCTTCTTCCCGGAGCACACGCACATCCCGGCGAGCCGCGAGTCGCCCTACCCCGGCGGCGGCGACCTTCCGGACAACTACTGGCACACGCACGACCTGTTCGTCGCGCTGACGGC
>DASXNY010000208.1:0-4420 GCA_036494715.1 Thermoleophilaceae bacterium
CCGCCGTCGATCCACTTGTGCTTCCAGTCGAGCAGCGAGAGGAACGAGCCGCGCGGGGCGCTCGGGTTGTCCTCCATCGCCTGCCAGGCCCGCTCGCTGACGCTGACGAGCGACATGCCGGGCGGCCCGGCCAGGCACTTCTGCGGCCCGGCCACCGAGAGGTCCACGTGCCAGTCGTCGATGCGCACGTCGGTGCCGCCGAGCGACGAGACGATGTCGGCGAGCATCAGCGCGCCGTGCCGGTGCGCGAGCGGGCCGATCTCACCCAGGGGGTTCTCGATGCCGGACGGCGTCTCGGAGTGCACGAGCGCCACGAGCTCGATGCCCTCGTTCTCGTCGAGCAGGCGCGCGACGTCGGCAGGGTCGATGGCCTCGTCGTAGGGCACCGTGTGCTCGATCACCTCGGCGCCGTAGTCGCGCAGCCAGTCGCCGAACCAGGCGGCGTAGACGCCCGACACCAGGTTGAGCGCGCGCATGCCGGGCCGCACCAGGCCGCGCGCGGCGGCCTCGAGCCCGAGCACGGCCTCGCCCTGCATCAGCACGACGTCGCCCTTGGTGCGCATCAGCTCGGCGAGCTTGCGCTCGGTGTCCCTGAAGTGTTCGAGGAAGACGGGGTCGTAGTCGAAGATCAGCGGCGAGCCGAGCGCCTGGAGGACGCGCGGCGAGGCTGCTGTCGGACCGGCGGTGAGGGTGAAATCGGGCAGCTCCAAGGCGGTCACCTCCGTGGTGTCAGTTGAGAACCTGCACCGGCGCGCCCCAGCCGGCGTTGTCGTGGCCGCACGGGATCTTCGAGTCGTCGTACTGGGTCACGAGGCGGTGGCCGCGCATCACGGAGCAGTAGGCCTGGATGTGCGGGTCGCCGAAGTTCACGTTGCAGCGGACCACGGCCGCGCCGTGGTAGCTGTTGCCGCTCGACACGCAGGCGATCCAGTGCGGGCGCAGGAGCTGGCGGTGGAGCCGCGCGGCGAGCGCGCGCTTGACCTCGGCCTTGCTCGCCGAGCGGTAGGGCTGCTTGGCGTCGGACCCCGAGGTGAGGGCGAAAACGAGCACTGCGAGCGCCGCGGCAAGCGCCACGCTGCCGGCCACCAAGCGCCAGTTGCGCCGGCGCCCCGGGGTGTCTTCAGGCCCTGATTGCAAGTAGAACGAGTCCGCGAACTCTGTTCGCTGTCAATTGTTGACAGTCAGCAACCTACCAGATACGGTCACCGCCAAGACCGCCCGCCGGGTGGCTCCTGGGCCGTCCGGAAAGGCCCCGACGGTCGGGTTTGGACTCTGCCTACACAAAGGGGGAAAAGCTCTCCATGCAAGCCCTGACGCAGAAGCGCGCGCTACGAGGGATGGGGCTGTTTGCCGCGGTAGCGCTGCTGTCGGTCCTGGTTGCGGCCTGTGGCTCGAGCAACAGCAGCACGAGCAGCAGCGCGGCCAGCACGGGTAGCGCCGCGGCCACGAGCACGCCTGCCGCGAGCAGCAAGGTGAAGACCATCGCCATCGCCACTCCGGCGAAGACGAACGACTACGGCTGGAACTCACAGGGCGTGGCAGGCGCCAAGGCGGCCGCCTCTAGCGTCGGCGCCACAGTCGACGTGAGCTCGAACATCGGCTACGACAAGACGCAGACGATCCTGCGCCAGATCGCGCTGAACAAGCCGCAGCTGATCATCGCTCACGCGAGCGGCTACGACACGGCGGCCCAGCGCGTCGGCCAGCAGTACAAGATCCCGACGGTCACCTACGACATCCCGACGATGAAGTCGCCGGGCGCGGTGTCCAACATCACGACGGAGAGCCAGCAGGCCTCCTATCTCGCGGGCATCCTCGCGGCTCACAAGACGAAGACCGGCAAGGTCGGGATCATCATCTCGGCCTCCGACAGCAACTGGTTCAAGATGGCCGGTGGCTTCGCGGCCGGCGTCCACAGCGTCAACCCGAAGACGAAGATCGCGTTCGCCGAGATCAGCTCGGCCGGCTATGACGACTCGGCCGGTGGCAAGCGAGTCGCCACCAGCATGATCGCCGACGGCGCCGACGTGATCCTCACCATGGGCGACGGCGCGTCGTTCGGCTACCTGCAGGCGATCGAGACCGCCAATCCTGGCCACAAGGTTTGGATGATCGGCGACATCGGCGACATGACGCCGATCGACAAGAACGGTGTCTTCCTGTCCTCCGTGCTGTGGAACTTCGGGGGGGCCTACAAGCAGTTCATCAAGGAGATCGACGACGGCACCTTCGGCCAGCAGGGCTACGACCTGACCCTGGCCAACGGCGGCGTCTCGCTACTCAAGACGAAGTACATCCCCGCGTCGGTCTGGAGCGAGATCCAGGCGGCGCAGAAGAAGATCGTCGCGGGCCAGATCAAGGTCCCGAACGACAGCAAGATCAGTCAGGTGAAGGCGGCGCTGAACGGATGACGGGCGCGTCGCTGAAGTTCGTTTCGTCGCCGGCTTCGTGAGCGCAGCCGCGCATCTCAGCTCCGAGGAGGGGGGCGCCCCGCGCCCGCCCTCCTCGGGCGCGGCGCCCGTCGTCGAGCTCATGGGGATCACGAAGGCGTTCCCCGGCGTGCTCGCCAACGACGACATCAGCTTCGACGTCCGGCGCGGCGAGGTGCACTGCCTGCTGGGCGAGAACGGTGCCGGCAAGTCCACGCTGATGGGCATCTTGTGCGGGATCCAGCGCCCCGACTCGGGCAGCATCAGGGTGGACGGCGAGGACGTGGACATCGCGTCGCCGCGCGACGCGCTGCGGCTCGGCATCGGCACCGTGTACCAGCACTCCACGCTGATCCCTGCGCTGAGCGTGCTCGAGAACCTGATGCTCGGGGACACGCACAAGCTCAAGCTCGACGCCGACTCGGCGAGCGAGCGGCTGCGCGCGATCGGCTCGACGCTCGGGGTGGAGGTGGACCCGGGCGCCAAGGCGTCGGACCTCGCGCTCGGCCGCCAGCAGCAGGTGGAGATCGTCAAGGCGCTGTGGCGCGGCTCGCGCCTGCTGATCCTCGACGAGCCCACCTCGATGCTGACTCCGCAGGCGGTGGAGGAGCTGTACAAGGTGCTCTCGCGCCTGAAGGAGAACGGGCTCGCGATCATCTTCATCACGCACAAGCTGCACGAGGCGGCGTTCCTCGGCGACCGCATCTCGGTGTTGCGGCGGGGGCAGCTGATCGGCACGCTCGACGAGGCGGCCGTGAAGGCGGCCACGCCCGAGCAGCTCGAGACGCGGATCGTGGACATGATGTTCGGCGACGCCGCCGCCGGGCTCGCGGACGCCGTCGAGCTCAGGGCGGAGCTGACGGTGGCGGACGAGATCGAGTATGAGGCGCAGCCGGTGCCGGCGACTGCCGAGGAGGCGCTGGGGCTCGAGCGTGTGTCGGTGCGGGGCGAGGGCGCCGAGCCCGGCCTCGACGACGTCTCGCTGACGCTGCACCTGGGCGAGATCCTGGGCGTGGCGGGCGTGGACGGCAACGGCCAGCGCGCGCTGGCCGAAGCGGTGAGCGGGCAGCGGCGCCTGCTGCGCGGCGAGCTGCGCTTCTTCGGCGCGCCGATCGGCAGGGTGGGCGTGACCGGGCGCCAGAAGCTCGGGCTGCGCTACCTCACAGACGACCGGCTGGGCGAGGGCATCGTCTCCGGGCTGCCGGTGTCGATCAACATCTTCTTGAAGCGGATCGGCGACGCGCCCTTCTGGCGCCAGGGGCGCATCCGCCAGCGAGCCATCGACGAGCGCGCGCGGGAGCTGGTGGAGCGCTTCGACGTGCGCACGCCGAGCATCGACTCGCGCGCGGGCACGCTCTCCGGCGGCAACGTGCAGAAGGTGCTACTGGCGCGCGAGCTGTCGTTCGACTCGAAGGTCGTGATCTTCCACAAGCCCACCTACGGGCTCGATCTCAAGACCACACGCGCGGTGCGCCAGATGATCCGCGACATGCGCGACGGCAAGGCGGCCCTGGTGATATCCACGGACCTCGACGAGCTGCTCGAGGTGTCGGACAGGATCGCCGTGCTGTCGCGCGGGCGGATCGTCGGCGAGGTGAAGCCCGGGCCCGGCGCCGCCGAGGAGATCGGGCGCCTGATGATCGGCGATGTGACGCTCGGCGCCCGCCCGGAGAGCGGGGCCGCGGCATGAGCGTAATCCCCGCCCGCGAGGCGATGCCGATGGTGGACGAGCCGCTGCGCCCTGAGCGCCGCCGCAGCGTGGCGCGCGCGATCGACCTGGTGGTGCGCTCGCTCGTGCCCGTGGTGCTCGCGCTGATCGCCGGCGGGATCCTGCTCGTCATCCTCGGCCGCGACCCGCTCAGCTTCTACTCGGACATCTGGCACGGCGGCGTGCAGCAGGGCTCGTGGCAGGACAGCGCGATGCGCATGGCGCCGCTGCTCTTGATCGCGGTCGGGCTGATCTTCGTGTTCCGCGCCAACATCTGGAACCT
>DASXNY010000209.1:0-1786 GCA_036494715.1 Thermoleophilaceae bacterium
GTGGTGCTCGTCGCGCGCACGCGCGAGAAGCTCGAGGAGCTGCGCGACGAAGTCGAGGAGGCGGGCGGCACGGCGCACGTGCACCCGGCCGACCTGTCGGACATGGACGACATCGACCGCGTGGCCGACGAGATCCTCGAGGCGCACGGCACGGTCGACATCCTCGTGAACAACGCGGGCCGCTCGATCCGGCGCAGCGTCGCGGCGTCCTACGACCGCTTCCACGACTACGAGCGCACGATGCAGCTCAACTACTTCGGGGCGGTCAAGCTCATCCTCAAGCTGCTTCCCCACATGCGCGAGCAGAAGGCGGGCCACATCATCAACGTGTCGAGCATCGGCGTGCAGACGAACACGCCCCGCTTCTCGGCCTACGTGGCGTCGAAGTCTGCGCTCGACGCGTTCTCGCGCTGCATGGCGCCGGAGGTGATCGGCGACGGCGTGAACGTGACGACCGTCTACATGCCGCTGGTGCGCACCCCGATGATCGCCCCGACGTCCATCTATGACGCCTTCCCCACGCTGTCGCCCGAGGAGGCGGCGCAGCTCGTGGCGGACGCGATCCTCGACAAGCCGAAGCGCGTGGCCACGCGGCTCGGCACCTTCGGCCAGATCCTCTACTCGATCTCGCCGAAGGCGGTGGACCAGATCATGAACACGGCCTACAAGATCTTCCCCGACTCGAAGGCCGCCCGGAAGGACAAGGACGGCGCCTCAGCCGAGGACGGGAAGAAGGAGCAGGAGATGTCCACCGAGGCCGTGGCCATGGCGTACCTGCTGCGGGGCGTTCATTTCTAGACGGTTGCGCCGCTCAGCCCGGGGATCCAGCTCGTGCCGGCCAGCGGGACGCGCGCCATCGCGGCGGCCTCGACCGTGAGCGCCACTAGGTCCTCGGGCTCGAGGCTGTGCACGTGCGACTTCCCGCACGCGCGCGCGAGCGTCTGGGCCTCGAGCACCATCGTGCGGAGGTAGTTGGCGAGGCGACGACCGCCGAGCACCGGGTCGAAGCGCGCCGCGAGCTCGTCGTCCTGGGTCGAGATTCCCACCGGGTCGCGGCCCTCGTGCCAGTCGTCGTAGTAGCCCGCAGCGGAGCCGATCGCGCGGTAGTCCGCGTCGTGCTCGGGGGCGTTGTCGCCTAATGCAATCAGCGCGGCCACGCCGATCGACACCGCGTCCGCGCCCAGGGCCAGAGCCTTGGCCGCGTCCGCGCCGCTGCGGATTCCGCCCGACACGATCAGCTGCACCTTGCGGTGCATGCCGAGCTCCTGGAGCGACTCCACCGCCTGCGGGATCGCGGCCAGGATCGGGATGCCCACGTGCTCGATGAACACCTCCTGGGTGGCGGCCGTGCCGCCCTGCATGCCGTCGAGCACGATCACGTCGGCGCCGGCCTTCACGGCGAGCGCGACGTCGTAGTAGGTGCGGCTCGCCCCGATCTTCACGAAGATCGGCTTCTCCCAGTCGGTGATCTCGCGCAACTCGCCGATCTTGATCTCGAGGTCGTCCGGGCCGGTCCAGTCCGGGTGGCGGCAGGCGCTGCGCTGATCGATCCCCTCAGGCAGGTCGCGCATCTCCGCCACGCGCGCCGAGATCTTCTGCCCGAGCAGCATCCCGCCGCCGCCGGGCTTGGCGCCCTGACCGATCACGATCTCGATCGCGTCGGCCGCGCGCAGGTCGTCCGGATTCATGCCGTAGCGCGAGGGCAGGAGCTGGTAGACGAGCGTCTTCGACGACTGCCGTTCCTCCTGCGTCATGCCGCCGTCGCCGGTGGTGGTGGACGTGCCCA
>DASXNY010000210.1:0-18617 GCA_036494715.1 Thermoleophilaceae bacterium
GCGGGGCGGCCGTCCGAGCCCGCCAAGCGCTCGCCGATCCACGGCCGCCAGCGCGAGCAGGGCGCCCACGTGATGTGGGCGGGCGACTGGCGCCGCGCCTATGACTACGGCGACCCCGAGGGCGAGGCGATGTCGGTCCACGCGTCCGCCGGGCTGATCGACGTCTCCACGCTCGGCAAGCTGCTGGTCCGCGGACCGGAGGCGGGCGAGTTCCTCGATCGCCTCTACCCCAACCGCTTCTCCACCCTCAAGCCGGGGCGGGTGCGCTACGGCGTGCTGACGAGCGACGCCGGCCGGATCACCGACGACGGCACGGTCTGCCGACTCGACGACGAGACCTTCTATGTCACCACCACCTCGAGCGGCGCGGGCGCGGTCGAGCAGTGGTTCGCCTGGTGGCTTGCCGACTGGCGGATGGATGTGACGCTCACCGACGTCACGCAGGGTCTCGCGGCCGTCAACCTCGCGGGTCCGCGCGCGCGAGAGATCATGAGCCGGCTCACCGACCTCGACATCTCGAACGAGGGCTTCCCCTACCTCGACGGCCAGCGCGGCAAGGTCGCCGGCGTGCCCTGCCTGATCCTGCGCATCGGCTTCGTGGGCGAGCTGGGCTACGAGATCCACTTCCCCACGGCCTACGGCGAGCACGTCTGGGACAGCATCCTCGATGCGGGCCACGACTTCGCGGTCCGGCCCTTCGGCCTCGAGCCGCAGCGCATCCTGCGCCTGCAGAAGATGCACATCCTCGTCGGCCAGGACACCGACTCCGAGTCGAACCCCTACGGCGCCGCGATGCCCTGGATCGTCAAGCTCGACAAGGGCGAGGACTTCATCGGCAAGTGGGCGCTCGAGCGCGCGTCGCAGGAGCCGCCGGAGACGGCGCTCGTCGGCTTCACGCTGCCGAACGGCTACGTGCCAACGGAGGGCGCGGTGGTGCTCGACGACGCCGGCACGCCCGCGGGCCAGGTGACGAGCGCCCGCTACTCGCGCAGGCTCGGCGGCGTGATCGGCATGGCGTGGGTGCCCGCCGAGGTGGCCAGGGACGGTGCCGGCATCGAGATCTCCGACGAGGGCGCGACCTATCCCGCCGAGGTGGTCACGCGTCCCTTCTACGACCCCGACGGGGAGATCCTCCGCTCATGAGCGCGCTCGACTTCCTGGCCGCCGGCGACGCGGGCGAGGCGATCGCGCAGAGCCCGATGGAGCGCGAGGCGCGCGCGGCCGGAGCGCGAATCGAGATCCGCGACGGCTGGAACGTCGCCGCCGGCTTCGCGGGCGAGGACGCGATCCTGCGCGACACGGTGGGCTTCGCCGACATGTCGCACCTCGGCAAGCTCGAGCTGAACGGCGCGCTCGCGGAACTCGCCCCCGTGCCGCTCGAGCTCGGCCTGGCCACGCGCGCCGAAGGGGTCTGGTGGTGCCCGGTGACCAGCGAGCGCGCGCTCGCGCTCTGCGAGCCGTCCGCGCTGCCCGCGCTGCGCGAGCGCTTCGGCGACCGCGCCATCGAGATGACCACCTCCTACGCGGCGCTCACCATCGCCGGCCCGCTCGCGCGTGAGCTGTTCGCGCGCTTTTGCGCGCTCGACCTGCGCCCGCAGTCCACGCCACCACGCGCCTTCCTGCCCGGCTCGGTCGCGCGCACGCCCGGCTATGTGCTGCGCGAGAACGGGGACCGCTTCCTGATGCTCTTCGGCTGGGCGCTGGGACGCTACGTGTGGGAGACGGTCGCCGACGCCGCCGCCCAGCTCGGCGGCGGGCCCGTCGGCGTGAACGCGCTCGCCCCGATCGAGGAGGAGCTCGCCCATGCTTGACATCTTCCGCAAGCGCAGGATGTGGCGGCGGCGGCAGGAGCTGAAGGACTCCTACGACGTGGTGATCATCGGCGGTGGCTCGCACGGACTCGCCGCCGCGTACTACCTCAAGGAGCACGGCATCACCGACGTCGCGGTCCTCGAGAAGGGCTACATCGGTTCGGGCGCCGCGGGCCGCAACACCACGATCCTGCGCTCGAACTACAAGACGCCCGAGGGCGCCCGCTTCTATGACGCGAGCGTGAAGCTCTACGAGGGCCTCTCGCGGGAGCTCAACTTCAACCTGCTCTTCTCCCAGTGCGGCCACCTCACGCTCGCGCACTCCGACCGCGCGATGTTCGTGATGGCCAACCGCGCCGAGGTGAACCGCCTCAACGGGATCGACTCGCGGCTGATCGGCCCCGCGGAGATCAAGGAGCTCGCGCCCGCGATGAACGTGAGCGAGCACGCCACCTTCCCGATCCAGGGCGCGCTCTACCACCCGCCCGGCGGCATCATCCGCCACGACGCGGTGGTCTGGGGCTTGGCGCGCGGCGCCGACAGCGGCGGCGCCGAGATCCACCCGAACACCGAGGTGCTCGGCCTCGAGCGCACGAACGGGCGCATCGACGCCGTGCGCACCAGCCGCGGCACGGTGAAGTGCGGCCAGGTGCTGAACTGCACCGCGGGCTGGAGCACGCTGATCGGGGACATGGCCGGCGTGCGCCTGCCGATCACCACGCACATCCTGCAGGCCTGCGTCACCGAGCCGGTCAAGCCGCTGCTCGACGTCGTGATCGTGTCCTCGCAGATGCACGTCTACATCTCGCAGACCGACCGCGGCGAGTTCCTGATGGGCTCCGAGATCGAGCCCTGGACGACCTACCGGATGCAGGGCACGCTCAACTTCCTGCAGGATCTCACCCGCCACACGCTCGAGCTGTTCCCGCAGCTCGAGAGGGCGCGCCTTTTGCGCTCGTGGGCGGGGCTCTGCGACCTCAGCCCCGACTACAGCCCGATCCTCGGCAAGACCGAGGTGGACAACTTCCACGTCAGCGCGGGCTGGGGCACCTACGGTTTCAAGGCGGCGCCGATCGTCGGCAAGACGCTGGCCGAGCTCGTGGCGACGGAGAAGACGCCCGAGCTGATCGCCCCGTTCGCCCTCGAGCGCTTCTACGAGGACAAGCTGGTCTCCGAACTCGCCGCCGCCGCCGTCAGCCATTGAGTGACACCGGGACAGGGGTAAAGCGGCTGCTCGTGTGGTGCGCCGACCAGCCCGGCATCGTCCGCGCTGTGTCGAGCTTCCTGTACGAGTCGGGCGCAAACATCGTCCAGTCCGCCCAGCACACCTCCGACCCGGAGGGCGGCCAGTTCTTCCTGCGCATGGAGTTCACGCTGCCGCCGGAAACGGCGACGATGACCGAGCTCGGCGAGCGCTTCGCCGAGCAGGTGGCGGCCGGCTTCGGCATGGGCTTCCGCTTCTGGGACGCGAGCGAGCGCAAGCGCGTGGCGGTGCTCGTGTCGAGGTACGACCATTGCCTGCAGGACCTGCTCTGGCGCTGGAAGCGCGACGAGCTCGAGGCCGAGATCGTGCTGGTGGCCTCCAACCACCCGGACCTGCGCGCGGACGTCGAGTTCTTCGGCCTGCCCTACTACCACGTGCCCGTCGACAAGGAGAACAAGGGCGCGGCCGAGGACCGGCTGCTGTCGCTGCTCGTCGGCGACTGCGACCTGGTGGTGCTCGCGCGCTACATGCAGATCCTGTCCAGCGACTTCCTCCAGCGCGTCGGCGTGCCGGTAATCAACATCCACCACTCGTTCCTGCCGGCCTTCGCGGGCGCTGGTCCCTACGCGCGCGCGAAGGAGCGCGGCGTGAAGCTGATCGGCGCGACCGCGCACTACGTCACAGAGGAGCTCGACGCCGGCCCGATCATCGAGCAGGACGTAATCCGCGTCTCGCACCGCGACTCGGTCGCCGAGCTCGAGCAGCAGGGCAAGGACATCGAGCGCACAGTGCTGGCCCGGGCGGTGCAGTGGCACTGCCAGGACCGAGTGATCCGGCACGGGAACACGACGGTGGTGTTCTAGCACCCCGTTTGCGCGAACGACCGCGACGGTGGAGGATGGATGCGCCCATGCCGCCGCCTGTCAAACAGCAACGGGAAGCTGGGCTGCTCGAACGCTCGGATCAGCTGGCGGCGCTGGCAGGCGCATTGACGGTGATCGCAAACGGCCGCGGGAGAATGGTGCTCGTCGGCGGCGAGGCCGGGGTAGGCAAGACGGCCCTGCTGCGGGAGTTCTGCGACGGGCAGCCTCCTACGCTCAGGACCGCGTGGGGCGCCTGCGACGCGCTGTTCACGCCGCGCCCGCTCGGCCCGTTCTTCGAGATCGCGGAGGTCGCCGGGGGACGGCTCGAGGAGCTTGTTGCCGGTGGTGCGAAGCCGCATGAGGTCACGTCGGCGCTGCTTGCGGAGTTCGGCACACGCGCGGGCGCGCTGCTCGTGCTCGAGGATCTGCACTGGGCGGATGAGGCCACCCTCGACGTGGTGCGCCTGCTCGGGCGCAGAGTCGAGTCGGCGCCGGTGCTCGTGCTGGTGAGCCACCGCGACGACGAGCTCGACCGCTCTCATCCGCTGCGACTGCTGCTCGGCGAGCTTGCCACGAACAGCGCGGTCGAGCGACTGACGATCGAACCGCTGTCACCCGCCGCGGTCGCCCAGCTCGCCGAGCCCCGCGGGGTCGACGCCGATGATCTCTTTCGCCGCACGGGGGGAAACGCATTCTTCGTCACCGAAGCGCTGGCGGCGGACACGGCCGACATCCCGCCCACCGTCCGCGACGCGGTGCTCGCCCGGGCCGCCCGGCTGGATCGGGGCGCGCGAGCGCTGCTCGAGGCGGTGGCCGTCGCGCCGCCACAGGCGGACCTCTGGCTGCTCGAGGCCCTCGCGGAGGAGAGTTTTCAGCGGCTCGAAGACTGTCTCGTGTCGGGCATGCTCGCTCCAACTGCCGGCGGAGTGGCATTCCGTCACGAGCTGGCGCGTCTCGCGGTGGAGGAGTCCCTCACGCCGGATCGTGCGCTCAACCTTCACCGGACCGCACTGACTGCGCTCGCGTCGCCGCCTCTAGGAGCACCAGATCTGGCGCGGCTGTCACATCACGCCGAGGCGGCCGCGGACGAGGGCGCCGTGCTGAGGTACGCCCCGCTGGCCGCTGCCCGGGCCGCCTCGCTCGGTGCGCACCGCGAAGCCGCCGCCCAGTACGCGCGGGCACTGCGCTTCTCCGACGGCGCGCCCCCCGAACGGCGCGCCGAGCTGCTCGAGCTCCAGTCGAACGAGTGGTATCTGGGTGGGCAGTTGTACGAGGCGCTAGCCGCGCAGGAGCGCGCCGTGTCGTACCGGCGCGAGCTCGGCGACACGCTCCGCGAGGGCGACTCGCTGCGAGCCCTCGCTCGGCTGCTCGGCTTCGTGGGCCGCACAGTGGACGCCGAGGCCACGTGCTTCGAGGCGATCGAGCTGCTCGAGGGGCTCGAGCCGGGGCCAGAACTCGCGCGCGCCTACGGCAAGATGGCGCAACGCTGCCAGAACTGGGCGAACACCGAGGGTGCGCTGGCCTGGGGTAACCGTGCATATGAGCTGGCGGAGCGGCTCGGCGAGCTCGAGATCGCGGTCTACGCGCTGATCACCATCGGCGCGGCGAAGCTGCTTCGCGGATCGCCTGCCGGGCGCGACACGCTCGAACGTGGCCTCAAGCTGGCGCGCGAAGCGGGGCTCGACGACCACGCCGGCCGCGCGTACGTGAATCTCGTCTGGGGCTGTCTCCAGCAACGTCTCTTCGCCGCGGCCGAGAGCTACGTAGACGAAGCCGTCGATTACTGCGACGAGCGCGGCCTCGGCTACTGGTGGCTGTGTCTCCTCGCCTGCCGGGCCTGGACACAGCTCGTCAGCGGAGCCTGGACGGAGGCGGCCGACTCGGCGCTGTTCGTGCTCCGCCATCCGAGCGGCTCACCCGTGTCGCGGGTGCTCGCTCTAACGGTGCAGGGGCGGTTGCGGGCTCGCCGGGGCGACCCCGGCGCCTGGACCTCGCTCGACGACGCGGTCGCCACCGCGGAGGCCACCGGCGAGCTGCAGCAGATTGCGCCGGCCGTGGCCGCGAGGGCGGAGGCGGCCTGGCTTGAAGGACGACCTGAGGCGGCGGCCGCCGTCACGGAGCGCACGCTCGCCCTGGCGCTTCGGGTCGGTTCCCGGTGGGACATAGGCGAGTTCGCCTGCTCGTGCCGGCGGCTGGGCATCGGCGGCGAGCTTCCGCAGCCGTGCGCGACGACCGGCCCTTATGCGCTCGAGCTGGGAGGGGAGTCCGCGCGCGCCGCAGAGGCGTGGATGGAGCTTGGCTGTCCTTACGAGGCCGCGGTAACGCTCGCGGATTCCGACGACGAAGCGTTGCTGCGCCGAGCTCTCGATGAGCTACAGGGCCTCGGCGCGACCGCGGCGGCCGCGATCGTCGCCCGCCGCCTGCGGGAGCGTGGCGCGCGCGACGTACCCCGGGGACCGCGCTCTGCGACGCGCAAGAACCCGGCGAACCTGACACGCCGCGAGCTCGAGGTCCTCGAGCTGATGGGCGAAGGCCTGCGTAACGCCGAGATCGCCGAGCGTCTCTTCCTCTCGACGCGGACGGTCGAGCACCACGTCTCCGCAATCCTCACGAAGCTCGGCGGCCGCACCCGCACCGAGGCGGTCGGCGAGGCCCTCCGCCGCGGCTTCATCGGAAAAGATCGGTAACGGCCGCGTCAAAACTAGGTACCTCCGCCGATGTGGGGCGGGTGGTTGGCCCGTACGGTCGTGAGACGCCAACCCCGTCCCCAAGGAGGAAGTCATGAGGATCGACCGGACATACCGAGGAGCTAGCCGAGCCGCAGCGCTGACGGCTTGCGTAGCGGCCCTGATCGTCCTGCCTTCGCTGGCCACCGCGATGCCGCCCGGCGGCATTTCACCCGCGGCCGGCCAGCAGGCGGCAGGCACGACGCCCACGCGCTTGCCGTGGGGCCTGAGGACCAATACCCAACACCCGACCCCCGAGATAGCCGTGCCTACGTCCGCTCCGAGCGCGGTGCGCGTCGTTCGCAACATCGATACCCAGAACGGCAGCAACTCGCTCGCGATCATCCTCGCGGCGCTCGCCCTCGGTACCGCTCTCGGCGGGATTGGCTACATGGCCTTCCGCCTGAGGACGGTGCCGCGGAGTTCCTAACCGGCCGCGGCCGCGGCAGCGCTGCGTCTGAGCGCCTCCGCCCGGATCCGGGCAGCGCGAACGGCAGCGGTGAGGGTGCTCACGTCGTAGGCGCCCTGATGGCGCTTGCCGTTGATGAAGAAGCTGGGCGTGCCGGCCACGCCGCTCGCGTCGGCGCTGCTCACATCGTCGTCGACGCGCTCGGCGAACTCGTGCTTCCGCACGTCGTCCCAGAAGCGGTCGACGTCGAGCTCCAGCTCCTCCGCGTAGCGATGGAGGTCGCGGGGCGAGAGCTCGGTCTGGTGCTCGAGCAGCTTGTCGTGCATCTCCCAGAACGCGCCCTGCGCGCCCGCGGCCTCCGCGGCCTCCGCGGCCATCTGCGCGTTGGGGTGGACGTCGTTCAGCGGCAGATGGCGCCAGACGTAGCGCAGGTCGTCGCCGAACGACAGCAGCAGCTCGCGCACGACGACCTCGGCCTGGCCGCAGTACGGGCACTCGTAGTCCCCGTACTCCACAAGAGTGACAAGCCCGTCGGGCGCGCCGCGGATGTGGTCGCGCTCGGGATCGACGTCCTCGGCCAGATCCACGATCTCCTCCTCGGTGGCGGCGATCTGGCGAGCGCGCAGCCAGTCCGGCAGGTGGCGGATCACGCGGAAGGTCCCCCAGGCCCCGAGCGACGCGACCACCGCCGCGCTCAGTACTCCGATCTTCGCGTACTCGAGCTCGCGCCCGTGGAACGCGAGTGTGGAGATCAGCAGCGAGACGGTGAAGCCGATGCCGGCCACCACACCGCCGCCGGCGATCACCGGCCAGCTCAGGGAGCGGCGCAGCCCGAGCGGCAGCCGCAGCGAGATCGCGGTCGAGCCGAGGATCCCGGCCGGCTTGCCGACGACGTAGCCGATCAGGATGCCGAGCGTGATCGGCGACTTGAAAGCGTCGCCGATCAGCCCGCCGTCGATGTGGATGCCGGCGTTGGCCAGCGCGAACAGCGGCACGATCACGAAGCTCGTCCAGGGGTGGAGCCGGTACTGAAGGCGCTCGTTCGGCGAGATCGCCGACGCCACGCCGAGCTGTGCCGTGCGCGCCAGCTCGGGAGTCGGCTGCTCGCGGAAGGAGCGCGTGAGCTCGACCACGCGCTCGAGCTGGACCCGCGGCGGCGCGTAGGCGCTCGTCGCGAGTCCGACCGCGAGCCCGGCGATCACCGGGTCGATGCCCGACTCGTACAGCGCCACCCAGACCCCGACGCCCAGCACGGACGCGATCCGCATGCGGCACCAGCGCGGCGCCCGCCGCAGCAGCAGGATCACGCAGAAGAGCCCGATCGCCACGATCAGCGCCGTCACGTCGACGTGATCCGTATACGCCGTGGCGATCACGATCAGCGCGACCAGATCGTCGAACACCGCGAGCGTGAGCAGCCGGACGCGCAGGCGCGTCCCGTTCGGCGCCACCAGCGCCAGCACTCCCAGCGCGAACGCCGTGTCCGTCGACATCGCCGCGCCCCAGCCGTGGGCGGACGGCTTGCCGGCGTTGATCGCCAGAAAGATCGCGATCGGCACCGCCATACCGCCGATCGCGGCCACGAACGGGATCGCCACTCGCCGCCGCTCGCGTAGCGCGCCGACGTCAAGCTCGCGCTTCGCCTCGAGCCCGACCACGAGGAAGAAGAAGGTCATCAGCCCCGAGTTCACCCAGTGGCGCAGGTCCTGTGAGATGCCATGGCTGCCGAGCTGGATCGAGAGCTTGGTGGTCCACACCGACTCGTAGGAGTGTGGCCAGGGCGAGTTGGCCCACACGAGCGCGGCCACCGCGGCCGCGAGCAGCGCGAGCGCGCCGCCGGTCTCCGTGTTCAGGTAGTCGCGAACGGGCGCGGTGAGGTTGCGCGCCCAGGCCGTGCGCTCGCTGAAGCGCGCGCGCCCGCTGCCGGTCTCACCTGTCTCCTGAACCGCCACCAGGCCTAATGCTGACGTGCGAGCGCGTTTACGTCCTCTCGCTGTCGAGCTCCTCCATCGCCGGAGCGGGGTAACGGTCGCCGGCGGCCGCCCCGGGGGGCATCGCCTGCTCGATCTCGGCGAGGTCGTCTGAGCTGAGATCGAGCGCCGGCGCGCCCAGCGTCTCGCTCAATTGGTCGCGCGTGCGCGAGCCCACGAGCGGCACGATGTCCTCGCCGCGGGACAGCACCCAGGCGATCGCCGCCTGCGCCACCGACGCGCTGTGCCGGTCGGCCACCGCCCGCAGTGACTCCACCAGCTCGAGGTTGCGCTCCAGGTTCTCGCCGGAGAAGCGCGGCGCCCGCCCGCGGAAGTCGCCGCTGGCCTGCGAGCGCTCGCGCGACCAGTGGCCGCTGATCAGGCCACGCGAGAGCACGCCATACGCGGTGATGCCGATGCCGAGCTCGCGGCAGGCCGGCAGGATCTCCGCCTCGATGCCGCGCGAGATCAGCGAGTACTCGATCTGCAGGTCGACGATCGGATGCGCCGCGTGCGCCCGCCGGATCGTGTCCGCGCCCACCTCCGAGAGCCCGATGTGCCGGACGTAGCCGGCGTCGACGAGCTCGCCTATCGCGCCCACCGTCTCCTCGATCGGCACGTTCTTGTCCACGCGCGCGGGGCGGTACACGTCTATGTAGTCGGTGCCGAGCCGCTGCAGCGAGTAGGCGAGGAAGTTGTTGACCGCGGCGGGGCGCGCGTCGTAGCCGCGCCACGCGTTGTCCGGCCCGCGCAGCGCGCCGAATTTCACGCTGATCAGCACATCCTCCCGCCGGCGCGAGCGCAGGGCCTCGCTGATCAACAGCTCGTTGTGGCCCATGCCATAGAAGTCGCCGGTGTCGAGCAGGTTGATGCCGGCGTCGATGGCGGCGTGGATCGTCGCGATGCTCTCGGCGCGGTCCGCGCTGCCGTACATCCCGGACATCCCCATGCAGCCGAGCCCGAGCGCCGACACCGTCGGCCCCTCCGCTCCCAACCGGCGCATCTGCATTCCCTGAGTCATCGCGTTGAGTCCTCCCGACCGGTTGCCTCGGTCTATTGCCTTGAGGCAGTCTCGCAACCCCACACGCTCAGCGGCCCTGCGCGCCCCGCAAAGGCCCGGTCAGGCGGGTGGAAAAGCCACCGCGAGCGCGGCGGCAAGCTCATCGATGAGCTCGGGCGTGAGTCGTCCTCGTGAGTTGAGCCGCCGGGCGAGCCCGCGTTGCCGGACTAGCTGAAAGCCGTTGATCGACAGAGTCGTGAGCAGCGGCAGCTCTCCGTCCACGAAGCAGAAGATGCCCTTGACCTCCGCCTCGGGTTGCACCACGTGGACGGCGGGCTCGACCACCTTCACCTGTCGTGTCAAACCCTCCACGAGCTTGGTGCGGTCGCGTCCGGCCACCCTCAACTCGGCTGGAGCGAGGAACGGCTTCACTATCTCGACGCGGCCGGTGTAGCGCTTTGTGTCGATCACCCACACGCCAGAGGGAGCAACCGCAATGTGATCGATGTTTGTACGCGACTTCGGCACCGAGCGGTCATGGAGCACTACTACTCCTGGTCCAGATCTCCGCGCAAGCGACCCCGCCACCTGCTGCTCCGCGCTCGCACCCTTGGCCCAGCGCTCGACCTCGGCAGGGGACTTGTTGAGCCTGAGGAGCAGATTGCCGATGCGGGGGTGTCGTTCATGGGCGGAAGCGCGCCGCCGGGCGACCCGTCGCTCGTACTCGCGCCGGGCACTCGCGCCCGCGTCGCCCTGGTCGAGAGGCTGGGACATCTAGGTTCAAGTAACGACCGGGGCGGCTACTTCCTTGAGCCGGGCCGCGATAGGCCTGGCTCGAGGAGCCAGCCGCTGACGTGGTGGACCTTGACCTTCATAGTCATGGTCTAGATCGACCAGGTCGACGCCCTACTCCCAGGGCAGCACCAGCACCAGGCAGTCGGCGCGCTTGCGCACCTTGCGCGCCGCTCGCCTGAAGCGGCGCAGACCGATCCGCTGCGGATCCGGCCCGAACACGAGCAGGCCGGCGCGGCGGTCGTGGGCGACGGAGGTCAGGGCGGACACCGGGTCGCGCGCGACGAGGCGCAGATGGTTCACCGACACGCCCTGCGCCGCGGCCCGCTCGGCGCTCGCGCGCACGGCCGCCAGGTCCTCCTCCTCGGGCAGCACCGCGCCCGTCGCGCCAACCAGGTAGAGCGTCAGCGGCAGCAGCGGCATCGTCACCGAGTTGACGATCACGAGCGGCGCGCCGGAATCCAGAGCCGCGCCGATTGCCGCGTCCTCCGCCTCGGGGTGCGGCCGGCTCGACAGCGTCCCGAGAATCACCGGCCCGCGCGGGCCGCGATGCCGTGCGTCGAGTCCGTGGGAGTTGACACCTTCACCGGCTCGAACAGACACGGATAGACCTCCGTAGCGCGGTCCCCCATCTTACGCCTGGGTCAAAGCTGCTTGAGCTCTGGCAGCACCTCGCGGCCGAACAGCTCGAGCGAGCGCAGCGCCTTCTCGTGCGGCAGGTGGAAGAAGTCGTACGTGTAGTCGAGGATGCCGTAGCCGATCTGCTCGGAGCGCTCGCGGATCTGGCGCGCGACCGTGTCGGGGCTGCCCCAGTACTCGGGCAGCGTTCCCTTGCCGGGCGGACCGTGCCCGGGCTTGCGCGGCGGCCCGCCGCCCATCGCGGCTGCGATCCGCTTCTGCGACTCCATGCGCTCCGGCGGCGGCGCCAGCGGGCCGATGAAGTCGCCGAGCTCGTACTCGCGGCAGTCGCGCTCGGCCTGCTCGTCCGTCTCCGCCACATACACGCGGCCGCGATAGAGGACGTCGTCGGACGTCGGCTCCCAGCCCGCCTCGGCGGCCGCCCCGCGGTAGACGGACACGAGCTCCGCGCAGCCCTCCGGCGGCACGACCAGCGACAGGCCGAGCTTGAGGCGGTTGCGGCCCGCGAACTCCGCGCTGCCCGCGCTGGTCCCGGACGAGACGATCGGCGGGTGCGGCTGCTGCACCGGGCGCGGCCAGACCGACACGAGCGGGAAGCGGTAGTAGCGCCCCTCCCACCAGAACGGCTCGGGCTCGGTCCACGCGCGAAGCATCAGCTCGAAGGCCTCGTCGAACATCTCGCGCGCCTCGCGCGGGTTGGTGCCGTACGCGAGGTACTCGTTTGGCAGCCCGCGGAACACGCCGGCGATTAGCCGCCCGTTCGAGAAGGCGTCGATCGTGGCGAACTCCTCGGCCACGCGCACCGGGTTGACCTGCGGGAGCACGGCGCCGAGCACGGCGATCTTGACGTCGTCGTAGCGCTTGGCCAGCACGCTCGCGATCAGCATCGGGTTGGGCGACAGCAGGCTGTGGAAGTAGTGGTGCTCGGCGACGGTGAGCCAGTCGAAGCCGAGCTCGACCGCGGTGTCGTAGACGTCGAAGGCGCGCGTCATCGACTCCGCGCCCACGTCCGGTTCCCAGTGCTTGGGCGGCACCGGCCAGCCGGTCGGGATCTCCTTCTTGAGATAGCTCGGGCTGGCGAAGATCGAGACCTTCATGGGTTGATCACCCTGCTCGTGCTGGAGACGATGTGCCCCTCGCGCCGCTCGAGGAAGTCGCTGACGAGGCCCGCGAACGCCTCGGGCCTGTCGCTCGAGATCGCGTGAGCGGCGTCGTAGACGATCACGTAGCTGCTCGTGGGAATCAGCTCCTTGTAGTTGCGCCCCATCTCCGGCGGGATCAGGCCGTCGCGCGTGCCGAACATGACCATCGTCGGCACCTGGAGCCCGCGCAGGCGCTCGACGAGCTCCGGCGTGCTCGACGCGGCGAGCACGCGGCGCACGAAGCTGAGCTGCTTGTCCACCACCTGCGGGTCGGGCGGCGGCCGCTCGGGCAGGCGTTCCGGGTGCGCATAGAGCGCGCGCTGGATCTGCTCGGGCGTGAGGTCCGGCAGCGGCTCGTCGCCCGGGCGCAAGGCGGCGGGCGACTCGAGGATCAGCTCCGTCACGCGCTCGGGGTGGAGCGCCGCGAGCCAGCAGGCCGTCGCCCCGCCGAACGAGGTCCCGAGCAGGGCGAACGAGTCGAGTCCGATCGCGACGCAGGCCGCCGTGATCGCCTCGGCGAGCTGCTCGAGCGTCCGCGTCTCCTCGTTGACGGGGGAGGAGCCAAAGCCCGGAATCTGCAGGTAGATCACGCGCGCGGACTCGGCGATGCGCCCGTACGCGGGCACGATGTTCGGCCCGCCCGCGCCGTGCAAGACCACCAGCGGGCTGCCGCTGCCGGCCTCCCAGTAGGTGATCTCGAAACCCCCCGCGCTAACGCTGCGCCGCTCGAAATCCGCTATCTGCATACTTGCGACATCCCGGTATAGTGTGGACACATTGGCCGGATGCATCCTAAACCACATCGGGGCCTGAAATGCCTCCGCGGCTTCTCTCGCAGCTCGCGCACGTCGAGATCCTCAGCCCCAAGCCCGAGGAATCGCTGCGCTTCTACACCGACGTGCTCGGCCTCGAGCTCACCGAGCAGCGCGGCGGCTCCGCCTTCCTGCGCGGCTTCGGCGAGTTCTTCCACCACTCGGTCGAGCTCACCGAGGGACCGCTCGCGGGCATCGGCCACGTGGGCTGGCGCACGTTTGGCCCCGAGGAGCTGAGCGAGGCCGCCAAACGCCTCGAGGCGAGCGGCCAGGGCCAGGGCTGGTTCGAGGACACGCCGGGCCACGGCCCGGCCTACCGCTACAAGGCGCCGTACGGCGGCCACCTGCACGAGGTCTTCTGGGAGGTCGAGCGCTACCAGCCGCCGCCCGAGCTCGCCCCCACCTATCCGAACCGGCCTCAGCGCTACCAGCCGCGCGGCGTGGGCGCTCGCTCGATCGATCACGTGACGATCGCGTCGGAGAACATCATGGGCGACGTCGAGTGGTACCGGGACACGCTCGGCCACCGCTTCACGGAGTACATCGTTGCCGAGGAGGACCACGATTTCGTGGTCTTCGCGATGCTCACCACGGTCCACCTCGCGCACGACATGGCGATCGTGCTGGACCACTCCGGCATCCCCGCGCGCGTGAACCACGTGGCCTTCTGGGTCGACCAGCGCGAGGAGCTGCGGCGCGCGGCCGACGTGCTGATCGACGCCGGCTACCCGGTCGAGTTCGGCCCCGGCCGCCACGGCATGGGTGAGCAGGACTACGTCTATGTGCGCGAGCCGAGCGGCTTGCGGATCGAGCTGAACGCGGGCGGCTACCGCAATTTCGCGCCGGACTGGGAGCCGGTCAAGTGGACCCCGTCCCAGGGGTCGAACTCCGTGTACCGCAACATCGCCATGCCGGACTCGATGCTCGAGTCGTTCCCGCCCGCGACAGTGACGGAGGCGGAGCGGGTCGCCTCGGGCCTGTTCGTGTGACCGACATGCAGAAGGTGCTGATCGTTGGCGGTGGCATCGGCGGCCTCTCGGCCGCGATCGCCCTGCGCCGCGCCGGCATCGAGGCGGAGATCGTCGAGCTCAACGCCGAGTGGTCGGTCTACGGCGTCGGGATTATCCAGCCGGGCAACGCAATCCGTGCGCTGGCCGCACTCGGCCTCGGCGAGCAGGTGATCGACGCGGGCTTCCCGTTCGAGGGCTCGCGCTTCCACACGAGCGACGGGCAGACGATCGCGGACCTCCCCTTCGAGCGGGTGGCGGGCCCCGAGTACCCGCCGATGAACGGCATCACGCGTCCGCGCCTGCACGAGATCCTCACGAGCACGGCCCGGCAGCTCGGCACCACGGTGCGCCTCGGCCAGACCGTCGACCGCCTCGACGACACCGGCGACAAGGTCGAGGTCAGCTTCAGCGACGGGTCGAACGACAGCTTCGACTTCGTGATCGGCGCCGACGGCATCCACTCGCTCGTGCGCCGGCTCGTGTTCGACGCCGAGCTGCGGCCGAGCTTCACCGGCCAGGTCTGCTGGCGCTACAACGTGCCGCGCCCGCCGGAGGTCGACCGGCTCTTCATGTTCGTCGGCAGGGACGGCAAGGCCGGCTGCGTGCCGCTCGCCCCGGACCTGATGTACATCCTGCTGATCGAGCAGCCGCCGCCGGGCGAGGAGCGCGTCGAGGACGACCGCCTGGCGGAGGTGATGCGCGAGCGGCTCGCCGAGTTCGGCGGCGTGATCGGCGAGATGCGCGACCAGCACGTCAAGGAGAACTCGCAGGTGGTGCTGCGCTCGGTGCAGTCGGTGCTCGCCCCGCGGCCCTGGTACAGCGGCCGCATCGCGTTGATCGGCGACGCCGCCCACGCCACCTCGCCGCACGTCGGCCAGGGCGCCGCGATGGCGATCGAGGACGCGCTCGTGCTCGCCGAGGAGCTCGCGTCGGACAAGCCGCTCGACGACGCCCTCGCGAGCTTCGACGCCCGCCGCTACGAGCGCTGCAAGTTCATCTACGACGTCTCGAAGCAGATCGGCCAGTGGGAGATCGAGCGCAAGCACGACGCCGACTTCGCCGGGCTGACGATGCAGTCGACCCTCGTCACCGCCGAGCCGATCTGATGTTCGGGATAGGCATGTTCAGCGACGGCTCGCACACCTTCGCGGGTCTCGTGCTGGACGGGGAGCGAGTCCTCGACCTGAGCGCCGAGGGCTGGGCGAACACGCGCGCCATCCTGGGCGACTGGGACACCTCGCTCGGCCGGCTCAAGCGGATCGTGGAGAACGACACGGGCGAGGGCGAGGCGCTCGACTCGCTCGTCTCGCTGCCGCCGATCTGCCCGGCGCAGATCCTCCAGAGCGGCGCCAACTACCGCAAGCACGTGATCGACATCATCCTGGCGGAGGAGCGCGAGCGCGGCGTGCTGAGCGAGGACGACGCGCTCGCGATGGGGCGGCGGATCATGGACGAGCGCGCCGCCAACGGCGAGCCGTACCTGTTCTTCGGCGGCGTGACCGCGATGTGCGGCGCCTTCGACGACGTGCTCCTCCCCGCCGAGGGCAAGCAGCACGACTGGGAGCTCGAGCTGGCCGCGGTGATCGCGCGGCCGGGGCGCAACGTGCCGGTGGAGCGTGCGCTCGACTACGTTGCCGGCTACACGATGGCGAACGACGTGACCACGCGCGACCTCGTCTACCGCCCCGACGTCGGGGCGATCGGCACCGACTGGCTGCGCGCGAAGAACTCGCCGACGTTCCTGCCCACCGGTCCCTACATCGTGCCGGCGGAGTTCGTCCCGGACCCGATGACCCTGCAGGTGAAGCTGTGGCTCAACGGCGAGCTCATGCAGGACGGCTCCACGTCGGACATGATCTACGGCGTCGCCCAGCTGATCTCGTACGCGTCGCGGCGGGTGGCGCTCGTGCCGGGCGATCTCGTGCTCACCGGCTCACCCGAGGGCAACGGCATGCATTACGGCCGCTTCCTCACGGACGGCGACGTAATGGAGGGCGAGATCACTTTCCTCGGCACCCAGCGCAACCGCTGTGTCGGGAACGGCGCGAGCGCGTGAACGCGGAGCCACGGGTTGCGCTGGTCACGGGCGGCGCGCGCGGCATCGGCCGGGCGTGCGCCGAGCGACTCTCGGACGCGGGGCACGACGTCGTGATCGCCGACCTCACGCCCACCGACGGCGGCGAGACCTGCGACCTCTCCTCGGCCGAAGAGATCGAGACGCTCTGCGAGCGCGTGCTCGAGCGCTTCGGCCACGTCGACGTGCTCGTGAACAACGCCGCCCACCTCGTGGCGCGCATGTTCGGCGAGCTCGACCTCGACACCTGGCGCAAGATCCAGGCCGTGGGCCTGGACGCTCCGTTTCTGCTCTGCAAGTGGCTCGTGCCGGCAATGGCCGAGCGCGGCTTCGGGCGCGTGATCAACATCGTGTCGGACACGCTCTGGCGGCCGCCGCCGCTCGGGATGGTGGGCTACGTGTCGAGCAAGGGCGGCTTGCTCGGGCTGACGCGCGCGCTCGCGGTCGAGGTCGGCGCCAGCGGCATCACGGTCAACGCCGTGGCGCCCGGGCTCACCCGCACGCCGGCCACCGACGCCGACATGGCCGAGGAGCACTTCGAGGCGGTGCTGCGCCAGCAGGCGATCAAGCGGACGCTGGAGCCGGACGACATCGCGGCCACGGTGGCGTTCCTCGCCTCCGATGACGCCGCGATGATCACCGGCCAGGCGATCCGCGTCGACGGCGGGAACGTGACGTTGTGAGCGGTCGCGTGCAGGACCGGGTGATCGTCGTCACCGGCGCGGCGCGCGGCCAGGGCGAGGCGCACACCGCCGCGCTCGCCGCCGAGGGCGCGATCGTGATCGCCACGGACGTGAACGAGCCGGCCGCGCGCGAGGGCATCCACGCGCGCGTGCTCGATGTGTCCGACGCGGACGGCTGGGCCGCGCTTGCGGACTCGATCAAGGGGGAGTTCAGCCGCGTCGACGGGCTGATCAACAACGCAGGCGTGACGAGCCGCGTGCGGCTCGGCGAGGTCGAGCTCGACGACTGGAACCGCGTGCTCGCTATCAACGTCACCGGCGCAATGCTCGGCATCCAGGCGCTGATGCCGCTGATGAGCGCGGGCGCGTCGATCGTCAACGTCGGCTCGGTGGCCGGCCTCACCGGCCACTACACGGCCGCCTACACCACGAGCAAATGGGCGCTGCGCGGCCTCACGCAGTGCGCCGCCACCGAGCTCGGCACGCGCGGGATCCGCGTGAACGCGGTCCATCCCGGCTACATCGAAACGCCGATGACGGCCTCGGCGCCACCCGCGTTCAAGCCCGCCAACGAGGCGCTGATCCCGCTCGGTCGCGGCGGCCAGCCCGAGGAGGTCGCGGGGCTGATGGTGTTCTTGATGTCCGGCGAGTCCTCGTACCTGAACGGGGCGGAGATCGCGATCGACGGCGGCTTTTCGGGCGGCGCCGCGGCCAAGTCGCTGTCCGACGCGCTGCGGAAAGGAAGCTGAGCGCATGACGACCTATCTCAAGCAGCCCAGCCCGCCCGCGGCGGAGGCCACCGACGAGCTGCGCGCCCGCGTGAGCGACATGTTGCGCGACATCGAGCGCGGCGGCGTCGACGCCGTGCGCCGCTGGTCGCGCGAGCTGGACGACTGGGAGCCGGACAGCTTCGTCGTCTCGGACGCCGAGTTCGAGCGGGCGGCCGACTCGCTCGGCGACGAGCTGCGCGAGCACATCACGTTCGCGCAGTCGCAGGTGCGCGGCTTCGCGGAGGCGCAGAAGGCGACGCTGTCCGACCTGCGCGTGGAGCTCGGCGACGGCGTGGTGCTCGGCCACCGTCACATCCCGGTCTCGGCCGTCGGCGCCTACGTTCCCGGCGGCCGCTACCCGATGCTCGCCTCGTCGTTCATGACGATCCTCGTGGCCAAGGTGGCGGGCGTCGACCAGGTGGTGGGCTGCGCGCCGCCGCAGCGCGCGGCCGGTATCCACCCGGCGATGCTCTACGCGATGCGCACCTCCGGCGCGGACGCCGTGGTCTGCCTCGGCGGCGTGCAGGCGCTGGCGGCGATGGCGTTCGGGCTGATCGATGGGCTCGCGCCGGTGGACATGCTCGTGGGCGCCGGCAACGCGTACGTGGCGGAGGCCAAGCGGCAGCTGTTCGGGCGCGTGGGCATCGACCTCCTGGCCGGTCCCACCGAGGTGCTCGTGATCGCGGACGAGAGCGCCGACCCCCGCCTTGTG
>DASXNY010000211.1:0-4554 GCA_036494715.1 Thermoleophilaceae bacterium
TGGGATCGCGTGATCGCGATCAACCTCACCGGCGTCTTCCTCTGCTGCCGTCATGCGATCCCGCTGATGATCGACACCGAGGAGAAGAGCTCGATCATCAACATCGCGTCATTCGTCGCTCTGATGGGCGCGGCGTCGCCGCAGATCGCTTACACCGCGAGCAAGGGCGGCGTGCTCTCGATGACCCGCGAGATCGCCGTCGAATACGCGCGCCAGGGCATCCGCGCCAACGCGATCTGCCCAGGGCCGATCCGTACGCCGCTGCTCGAGTACCTGATCGCGGACGAGGACAAGCGCAACAACCGCCTCAACCACATCCCAGCCGGGCGCTTTGGCGAGCCGTCGGATATCGCCAACGCGGCGCTCTATCTCGCGAGCGACGAGAGCGACTGGGTGACGGGCACCGAGTTCAACGTCGATGGTGGGATCACGAGCGCGTATCTGACTACTCCGTAGCCAGACACGCGCGTCCGCAGTCCACAGTCCACAGTCCACAGACTGCTTCCTATAGTCCGAGCGATGGACTATCGGAGCCTCGGTCGTACCGGCATGCAGGTTAGCCCGCTCTGTCTCGGCGCCATGATGTTCGGCGGCTGGGGCGAGCCGGACCACGAGAAGTCGATCGCGATCATCCATCGCGCGCTCGAAGCCGGCATCAACTTCATCGACACCGCCGATGTCTACTCGCAGGGCGAGTCTGAGGAGATCGTCGGGAAGGCGCTGGCCGGCGGCCGCCGCGACGACGTGATCCTCGCGACCAAGTTCCACGGCCAGATGGGCGTGCCGATGGGGCAGCCGGGCGGCGACCCGAACCAGCGCGGTAATTCGCGCCGCTGGATCTTCAAGGAGGTCGAGAACAGCCTGCGCCGGCTCGGCACGGACTGGATCGATCTCTACCAGGTGCACCGCTACGACGCGGACACCGACCACGAGGAGACGTTGTCCGCCCTGACCGACCTCCAGCGCGCGGGCAAGATCCGCGCCTTCGGTTCCTCGACCTTCCAGGCGCACAAGATCGTCGAGGCGCAGTGGGTGTCCGAGCGGCGCGGCCTCGGGCGCTATACCACCGAGCAGCCGCCGTACTCGCTGCTCGTGCGCGGCATCGAGGCGGACGTGCTGCCCGCCGCCGAGGCGTACGGGCTCGGCGTGATCCCGTGGAGCCCGCTCGCGGGCGGCTGGCTCACCGGCGGCTACCGCAAGGGCCGGGATCTGCCCCAGTCACGCCGCGCCGAGCGCATCCCGGGGCGCTACGACATGTCGCGCCCCGAGAACCAGGTCAAGCTCGACGCGGCCGATGCGCTCGCAGTGCTCGCCGAGGAGGCGGGCATGTCGCTGATCCACATGGCGCTCGCGTTCGTGGGCCAGCACCCGGCGGTGACCGCGCCGATCATCGGGCCGCGCACGATGGAGCAGCTCGAGTCGCAGCTCGGGGCGGCCGAGGTGACCCTGTCGATCGACGTGCTCGACCGCATCGACGAGATCGTCCCGCCCGGCACCACCTTCTCCCCCACCGACGCGGGCTACGTGCCGCCGGCACTCAGCGACCCGTTCCTGCGCCGCCGCCGCAGCGCCTAGAGCAGGTCGAGCAACCCGGAGGTGTCGTCGACGGTGGCGTGCGGTCGCCGTCGCTCGGCCACCTGATCGAGGTCGATCGTCGCGCTGATCCCGCTGAGCACGAGCACGGTCTTGGAGCCGCCCAGGTGGCCGAGCGCTACGTCCATGTAGAGGTCGTCGCCGATCACGGCGATCTCCTCCGTCGGCACCCCGAGATTCCTGCGCACCGAGCGCACGGCCGCCTTCGACGGCTTGCCGACCACCGTCGGACGCGCGGCGCTGGCCTTCGCGATCGCTGCGGTGACCATCGCGCCGCGACTGAGGATCGGGCCATTGGCCCCGGCGTAGGCCGACACGTAGCTGCCGGTGAGCAGGCGCGCACCCGCGATCACCGCGCGGGCGGCCTGCTCGAGCTCGGGGAGGTCGGCGTGGTCGATGTGGGCCACGAACACGATGTCCGCCTGCTCGGCATCGTCGGGTCCGACGAGGTTCACGCCGGAGTCCAGGAGGTACTGGCGCGCCGAGTCGGTGACGAAGGGCAGCACGACTGCGTCGCGGCGGCCGCGGCCGAGGTATGCCTGGAGGCTGCACAGCGGCGTGAGCATCTGCTGGTCCTCCACCGGCAGGCCCGCCTCGCGCAGCCCGCGCGCGAACTCCGCCGGCGCCACGTGACTGCCATTGGTGAAGACCGCGAACGGGCGGCCCGATTCCTTGATCCGCTCGAGCACCTCGATCGCGCCCGGCACCACGTGAGTGGCGCCGCCGTCGCGGTGCAGCAGCGTGCCGTCGACGTCGAAGACGAAGCCGCGGACGTCGTCAAGACGCACGTCGCCACACCACCACGTCGTCGCCCTTCTCAAAGCGCATGTAGCTGATCGACTTGCGGCTCTCCACCTCGTGCAGCAGCCGCACGAGCGGGCTGCGTCGCGCATGGCGCGGCGCGCCGGTGAGCTCCGTCGCGGGCGGCGCGGCCAGCATCGCGTCCACCTGTTCTTCCGGCATGGTCAGGCGCAGCAGCAGCTCCTCGTCCGAGATGCGCTCGCCGAAGCGCTGCCGCGCTCCCTCGAGCGAGACCGGCTGCACGTCGCGCAGCTTCTGTGCCTGCGGGCGCGCGAGCACCCTGTCGGCGATCGCGGGGTCCACCGGCGCGGCGGGCTCGCCGTAGTGGCCGAGGAAGTAGCGCACGGTCTCATCCGAGACGCTCGTCCAGCGCTCGCCGTCGATCACGTTGCGCGCGGCCTGGCTCGCGACGAACTGCGACACGGGCGTGACGAGGATCGGGTAGCCCATCTCGGCGCGCACCCGCGTCACCTCCTCGAGCACCTGCTCGAACAGCTCCTCCCGGCCGAGCTCCTCCAGCATCCGCCGCGTGGTCGTCACCATCCCGCCGGGAAGCTGGTGGTGGTAGTAGGCGGCGTCGTACTCGCGCGGCGCACCGGGCGGCAGCCCCTTCTCGCGGGCGAGCTCACGGAAGTGCTCGGACACGAGCGCGAGCGCGTCCATGTCGAGGCGATGCGAGTAGCCCTCGGCCTCGAGGTTGCGGATCGTCGCCTCGGCGGTGGGCTGCGAGGTGCCGTTGCCGAGCGGACCGCAGGCGGTGTGCAGCACCTGGTAGCCGGCCTTCAGCCCGTCCATGTAGACGAGCGGGGCCAGCCCGATCGTGCAGTGGCTGTGCAGCTCGAGCGTGCGCTCGCCGGCGGCGGCGAGCAGCGCCGGCGCCAGCTCGCGCACGGCGTCGGGCGTGAGCAGGCCGCCCGGGTCTTTCAGGTAGAGGCGGTCCATATCCGGGCAGTCGGCCATCGCCGCCGCGCGCTCGGCGTAGTAGTCGTGCGTGTGGACCTCGCTGATCGAGTACGTCAACCCGATCACGACCTCCTCGACGCCCTCCTCCTTGGCCATGTGCGCAAGTCGCTTTAGCGCGTCGGGGTTGTTCGACGGCTCGGCGATCTGGAAGCGGCGGATGCCGTTGCGCACGACGCAGCGAAACGCGAGCCGCATCAGGTCCTCGTCGCACGGCTGCCACGCGATGAAGCGCATGCCGGTGGTGATGAAGTTGAGGAGCGTGCCCGGCATCGCGGCGCTGACGAGCCGGATGCGCTCCCACGGGTCCTCCTTGTGGAAGCGCACTGACACGGCCATGTGCGTGCTCGAGGTGAAGTCGAGCGCGTGGAAGCCGACGCGCTCCATCGTCGGCGCGATCGACAGCACGTCCGGAGTGGTCAGGCCGGTGGCGCTCCAGAGGCTCTGGTTGCCGTCGCGCGTGGTTGTGTCGACGATCTCGACCAAGCGGCTCATACGATGGCCTCCTCGAGCCAGCGGGTGGTGACGCGGCCGTGAACGAAGTCGGGGTGGTCGAGCACCGCCGCGAGCAGCCCGCGGTTGGTCTCGACGCCCTCGGCCTCGAGCCGCTCGAGCGCCTCGTGCACGATCTCGACGGCCTCCTCGCGATCACGGCCGTGGCCGATCAGCTTGGCCATCAGCGAGTCGTACTGCGGCGGGATCAGCGTGTGGTCGCGGCAGTGGGTGTCCACGCGCAGACCGTCGATCTCGGGAACTTCGAAGCGGGTGAGGCGCCCCGGGCACGGCGCGAAGCCGCGCGACACGTCCTCGGCGGTGAGCCGGCACTCGAGCGCGTGGCCGTCGAAGCTGATGTCGTCCTGACTGAACGACAGCGGCTGGCCGTCCGCGATCCGCAGCTGCTCGGCCACGAGGTCGCGGCCGGTCACTTCCTCGGTCACGGGGTGCTCTACCTGGATGCGGCAGTTCATCTCGAGGAAGAAGAACTCGCCGCTCGCCGCGTCCACGATGAACTCGACCGTGCCGAGGTTGCGGTAGTCGATCGCACGCGCGAACGCGACTCCGGCCGCGGTCAGCGCGTCGCGCGTGTCGCCGGCCAGGAACGGCGCGGGCGCCTCCTCGATCAGCTTCTGATAGCGGCGCTGTACCGAGCAATCGCGCTCGCCCAGGTGCACGACGGCGCCGTGGTCGTCGGCTGCCACC
>DASXNY010000212.1:0-8775 GCA_036494715.1 Thermoleophilaceae bacterium
CGCGAACGATCAAAGGCCGGGCCGCGCTCACGGATGACCGCGAAGAGAGGCATCGCGCTCATTGTCCCCGCCGGCGCAGCGGCCTGACGACGCGCACGGCGAGGAAGACGAGCAGGGCCGCGCCGAGCACGAAAGCGACTCCCTCGAGCACGCTGCCGAGGCCGCCGCTCGGCGCCACCCCGATCCCGAAGGCCACGAGCACGAGCGCCGAGATGCAGAGGAAGAATGCGCAGTAGATGCGCACGAAGCGCGTGACGCCTTGCCGCACGGACACGTTTTACAGGCGCAGCGCGGCGCCGTGGCGCTTGAGCCAGCGCTCGTGCTCGCGGTACTCAGGGCAGCGCGAGCCGAGCAGGCGCCAGAAGCGCGGGGAGTGGTCGAGGATCTCGAGGTGTGCCACCTCGTGCTCGACCACGTACTCGAGTACCGGCTCCGGCGCAAGCAGCAGGCGCCAGTTGAAGCTCATCGCGCCGTTCGAGGAGCAACTCGCCCAGCGGGTGCGCTGGGAGCGGATGGTCAGCCGCGTGTAGCTGGATCCGGCCCGCCGCGTGGCGGCGTCGAGGCGGGCGGCCACCTCCATGCGAGCGCGGCGGCGATACCAGCGCTCGAGCGCGGCGCGCACCGGCGCGGCGCCCAGCGAGCCCACCTTCACATGTAGGACGTCGCCGCGCCGCGCCACGTGATCGCGCACACGGCCCGGCTCGACCGTCACGCGCAGCAGCAGCTCGCTGCCGAGGTACGGAACGGCGCCTCCGTGCACGAGCTCCGGGGCGGGCAGCGCCTCGTCGGCCTCGCGGAAGCGACGCAGCGTGCGCTCGATCCAGCGCGACTTCTCCTGCACGAACGGCTCGACGTGGTGCAGCGCCATGCGCCGCGGCACCACCACCTCCACGCCCGACGCGTCAACCACGATGCGGGCGTGGCGGGCGCGGTCGGAGCGGCGGACCGTATAGGGGATTTGCGCCAACATGACCCCTAGACGATAGGCAGCAGACCGGCCGGAGCGCCAAAAGTAGCTTTTGCATACCTTTGGATCGGGCTCCTACCCCAACAGGACTAAAGGTCTGACCGTTTTCAGCCGAAAATCGCCGAGATCCGTTCCGTACCTCGTTAGCGGTAGGAGAGCTGTCCGCTCCTTGCTCCTGAGTGCGGACTCGCACCCAAGGAAGGAGCATCTCGTGCCAAGGAAGCAAAAGCTTCTGCTGTCCCTGCTTGTCGTGGGCGTCACGGCCAGCATCGCCGCCTTCGGCGTGTTCTCGGCTTTCTCGAGTCAGACCAGCAACCCCGGTAACAACTTCAGCGCCGGGACCGTGAACATCTCCGACAACGACGCCGGCACCGCCGCCTACAACGTCACCGGCGGCAAGCCCGGTTCCACCCAGACCTCGTGCGTCCGCGTGCTCTACACGGGCTCGCTCGACTCCGATGTGCATCTGTACACGCCGGAGACGATCGGCACTCTCGGCCAGTACGTCCAGCTGACGATTCAGCCAGGCACGCAGGCCACGCCGAACATGAACTGCTCCGGCTTCACAGCCTCGGGCAGCCCGGCTTACTCCGGCACCCTGTCGGCCTGGTCGACCGCGCACAACTCGTACGCGACCGGCCTGACCGTCCTGCCGACCGCCGTCGCCACGAAGTGGGCCACCAACGACGCAGTGGTCTACCAGGTCACCGCGACGCTGCTGGACAACAACAGCGCGAACGGCGTCACCAGCGGACTGACGACCGGCACGCACTCGTTCGTCTGGGAAGCCCACAACCAGTAACGGGACCCTCGCTCTCCTGAGCGACGGCGGCCGTCCCGCACCCCAGGGACGGCCGCCGCTCCTTCCCGTACTCGCCATGACCGCGAGCCCTGGCATCGATCGCCTCGTGCGGCCGCTCGGCATCCTGCTGGGCGTACTGCTCGCGGCCACCGCGCTCGTGTCCTGGCGCGTGCCAGGCGGGCAGCGCACGCTCGGCGCCGACGTCCAGATCGAGGCGCTGCAGACGGGAGCGATCGGCGTTGCCCCCATCCATCCATTCGTCAGCGTGCCGTCGCTCCTGCCCGGCAAGAGCTCGAGCGGCAGCGTGACCCTCCGCAACCAGACCGGGGTGCCGATGTCCGTCCGGCTGAAGGCCCAGCCGTCGGTTCCCGATCTCGACCGCGCGCTGCAGATCCACGTCGCGTCCGGCGCGAACGTCCTCTACGACGGCCCGCTCGCGGGCCTGCGAGGCGGCACCAGTCCGCTGCGTCTGGCGAGCGGCGAGAGCCGCGTGCTCAGCCTGCGGGCGTCACTGCCCGCGTCGCTGCACGCCGGCTACCAGGGCCGCATCGTCGACATCAGCCTGGGCATCAGCGCCGGGAGGACCCGATGAGGACCGCGCGCAAGGTCCTGATGTCGGTGCTTGCGGTGGCGCTGGCCGCGACGGCGATCGCGGCGGCCACCTGGTCGAGCTTCTCGAGCACCACGGCGAATCCGTCGAACGGCTTCAGCGCCGGCACGGTGAACATCGCGGACGACGACGCCGGCGCCACCTTCTCGCTGCCGAACATGACCCCGGGGTATCCGCCGGCAACCGGCTGCATCCAGGTCACCTACACCGGCTCGCTCAACGCGGCCGTCCATCTCTACGGGAGCAGCACCGGCGGCCTCGCGCAGTACCTCAACCTCTCGATCACGCGCGGCAGTGAGAGCGCGCCGTCCTTCCCCTCCTGCACGACCTTCACGGCCGACGCGACCAACTACATCGGCCTGGGTGCCGGCGTCGTCTACTCCGGCACGCTCGCCAACTTCATGACCAACTACTCGAGCTTCGCGAACGGACTCGTGGACGCCCCCGGCAGCGGCAACACGAAGACCTGGGCGACGAACGACGCCCACTCCTACGAGTTCACGTTCACGCTGCCGAGCTCAGCCCCCGCGGCCGCGCAGGGCCTGTCCGCCACGGCGTCGCTCAACTGGGAGGCGCAGAACACATGAGCGCGACCGCGCGCGTCGGCCGCCTCAGCGCGCGCGCCGCGTACTGGACGGCGCTCGCCTTCGTGGTGACGCTGCTCGCCGCGATCGCGATCCCCGACGCGGTCGGCATGCACAGCTTCACGGTGATGTCGGGCAGCATGGAGCCGAACATCCACACGGGCGACGTGGTGATCGACCGCAAGATCCACCCGCTCGACGCCCGCCCGGGCGACGTCGTGACGTTCAGCGACCCGAGTGGCAAGAAGCGACTGATCACCCACCGCATCCGGAGCATGCGTGTGCAGGGCTCGCAGGTGAATGTCGTCACGAAGGGCGACGCCAACGACACCGTCGAGCGCTGGAGCGTGCCCGCCTCCGGCCACATCGGGCGCGTGATGCTGCGCGTGCCCTATGTCGGCTACCCACTCGTCTACGCGCACTCGCGCTACGGCCTGATCGGCCTGGTGGCCATCCCGGCGCTCTTGCTCTGCCTGCTCGAGCTGCGCCGCATCTGGGGCGCGCCCAGCCCCGAGGAGACCCGTGCCGCGGCCGCGTAGGACCAGGCTGTTCGCGCTCGCGCTGCTGCTGCTCGTGGTCAGCGCGGTGATCGGCGCTGGCGGGACGTGGGCCGCGTTCAGCTCGAGCACCAGCACCGGGGCGGACACGTTCAGCGCCGCCGCCGACTGGACCGCGCCGACGACGGGCGCCGCCGTGCTCGCGAACGGCAGCGGCGGTCAGGGCGTGAAGCAGGCCGGCACGTACAACGTGTACGCGAACATCACCGACAGCGGCAATCCGGCCAGCGGCGTGGCCAGCGCCACCGCCAACGTGACCAACATCACCACCGGCCAGACCGCCGTGGCGCTCACCGCCTGCGCCAGCAACTGCACGGTCGGCGCCACGACCTACGGCTACAAGAGCGCTCAGCTCACCGCCAAGACCCCGCTCACGGCGGGCACCCAGACGTTCACCGTGAGTTCCACCGACTCGGCGGGCAACGCCTCGACCGCGACGAGCTTCAACGTCACGGTCGACAACACCGTGCCCACCGTCGGCACTGCAGTGATCGCCCACTCCACTGCGGGTGCGGGCGTAAAGCAGGGTGGCACCTACTTCGTCTACGGCAACGCCAGCGATGCCAGCACCGGCGCTGCGGGCATGACCGCGAACGTCAACAACATCACCACCGGCCAGACCGCCGTAGCGCTGACGCCGTGCTCGTCATCGTGCACAGTGGCCGGCACCACCTACGGCTTCAAGAGCGCTCAACTCATCGCCAGCAACCCGCTCACGGCCGGCGCGCAGACCTACACGCTGAGCGCGACCGATGCCGCGGGCAACACGTCCGGCACCTCGAGCTTCTCCGTGACGGTCGACAACACGGCGCCCACTGCGTCGAGCTCTACGACCGCCAACGGCACCGGCAACACCGGCCAGCCGGAGGCGGGCGACACGATCGTCCTGACCTTCAGCCAGCAGATGGATCCCTTCTCGATCCTCTCGACCTGGAGCGGCCCGTCCACCCCGATCGTCGTGCGCATCTCCAATACGGGCGGCGCGGCGCATGACTTCATCTCGTTCTGGAACTCGACTAACACGACGCAGCTGCCGCTCGGCTCGATCGACCTCGGGCGTGCGGGCTACGTCAACACCGGGGCGACGATCACCTTTGGCGCGAGCGGCACCGCCTCCACGATGGTCCAGGCGGTGGCGGTGGTCACCGTCACGCTCGGCACGCCCAGCACCACCGCCAACCGGGTGATCAACACCACGCCCCTCACGTGGACCCCGTCCACCACCGCCACCGACCTCGCGGGCAACGCTGTGTCCGGCGCGGCAGTTACCCAGGCCAGCGCGGTGAGGCAGTTCTGATGCTGCGCGCGCGGGTCACAGCCATCGCCGCGGCCGTGCTGGCGCTCGCCGCGCTCGTCGCGGCCACACATTCCTCGCGCGCCGACGCCCAGGCCGCGGTGATGCATACGAGCGGCGCGCTGGCTGCGAATTCGAAGAACGGCAGCGCGATCCTCAGCGGCCAGTTCGGCCCGGGCGACTCGCTCAGCGGCACCGTGGCGATCAGCAACATCGGCAGCGCCGCCGACGACTTCACGCTGTCCATGTCCAGCATGGTCGACACGCCGGGCGCGGGCGGCGGCTCGTTCGCCAGCGGCCTCGTGCTGGCGGTCGACGACGTGACCGACCCGCTGGCGCCGGTGAGCGTCTACAACGGCTCGTTCGGCGCCTTCAACCCGCTCAACCTCGGCAGCTTCGGCATCGGCGTGGCGCGGGTCTACCGCGTGACCGTGAGCTGGCCGGACGGCGGCGCCGCCGACGCGGCCTACGCCGGCTCGGCGCTGAGCGTGCAGTTCGACTGGTCCACCGGCGAGCTGTCGGGCGGCTCCGGTGGCGGCAGCGGCGGCGACGGCCAGGGCAACCCGCCCCCGGTCACGACCCCGCCCCCGCCGAGCCCGCGCCTGTTCGGGCCGAAGCTCAGCTTCAGCGTCGCGAAGAAGCAGAAGGTGCTGAAGCACAAGAAGCTCGCGGCCAAGGCGCGCTGCGACCAGGCCTGCAGGCTCACCGTCACGGCCAAGCTGTCCGTGAAGGGCGTGCGCAAGGCGGTGAAGCTGCGCAAGATGCAGAGTTCGCTCAGCGCGGGCAAGGCGACGAAGCTCCAGATCAAGCTGCCGCAGGCCATTTTGCGCAAGGTCACGTCGGGCCTGCGCAAGCACAAGAAGCCGACGATCAAGCTGACGGTGATCGCGGTCGGCGTGGCCGGCAAGTCCAAGCCGATGAGCCGCACGGTGCGCCTTACCGGCTAGACGATGATCTGCACCGTGCCGCCGTCTGTGGACCAGGCGGCGCCGGTCACGTAGGAGGCGCGCTCGGAGCAGAGGAAGACCACCACCGAGGCGATCTCCTCCTCGCTCGCGTAGCGGCCGATCGGCACATTCGAGCGCTGCTTCTCGAACGTCTCCTCGCGCGTGGTGCCGCGTAGCTTGGCGAGCTGGTCGAGCAGCCCGCCCTCGTCCATCCACAGCCCGGACGCCACGGGGCCGGGGGCGACCGCGTTCACCAGCACTCCCTCGCGCGCGTAGAGGTCGGCGAACGCGCGCGACAGGGACAGCTGCGCCGCCTTGCCCACCGAGTAGGCCATGTTGGTCTGCGACGGCCGCTTGCCGGACGAGGATGCCACGTTCACGATCCGCCCCCAGCCGCGCTCCGCCATGCGCGGCGCGGCCGCGCGCATCAGGCGCATCGGCCCGAGCACGCTGAGCCGCCACTGCTCCTCCCAGTCCTCGTCGCGCAGGTCCTCGAGCGGGGTCACCGAGCTCGTGCCGGAGTTGTTCACGAGCACGTCGAGCGAGCCGAACTGACGCTCGCACTCCTCGGCCACGCGCTCACCCGCGTCCGCCGCCGTCGCGTCGAGCGGGAACGGTTGGGCGCGCCCCTCGGCCCCCGCGCACTCCTCGAGCGCGTCGCGCAGCCCCTCTTCGCCGCGCGCCACGAGCAGCACGCCCGCGCCCTCCTCGCACAGCATGCGCGCGGTTGCGAGCCCGATGCCGCGGCTGGCGCCGTTGACCACGCAGGCCCGGCCGGTCAGCCCGAGGTTCATGCGGCGATCATGTGCGGCTCGTCCGAGTTCGACACGGGAGAAGTCATTGAAGAGCCATACGGTCTATCGAACTTTCCACACTGAGCGCCGGCGCGAGTTCGTCCGCATCACCGCGGACGTGCAGCAGGCGGTCGACGATTCGGGCGTGAGCGAGGGCTTCGTGCTCGTCTCGGCGATGCACATCACCGCGGGCGTGTGGGTGAACGACGACGAGCCCGGTCTGCATGCGGACGCGCTCGAGTGGCTCGACAAGGTGGCGCCCGCCACCTGGCAGGAGCCGCCGAATGACGTGGCACGCGAGCTGCTGCCGGACTCAGGCGACTACCGCCACCACCGCGGCGGCGAGGACAACGGCGACGCGCACCTCAAGAACATGCTCATGCACCACCAGGTGATCCTGCCGATCACCGACGGCCGCCTCGATCTCGGCCCCTGGCAGGCGGTCTTCTACTGCGAATTCGACGGGCAGCGCGACAAACGGTTGATCGTGAAGGTGATCGGTGATTAAGCGCCTGACAAATCCGCGCTTAACAAGCAGCGGCGATTCGCGGTAGCCCCGGGCGGGTAGGAACCGGCCGAAGGCTTGTTTTACCCAGGGGGCGCCGTCGTGGGTGGCCCCCACACGAGGAGGGTGATCTTGAATAGGAAGCTCGCAAGCGCGGCGGCCGTTTTCGCTTGCGCCGCGGTGGCTGCAGGTTGCGGCAGCAGCGGCGGCAGCAGCAGTGGTGGCGGCACGACGGTGGCAGGCGTTGGCAGCAATGCCAAGACCGTGACGCCCGACATGGCCAAGAGCCCAAAGGGCAGCGTGACCTGGTGCATCGGCAAGGACACCACGGGCGCGTTCAGTCAGGTGGTCAAGCTCTATAACCAGCAGAACCCGGGCGTGAAGGCGAAGCTGCTGGAGCTCCCGACCTCGGCCGACGCCCAGCGCACGCAGCTCGTACAGCGCGAGCAGGCCAAGTCATCCGAGTGCGACATCCTCGGCATGGACGTCACCTGGACCGCCGAGTTCGCGGCGCAGGGCTGGCTGCGAGACGTCACCCCAGCGATCCAGGCGCGTCAGAGCGAGTTCATCCCGTCCACGCTCAAGACCGCCGAGATCAACAACAAGTTCTGGGCGGTCCCGTTCAACACGAACGCGGGCTTCCTCTACTACAACACGAGCAAGGTCAAGAACCCGCCGACCACCTGGCAGCAGGCCTACCAGATGGCCAAGCAGGACGGCGGCATCGGCTACCAGGGCGCACGCTACGAGGGCCTGACCGTCGACTTCCTCGAACTGCTCTACAGCAACGGCGGCTCGGTGTTGTCGGCCGACGGCAAGAAGGCGACGATCGACTCGCCGCAGGCCGAGCAGGTGCTCTCGTTCATGCAGCAGGGCATCAAGGACGGCGCGGCGCCGAAGACCAACCTCACCTACATGGAGGAGGAGTCGCGCAACGCGTTCCAGTCCGGCAAGGTCGCACTGCTGCGCAACTGGCCGTACGTGTACTCGCTCGCGAAGGCGGCGCACGTGAAGTTCAACCTCGAGCCGCTGCCCAAGTTCGGCAACGGCCAGGCCGCCAGCATCCTCGGCGGCTACAACCTCGGGATCTCGACGTACTCGAAGAACCCGGGTGCGGCGCTGAGCTTCATCAACTTCGCGACGGGCCCCTCGGCCCAGAAGAAGTTCTTCATCAAGTCGTCGCTGCCGGCGGTGCTCACACAGACCTACAACGACGCGTCGGTGAAGAAGAGCCAGCCGTTCGCACCCGAGCTGCTCAAGGCGGTGCAGCAGGGCAAGCCGCGTCCGGTCTCGCCCGTGTATCCGCAGATCAGTGAGGCGATCTACAACAACGTCTACTCGGCGCTTTCGAGCGGCACGTCGCCCAAGAGCGCGCTGAGTAAGGCGCAGAGTCAGATCAACAAGGCGCTCACCACGTTCTAGGCGCAGAGCGTGAGCGCAGCCCAGGCAACGGTTGCAGCACGACCCCGCGGGCGTCGCCGCTCCGGTCTTTCGGAGCGGCGCCTCGCGGCGTCGATGGTGGCGCCGTCGCTGATTGTCATCGCGATCGTCGCGGCGTATCCGATCGGATACGCCATCTGGCTCTCGCTCAATCAGTACAGCGTCATCCATCCGGGCCTGTCCCGCTGGGTGGGGCTCGACAACTACCGCGACGCGCTCACGTCGTCGGCCTTCTGGAGCGCGACCAAGACGACGTTCCTGTTCACGGTGATCTC
>DASXNY010000213.1:0-5281 GCA_036494715.1 Thermoleophilaceae bacterium
TCGGGCCGCTACCTGGCGCGCGGCGCGCCCGAGCTGTCCGCCCAGGGCCTGCGCGTGGCGGGCGTGGCCGGCGCGGGACGCCACCACGCCGAGGCGCTCGGGTCGGACGCGGCGGCGCCCGGCCGGCCGCTCGAGCTGCACCGCGACCACGCCAACGAGCACGACCCGAACGCGATCGCGGTGAACGCCGGTGGCGCGCAGGTGGGCTGGGTACCGCGCGAGCTCGCGGCGGAGCTGGCGCCGGAGCTCGACGTGGGCAAGCCGTGGGCGGCGCTCGTTCTGCGCGAGCAGCGCGCCTCGCCGCGCGACCCGCGTACGGGGCTGACGATGCTGCTCGCGCCGGCCGAGCGGATCGAGCTGCGCGCCCCGCGCCCCCCCGTTTAGCCGTAGGCTGCGCGCATGAACGCGACGGAAGTGATCCTGCGCGCGCACGACGCGATCTACCAGCGCACCGACGGACGCTTTGGACATCACATGATCGGGGTTCCCTGCCTCATGCTGCGCACCACAGGCAGGCGCTCAGGCCAGCAGCGTACGAACAGCCTGGTGTACGCGCGCGACGGCGACGACTACCTGGTCGTGGCCTCGGTCGGCGGCCGCCCGCAACCGCCCGCCTGGCTCTTCAACCTGCGTGCGAACCCGGACGTCGAGATCCAGGTCGGGCGCGAGCGCAAGCCTGTTCGTGCGCGCGAGGTGGGCCATTCCGATCCCGATTTCGAGCGCCTCTGGAAGCTCACGAACGACGGCAACCACGGGCGCTACTACGAGTACCAGAAGAAGACGAGCCGCGAGATACCCGTGGTGGTGCTCTCGCCGCGCTAGCCGCCGGCGCCGCGCAGGCCCATCCAGTCGAGCCAGGCGGTCACCCCGCGCACGAGCTCGCGCTGGCGCAGCGGATGCTGCGAGGCCACGCCGCGCCACGACGGTCGGCCATCGGCCTGGGACTCGAGCTTGCGCCACACCGCGCGCGGCGAACCGACGCTCATCCTGCGCCGGTCGCGGTCGACGATCAGCCAAGGCCGGGTGCCGTCGTCGAGCGCCCCGAGCTCGTAGCGCGCGAGCACATGTGTGGTGGCCGGGTGGCGGCAGAGGGTGACGAACGCCTCGCCGCTGCCGAGCGTGGCGTGGCCGTCGTCAGACCACCACAGCTCGCCGGCGCCCGGAATCCAGCAGAGCCCGACGAAGCGGGCCCTGCCACGGTAGCCGCACGCCTCCGCGAAGAGCGGCGGAAGGGTGAGCTCCAACTCGTCCAGGATCAAGCTGCGAGTTGGGACTCACCGGCGGCGGCTGCTGGCGCGCTCCCCCTGAGCGGCGACGCATGGCAGACGTGAGCGTGAATCACGCTCGGACTGCCGTGCCGATACGCGAGTAGCACCATCTCCCCTACGCGGACGCGCGCATGGCACACGCCGCAGCTGAGATCAGCGAGCCGGGTACCCGGCTCTACCGACAGCAAGATGCTTCTCCGAAGGGCACCACCCAATCGTGCCTGCTGGCGGGCCGGGCGCCCATACTGCGGTTGCGCGATTTGTGGCCTCTGCGCGCGTCAGCCGGGCACGTGCCCGTCCCCGAGCGCCTTCGCCACGAGCTGCGCACGCGAGCGAGCGCCGACCTTCACCATCGCGTTGCGCAGGTGCGTGCGCACGGTGTTGTGAGAGATGTGCAGCTGCTCGGCGATCTCCGGCCCGCTCTGCCCGAGCGCCACGAGCTGGACGATCTGGCGCTCGCGGTCCGACAGCTCGCCGCCGACCTCGTCCCCATTGACCTCACGGCGGAAGTGCCGTCCCCAGCGCGAGGTCCGCAGCGCCACGAACAGGACGAGCCGCCTCCCGGTGACCGTCTCGGGATGCCCGGCCCACTCCACGAGGACCCTCTCACCGCCCGCCGCGAGTATCGTCGCCTGCCCGACGAACTGGTCGCCCATCATCACCTCGCGCCAGCGGTCCTCGGGGATGAGCGGCCCGCCCTGCACGAACTCCCAGACGTGGCGCCCGAGCAGTGCGCGGCGGCCACGGCCGAGCACCTTCACGGCGGCGGGATTGATGTCGATCACACGGCGGCGGGCATCCGCCAGGACCATCGGATTCAGGGAACTCTTGAACGCCGACCTGAAGAGGGCAGGCCAGCCGGAGTCGCCTGGGGCCGGGCGCTCCGATACGACGGCGGTCCGGTTGTCAGTCATCTGCGCTGAGTCCTTGCAGACGATCGTACCGCCGCGCGAGGGCCGCCGCCCGCCACAAGCGCCCTGGCGCTCGGTGGCGGCTTCGCGTAGGCCGTGGACTACGGCTCGCTCCACGACGACCTTCTGCCGGCGGACGACCAGGTTGACCCGGCCTAGCCGCCGATGAGCTTGTGGTCGAGTGCGTAGCGGACGAGCTCGGCGCGGGTGGAGAGCCGCAGTTTCTGCTGGATGTGCGCGCGGTGGGATTCGACGGTGCGCACGCTGAGGAAGAGCTGCCCGGCGATCTCGCTGTTGGTGTGACCCAAGGCGATCAGGCGCAACACCTCGAGCTCGCGCTCGGTCAGGCCGTCGGGCGGGCCCTGCTGCTCCGGCGGCGCGGCCGCCAGCCTCGTCCCAAGCTCGGGGTGCAGGTACGTGCGGTCCTGCGCCGCCAGCCGTACGGCCTCGACGAGCTCGGCGTCGGCAGCCTCCTTGAGCACATAGCCGAGTGCCCCCGCCCGCAGGGCCTCGCGCGCGAACGCCGGATCGCTCTGCATCGTCAGCACCACGACCCGCATCCCCGGCGACGCCGCGAGGAACATGCCGATCGCGGGCAGGCTGGGCTCGCCCGGCATGTTCAGGTCGAGCACCAACACGCCCGGGCGGTGCGCACGCACATAACGCAACGCCGACTGGACGTCGCCGGCCTCGGCCACCACCTCGAAGTCGGGCTCCGCCTCGAGCAGCAACCGCAACCCCCTTCGCACAACGGCGTGATCATCGGCAATCACCAGCTTGATCGGCGCCATCGCGCGCAACCTATCGCCGCGGCCGAGGAAGCGGCGCGGTGCCGCGAATCCGTAGTAACTACGGACGCTGGCCGGGGGAGCTTTCACCGATGCTGCTCCCTACGCGAGCGCCGAGGATGCGTCGGGTCGCTTGCCTCAACCGGAAATGCCCGAAAGGAGGGCACGATGTTCAAATCCATCGTCTGGGCGACAGACGGGTCGGCGGCCGCCGATCGGTCGTTGCCTTTCGTCAAGTCGCTCGCTACGGAGAACAACGCCGAGGTGCTCATCGTCCACGCCGACCAGCTGATCATCGGTCGCGGCGGGGGGCAGCACGTGATCGCCGACGAGGAGGATGTCCGCGCCAAGATCGAGCGGCAGGCGAAGGAGCTGCGCGACGCGGGGATCAACTCGACCGAGCGGATCGTGCAGGTGGCCATCGGCGAGGGGCCGGCGCAGACGATCGCCGAGGCCGCGAAGGACATCCACGCGGACCTGATCGTCGTAGGGACCCGCGGTCACACGCATCTCGGCGGGCTGCTCGTGGGGAGCATCACCACGCGGCTGCTTCACATAGCACCGTGCCCGCTGTTCGTGGTGCCGACGAACAAGGACGCCGCGGCCTCCGACGCCGAAGCTGAGGGCGAAGCCGCCCACGCGACCACCTGAGCACGGCCGGACACAGGAAAGGCCCGCAAATGCGGGCCGTTCCTTCATCGGGGCGACTGGATTCGAACCAGCGACCGCTCGGCCCCCAGCCGAGTGCGCTACCAGACTGCGCCACGCCCCGAAGCGGGCGACGGGATCTCGCCAGGGCCATTCTAGGCCCACTACGCCACACTCGCGGGACCCGTCCCCCAATCGGTTCGGTATGGACAGCGGGTGTAGAGTCGCGCTGCCCAAAGAGAGCCCGCCACCGACCAGCCGTTCGCAAGGCTTCGACTGCCTTCCCGGTGGCGCCAACGAACTAGCGGAGCGGTTCGACGAATTCAGTGGACGCGCCGTACGCGCACCACACACCGCCGTTTATCGGGTCCTGATCGACTCGGACTGAGGGCTGAGAGATGACAGATGACGAACGCGCCAAGGAAGCCGCTGAAGAGCAGATCGAGGATCTAGAGGCTCCGGCTGAACAGCAGGGCGACGTTGCAGGCGGCGCCGGGAAGTGCGCCCCGCCGACGAAGAGGCAGATGTGTGACCCCGCGCCTCACAACACGAGGCAAGGCTGCGTCCAGCCAAGTTGTGGGGCAACGATGGTGTTCGAGCAGTAGCTCCAGCGGGCCAGAGGCGCGAGTCTGACCTGCCCCGTGTGTCTGTGTCGAGCGCCGGTCAGCGAGACCGATGGATGACGTCCTCGATCGCGGCGACCACGGTGTCGGGCGCCTTGCTCAGGATCTGTGTGTGCTTGTGGGGCGTTGTCGCGAATACGGACACGCGCTCGTTGCTCGCCTCGGCGTCGGCGGCCGCGGCCGCGGCGCGCACCGTGCGCATCTCCTCCTCGGTGGCCCCGAGTGGGCTCCGGTGTCGACCACGAACACGGTCGGGGACGCCAGCGCCGGGAAGTCGGGCCCGAGTTCGCCGTTGACGGCGTCCATCTCGATCACGTCGTCCGCGGACTCGGCGGGAGCCATCCGGGCCGAACGGCCAAGCGCCGCCAGGATGCGCATGATCCACCCCAGCCGGCGGAACTGCTTCCGGACCTTCTGCTCCCCGGCCTCGTCGAACATCGCGATCGGATTAGCGCCGTGTATCAGTACCAGCCCGCCCACCTGCCCGGGGTGCTGGGCGGCGTAGCGCACCGCGATCGTGGCGCCGTAAGACCACCGGACGAGGATCGGACGTTCGATGTCGTCGACCGCCGCCCTTACCGAGTAGTCGGCCGAGGTCCCCGGGGAGGCGTGCCGCCCGGGGTGTCGACCGCGTAGAGCTGGGTGTCCGCGGCAGGGATCGTGAGTTGTCGGGACATGGCGATCGGGCCTTTGGGTCGGCGAGGGTCGGTATTCAATCGTCCCCGGGCGAGCTGAGGCCGGCCTGCCACTCGGGCAGGTCAAGCGGCTCACTCGTTACTCCCCTGGCTCCCCGCAGGAAGTCGATCCTTTGGCTCTAGAGCGAAGCGGGCGACGGGAATCGAACCCGCCCTAGAAGCTTGGAAGGCTTCTGTGCAACCACAACACTTCGCCCGCGAGCGTGTCCGGCCATTCTAATCGTCGCCAAATCGTCAGCGGTGGCTGCCATGGAGCGAGCGTAAGCTCGGCGGCGAGCATGCCCGCCGCGAGCCACACCGAGCTCTCCGTCCGCGAGCTGCGCCCCGACGAGCGACCCTGGCTGGCAG
>DASXNY010000214.1:0-61539 GCA_036494715.1 Thermoleophilaceae bacterium
CCTGCTGCTGGACATCCCGCGCAGGATCTGGGCGGAGGAGATCCGCGCCGGCGGCCACGCGTCGCACCTGGCGCTCGACCCGCAGTTCGTGGTCGGCCACGTGTTCATCGCCCGCAAGGGCGGCAACGCCGAGGAGACGAAGGCCAGGGCGCGCGACATCATGAGCCGCTTCGGCCTGCGCGTGCTGGCCGAGCGTCAGGACGTGGTGAACTCGAGCGCCCTCGGGCCGACGGCTCGCGAGGAGGAGCCGATCTTCTGGCAGGTGGGCGGGCTGACCGGCGAGGCGCGGCTGTGCTTCGAGCTGACGGTGGCGCTCGAGCAGGAGCTGGACGTGCACGTGGCGTCGTTCTCCACCGACACCTGCGTCTACAAGGTGATGGGCGCGCCCTCGGTGCTCGGCAACTACTACCCGGACCTGCTCGACGAGCGGGCCGAGACGGCGGCCGTGATCGGCCACAACCGCTACTCCACGAACACCTGGCCGTCCTTCAAGCGCGTTCAGCCCTTCTCCCTGCTGGGCCACAACGGCGAGATCAACACGATCGCGAAGCTGCGCCAGGAGGCGCGTATGCTGAACGTGCCGATTCACCCCGACGGCTCGGACTCCCAGGACCTGAACCGCACGGTCGAGTCGCTGGTGCACCGCGGGTCGCTGTCGCTCGTGGAGGCGCTCGAGCTGGTGCTGCCGCCGATCGTCAACGAGGTCAAGCAGCTCCCCGACGAGCTGCGGCCCTTCTATATGTACCTGCGCCAGGCGTTCGGCCCGTTCGCTCAGGGCCCCGTCGCGCTCCTGTCGCGCCACGCCGACGAGCTCGTGTTCTCCGTCGACGCGCTCGGCCTGCGCCCGCTCTGGCTGGTTGAGACGAGCGGCTCGTACGCGTTCTCCTCCGAGCCGGGCGTCGTGCCCGTCGAGGACACGGTGGAGGAGCCCAAGCCGCTCGCGCCGGGCGAGAAGCTGATGATCTCGCTCAACCGCAAGAAGGGCGAGGCCAAGCTGCGCCAGCACATCCAGCTCCAGTGGCTCACCTGGGAGCGCTGGGTGCAGCGCACCGGCAAGGACCCGGTGCACGGCTACGCGCAGATGATCCCGGTGGGCGGCCCGCTCCAGGGCCCCGAGATTCCGGGCTACACCGCGGCCGGCCCGGCCGAGCCGGTGAAGGTCGAGGACCGCGTGCTCGGCGGCTTCGGCTGGCAGCGCGACGACATGAAGCTCGTGCAGCAGATGGCCGCCACCGGCGCCGAGCCGATCGGCTCGCTGGGCTATGACGGCCCGCTCGCGTGCCTCTCGCCCGAACGCCAGAACCTCGCCGACTACTTCAAGGAGTCGGTGGCCGTCGTCACCAACCCGGCGATCGACCGCGAGCGCGAGGTCGAGCACTTCTCGTGCCGCGCGGTGTTCGGCGCCCGGCCGGGCGCCTGGGGTCTCGACCCAGAGCCGCGCACGATCGAGACCGCGTTCCCGATCATCCTCGGCGGCCACGACGGGCTCGCGCCGCTGTCGGACTCGGTCTACCGCGAGGTGGCCAAGGAGCACAAGACCTACCTGCTCGAGGACATCTGGGAGGTGTTCCGCGGGCGCGGCAAGGTGCTCGACATCTCGGCGCTCGAGTCCGAGACCACCAAGGGCGCGATCGAGCGGCTCAAGCACGAGGCCACGATCGCGGCGCGTGAGGGCGCGGAGCTGCTCGTGCTCTCGGACCGCACCGCTTACGACGGCGACCGCCGCTATCTCGACCCGCACCTCGCGCTCGCCGCCGTGGATCTCGCGCTGCGCGAGGCCTATGTGGACCCGACCGAGCCCAACCTGCGCCGCCGCTGCGGCATCGTGCTGCGCTCCGGCGCGATCCGCAACGTGCACGACGTGGTGCTCGCCCTCGGTCTCGGCGCCGACGGCGTCTGTCCCTACGTGATGCTCGAGGTGGCCTGCGTCGACGACTACCGCACCGACATCGACAACCTCGGCTCGGCGATGCGCAAGGGGATCGAGAAGGTGATCTCCACGATCGGGATCCACGAGCTGCGCGGCTACGCGCGGCTGTTCTCCTCGATCGGGCTCGCCCCCGAGCTGACGACGCTGTTCGACTCACCCACGTACTTCGGGTCCGAGAAGGGCGGCACGGGCTTCTCGCAGCTCGACGCCGACGCGGACGAGCGCCAGCGCATCCTCGCCGGCGAGGACGAGGGCGGCAAGCCCGCCAAGACGTTCCACTTCTACCCCAAGGTCTACAAGGCGGCGATCGCCGCGGCCAACGGCGGCGCGAGCTACGAGGACTACTCGGAGAAGGTGCGCGAGCTCGAGATCGAGCAGCCGATCTCCCTGCGCCACATCCTTGACGTGACGTCGGACCGCCAGCCGATCGCGGACTCGGACCCGAGCGTCGGCCTGCACTCGTACCCGATCGTGATCTCGTCGATGAGCTTCGGGTCGCAGGGCGAGGTGGCCTACCGCTCCTACGCCGAGGCCGCGATGCGGGCCAACATCATCGCCATGAACGGCGAGGGCGGCGAGATCCAGGACATGTACGGCAAGTACCCGAAGTGGCGCGGCCAGCAGGTCGCGTCCGGGCGCTTCGGCGTGACGAGTGAGATGGTCAACTCGTCCTTCCTCGTCGAGATCAAGATCGGCCAGGGCGCGAAGCCCGGCGAGGGCGGCCACCTGCCGGCCAAGAAGGTCACCGAGAAGGTCGCCCAGGCGCGTAACGCGTCGGTGGGCACCGACCTGATCTCGCCCTCCAACAACCACGACCTCTACTCGATCGAGGACCTGGCGGAGCTGATCGACGAGCTTAAGACCGCCAACCCCGACGTGCGCGTGTCCGTGAAGGTGCCGGTGGTGCCGAATATCGGCACGATCGGCGTCGGCATCGCCAAGGCGGGCGCCGACATCATCACGCTGTCCGGCTTCGAGGGCGGCACGGGCGCCGCGCGCTCGCACGCCCTGCGCCACGTAGGCCTGCCGTCCGACATCGGCACGCGCGCCGTACACCTGGCGCTGATGGAGGCCGGCATCCGCAACCGCGTGGAGATCTGGGCCGACGGCGGCTATCGCCACGGCTGGGACATCGTGAAGCTGCACTGCCTCGGCGCCAACCGCGTCGGCTTCGGCACGCTCGCGATGGTGTCGCTCGGCTGCACGATCTGCCGCGGCTGCCAGCTCGACACCTGCCACGTCGGCATCGCCACGCAGATCGAGACGAAGGAAGAGGCCGACATGAAGGGCCTCAAGAAGTTCACGCCGCAGGAGTTCGAGCGCGCCGCCGAATCGTGTACGCGCTTCTTCAGCGCTATGGGCGAGGAGGTGCGCCAGATCTGCGCCGAGCTCGGCTACGAGCGCGGCCAGGACCTGGTCGGCCGGTCCGACCTGCTCGTGCAGGCGCGGCACAGGGACCACGTCGACGTGTCCGAGCTGATCAAGCCACTCGAGGAGTTCCTCGACCTCGAGCCACTTGATCTCCCCGTGCCGGAAGAGCAGCGCTCGGAGCCCGGGCTCGTCGTGGCGCGGCCAATCCGGATGCGTCCCAAGGTGGTCTCGCACGAGGTGGCGGCGCTCGCCACCGAGGTCTGCGCCGGCACGCTCGTGCGCCGCTCCTACCCGCGCCCCGCCACCTCCGACGACCGCGTGCTCGGCACCGAGCTCGCAGGCGAACTGGCCCGCGCGCGCATCTTCCACCCCGAGACGGCGCCGCTCGCGAACGAGGACACGCTCGCCTCGATCCACTTCGACGGCGGCTCGGTGGCCGGCCAGGGGCTCGGCGCGTTCAACGTCTACGGCGTCGACATCACCGTCGAGGGTGGCGCCCAAGACGGTGTGGCCAAGACGATGCTGGGCGGCAAGGTCGCGATCATGAAGGGCAAGAACCGCTTCGGCCGCCGCGTCAACGGCTCGGTGGGCAAGTCGTTCGCCTACGGCGCCCAGCGCGGGCGCCTGTTCGTGCAGGGCAACGCGGACTCACGCTTCTGCATCCGCCTGTCCGGCGCCGACGTGGTGATCGGCGGCGAACCAGAGGGCGCCCTGCAGGACGAGCTCGGCTGCGTCGCGGACCGAGCCAACATCAAGGGCTTCGCGTTCGAGTACATGACGAGTGGCCGCGCCGTCGTGCTCGGCGACCCAGGCCCGTGGTTCTGCGCCGGCCAGACCGGCGGTCGCGTCTATCTGCGCGTGAACGCGGACTGGGGCCTCACGCGCGAGGCGCTGATCCGCCGTCGCGGCAAGGGCGCCAAGGTGGCGCTCGAGGAGCTCGACGCGGAGGGCGTGCTCGACGTCCAGGAGCTGCTCGGCCACTACGCCGAGCAGCTGCGCGGCACCGGCCAGCCCGACGAGGCGCTGCGGATCATGGATCTCGCGGCCGAGCCGGAACGGCATTTCGTGATGTCGGTGCCGCAGCAAGAGCAGACGGATCCCTCCGTTTCGACCGAGTAGCTAGTGACTGGTGACTAGTGACTAGTCACTGATCACTAGTCACTCGCTCGGCGAAGCAGGCGCGATAGCAGGCTCGGGGGCTTTGGTTGCTTCTTTCTCCATTCGTCCCTGCTCGGTAGGCGGCCTGCCTTTCGTGCTGCCGCGGCGCATTGCGTATGCGCGTGACGCCTGCGCGATGTGTCGCCTTCTGGCGCTATCAGCACGTGTTCTGACATCGAGGCGAGGTAGTTGCCGCAGAAGGGGCAGCGGTAGGTCGCGGGCTTGCGGTTCTGGGCCCTGCGGATCGTCCACCAGTCGGCCTTTTCGAGCTTCGCCATGCGGAGCAAAGACTGGCACCCACGGCGAGGTCCCGGGCACCAGTCGGGACCTCGCCGCGCTGAGGACGGAATGTGGATCCATATGAACACGGCCGAGCACGGAGCGCAAGGACGCTCGCCCGCGACGGCGCCGAGCGTCCAGAAAGCCCGAGGGCCCCGACTCGGGGGCCCTCGATCTCTCTCACTCCTTCTCCCTCAGCCGGCGCCTCAGCTAGAGGCGCTGGCGTGCGCGCACGTCAGCGGTATGCACTCCCGACTTCCTCGGGCTGCCCGCTGCGGCTCTCCCCGGCAAGGCTGATGAAGTACAGCCGGAAACGGCCGATCACGACCTCGTCTCCGTCCTCGAGCTCGTGCCAATCCACGCGCTCGCCGTTGAGGAAAACGCCGTTGAGGCTGCGGTCGTCCAGCAGACGCACGCTCCCCTGCTCGCGGTGGAGCAGCGCGTGCCGCCGCGAGACCGTCGGGTCGTCGAAGCGGACGTGAGCAGCCAGGCTGCGCCCGATCCGCGTCCAACCCTCCTGAATCGTGACGACGCGTACGCGGTCGTCCTCCTGGAAGGCGACGTAGTCGCCGTCCGCGACGAGCGCCCCGCGCGCGCTCTCCAGCCAGCCCGGCGTTTCGACCTCGTGGGTGCCGATCGGCTCCAGCTCGCTGTGGTCTCCAAAAATCGAGGCGCGCCTGAAACGGCCACTGTTGCAGTGGGGGCACGCCGGTATTTCATCGCGCTCGTGAAGAGCGACGCCGAAGCCGCAGGTTTCGCATCGAAACGATCCGGCCCCGGCAAGTGTGCCGGCGGTGTAAGCGTCCATTGTCACTCCCAGCTGGGTGATCGTGCGGATGATAACGATGAAGAGGCGGCTTTCCAAGGGCAAGAAACCCCGGAAACTGCGAAAAAATAGTCAGTTTTGGCCAAAAGTCCTACCCAATTTGGGCCGTTTTGTCTCACCCAGACAAACCTGGGCCCGAGAGGGGTTCGGGCGCGTCCGGGGAGCGGTTGCGGCCAGTCCCGAGAGGGGTCGCCGCCAGCCCCGAGAGGGGTCTTGCAGCGAGAGGGAAGGCCGGACGGCCAGAGAAGACAGCCGCCATGGAACTCGCCTCGCTCATTCTCCGCCGCAGCCTTCACGCCCTCGGCCACGGCCGCTCGAGTTGCTCGAGCTGCCGCCGCACGCCGGTCGCCGGCGAGCTGCTGCACGTGTTCGAGTCCGACAAGGTGCTCTGCTCGCTCTGCCTGCAGTCGCTCCCGGAGCCGGAGCGCGCCCCGCTCCGCTCCGAGCGCGTGCACGCCGGCGAGGTGCGGATCTCGGTAGTGCCGAAGGCCGCCTGACCACGGCGCGCGCCGCGCTCGCGCCGGACGCTCCATAGAATCCCCGGCCGCAATGCGTCCGATCCGGGCACACGTGACGATCTCCGCGCCGCGCGAGGAGGTGTACGACCTGGTGGTCGATCTCGCCGCCCGGGTGGCCTGGTGCGACCACTACCAGCGCGACTACCGCCTCACGCGGCCGCGCTCCGCCGGCGTGGGAGCCGCTGCCCGCTTCGAGCTGAAGGCGCCCCGCGACAAGACCTGGGTGGAGGTGGCGATCGTGGAGGCCGCGCGCCCGCGCTCGATCCGCGAGAAGCTGCGCCTCAACCGCCTGGGACGCACGCCCGGCTTCGTGGAGTACACGCTCGAGCCACTCGGCAGCGCCACGCGCGTCGAGCTCGTGCTCTGGACCGAGCCGGCCACCCGCCTCGACGCCTTCAAGGAGAGCCTCGGCGCGCGGCGCTGGCTCAAGCGGCAGATCAAGGTCTCGCTGGCGCGGCTCAGGAAGATCTTCGAGGAGCGTCCCGAGGCCCCGCTCGCGCGCGCCACCATCGCCGGCTACGAGCCCGCCAAGGCCGCCCGCTTTGGCAGCTTCTGATGGCAGCCGGGGTCGTTAAACTGCGCGACCGCATGAAGCGCACGGCCATAGTGCTCGCCCTCGGCGCCCTCGCTATGGGAGCCCTGTCGGGTTGCACCAAGCACCACGTGTCCCCGGAGGGCGAAGGGCTGGCCGTGAAGGTCAACGGGCTCAGCTACACGGTCTTCATCACGCGCGAGCTCAACCTGCGCGACCCCGAGGACCACGACTACTACCAGGGCCCCGAGGCGCCTCCCGGCTTCAACTACTACGGCGTCTTCATCCAGGTGTGCAACGACGTCAACCACACCCACGGCGGTGCGTCGACGCCGGTCAACAACTTCCGCATCATCGACACCGACAACAAGCAGTACTACCCCACGCGGCTGCCGAGGAGCGACGTGTTCTCCTACCAGCCGCGGCCGCTGAGCGCCAAGCAGTGCGTGCCGACGCCGGGCAGCGCGCCGGCGACCGGCCCGATCGGCGGCTCACTGCTGCTGTTCAAGATCCCGGTGCCGGCGATCGAGAACCGACCGCTCGATCTGGAGATCAATCCGCAGGGGCCAGGGCCGGTTCCGGACGACCAGCGGATTGAGCTGGACATCTAGTCCGAACTCCGAACTCCGCACTCCGAACTCCTACTGCAGGCCTGCGCTCAATACCTGCGCTGCCGCTGGTGCTGCCGTGTCTCCTCCTGCGCCTGCTCTCACGAGCATCACGCAGACGGCGATTTTCGGGTGGGTCGCCGGGGCGAACCCGGCGAACCAGGCGTCGGTCTTGCTTCCCGGCGGCTCCTCGTTCTCGGAGGGGGGCGGGGCCTCGCCCTGTTTCGGCACGGTGGTCTCGAGCTCGGCGGTGCCGGTCTTGCCGGCGACCGTGGTGCCAGGGATCGCGGCGCGGACGCCAGTGCCGTACTGCACGACGCCGAGCATCAGTGTCCGCATCTGCTTGGCGATCTTGCGCGAGGTCACGCGCACGGGCTTGCCGGGCGGCTCACCCGGCAGCAGCGTGGGCCGGTGGCGGATGCCGCGCGAGGCGATCGTCTGAGCAACGGAAGCCATCTCGAGCGGGGTCGCCAGCACCTGGCCCTGCCCGATCGCGGTCGAGCCGAGCGCGAGCTCCGAGCCGATCGAGCTCGGCCCGGGAATCGTGCTGGGCAGCGCGCCCGGGATCGACGGCTGCTCGTTGAAGCCGTAGCGCTCCGCCGCGTGCACGAGCTTCGTGGCGCCCACCTTCACGCCCAGCGGGGCGAACACGGAGTTGCACGACTTGGCGAAGCTCTGGGCGAAGGTGCCGCCGCAGAATTCGCCGTTGGCGTTCTGTAGGTCGACGCCGTCGATCGTCGCCTTGTCCTGCACCGGGAACTCGCTGCCGAGGCGGGCGTCGTGGGCCTCGAGCACGGCCGTGGCGGTGATGAGCTTGAAGGTGGACCCAGGCGGCTGCGGCGCCGAGAACGCGACGCCCGCGAGGGCACGGACCTCGCCGCTGCGGGCGTCGAGCGCGGCGATGCCACCGAAGCGGCCTGCGAGGGCCGACACGGCGGCGGCCTGCACGCCGAGGTCGATCGTGGTGCGCAGCGCGTGGGCGGGCTTGGCCGGCGCATGCGCCAGCACCTTGCCGCCCGCGCGGAGCGTGCCGCCGGGCTGGCCCGCCACCTGGTCCTCGAACGCGCGCTCGAGACCCGACAGCCCCACCGGCGTGGCCGGCGGGAAGCCGCGGGCGAACAGCTGCTGGCGGTCCCCAGGCGTGCTCGGCTGGCCCACGGTGCCCGCGATCGACTCCGCCACCGAGCCGTTTGGGAACCGGCGTGCGTCGGCCGGCCCGCTGACGATCGTCCTGCCGTTGCGCGCCTCGATCTTCGCCCGCCGCGGCGCGACCGTCACACGCGAGAGCTTGGCGCCGCGCGGAATCCCCGGGAACACGAGGTTCCGCGACCAGTCGATCTTGCCCTTGTCGGTGTGCAGCAGGAGACTCGCGTGGACCGGGCCGAAGATGCGCGTGCGCACCGTCATCGGCACTCGCTCGACGCCGTTCGCCTCGTCGTGCGGCTTGCCGGCCACGAGCGTCAGGGTGGTGGCCGTGTCGTGGGCGGCCTGGTAGCGGCGCACGAAGTCGGTCGGCTTGACCCGGTCCTGGGAGGCGTCGCTGAGGTGCTCGTACATCGCGCCGTAATCGCCGCGCTCCCACGCGCGCGTGAACGCCTGCGCCGCCTTGTTGGCCGCCGACTTGCGCGTGGCGCCGTAGACGACCCCGAGGCCGAGCGACGCGAGCGCCGTGACGGCGATCGCGAGCGCGGCCTGGCGCCGGCGCCGCACCGCGCGCCGCCGCGCCTCACGCGAATAGGTGGCTGCGCCGGGCTTCATGAAAGTGGGAATAACGTCTTAGCCCCCTCGTGACGACCCTCGATTGGATCATCTTGGCCTTCACGCTCGTGATGGCCTTCTGGGGATACATCCAGGGCCTCATCGTGGGCGCCCTGTCGCTTGGCGGGTTCGTGGTGGGCGCGTTTCTCGGATCGCGCATCGCGCCGCTCTTGCTTCACGGCGGCTCGCAGTCGCCCTATGCGCCACTCGTGACGCTGGTGGTGGCCGTGACGCTCGGCGGCGTGCTCGCCACTCTGCTCGAGACGCTCGGCTTCCAGCTGCGGCGCAAGATGGGCCCTGCGCTCGGCACGGTGGACGGGGCAGCAGGCGCGGTGCTCGTGGCCTGCTTCGGGCTCGCCCTCGTGTGGGTGGCGGGCGCGGTCGCGCTCCAGACACCCGGCGCCCGCCAGCTGCGCCACGACATCCAGCGCTCCGCGATCCTGCAGGCGCTGAATGGCGCGCTGCCGCCGAGCGGGCCGCTCCTGAACGCGCTCGCGCGCTTCGACCCGCTGCCCTCCGTCGCCGGCCCGCCCGCCAACGTGCCCGCGCCCAACACCCGCATCGCGCGCGACGCTCAGGTGCGCGCTGCCGGCCGCAGTGTGGTCCGGGTGTTGGGTACCGCTTGCGGTTTGGGGGTACAGGGCTCAGGCTGGGTGGCGGGAAATGGGATCGTAGTCACGAACGCGCACGTGGTCGCGGGGGAGGACGACACGACCGTCCAGCCGCAGGGCGTGGGCGGCCACCTGTCGGCGCAGACGATCTGGTTCGATCCGCACGACGACATCGCCGTCCTGCGCGTCAACGGGCTGAGCACGCCGCCGCTGCCTGTCAACGTGGACGCCGGCTCGGGCACCTCGGGCGCCGTGCTCGGCTTCCCGCACAACGGGCCCTACGACGTCGAGCCCGCGCGCCTCGGGAACACCAGCACAGTGGTCACCCAGGACGCCTACGGCCGCGGGCCGGTGCGCCGGCGGATCACTTCGTTCCGCGGTCTCGTCCGCTCGGGCAACTCGGGCGGCCCGGTGGTGGACGCGGACGGCAGGGTGGTCGCGACGGTGTTCGCCGCCAGCGTCGGCGGCGGTCCCCGCACCGGCTTCGGCGTGCCGGACACGCTGGTACGACGAGCACTCGAGAAGGCGCGCGGTCCCGTGAGCACCGGGCCCTGCGCGCGCTGACCGGCTAGCGCCGCTTCAGCGTCACGCGCGCGTGCCCCGAGGAGGCCGGCGCGCCGCTCGTGGGCCGGAACTGCTCGCCGGCGACGATCGCGAGCTCGCGCGACTGAGCGAGCAGCCGGCGCCCGCGCTTCGAGAGGGTGAGCGCGAGCGCGGCCGAGCCGCGCCGGCGAAGAAGGCGCGAGCCGTGCGCGATCAGGATGCCGCGGCCGCGCAGGCTGACGCTGAGGCGGCCGGCCGCCGGCCAGCTCAGGGCGAGGCTGAGCTTGCGTCGCTGGGCGAGCCGGCCGAGGTCGAGCCCGCGCAGGCGCCGGGCCAGCGTCTTGACGCTCGCCCCGAGCGCAACGCGCGGCTTGGGCGCCGGGCCCGCCACGCGCCAGCTCGCGGTGACCGGGGTCGGGTCCGGGTTGCCGTACGGATCTGTGGCCCGGATGCTCAGCCGGTGCGGCCCCGGCGCGAGCGCGGCGAGCGGCAGCGGGCTCGTGCAGTCGGCCCAGGGCGAGTCGTCGAGCAGGCACTTGAAGTCCGAGCCGGCCTCGGTGGCGGTGAAGGAGACGGTCTGGGGGCCGGCCACGACCGCGCCCGTCGGCGCCGACACGATGCTCGTGTCGGGCGGCTGCGTGTGGATCGCCAGCGCCCGGAAGGCGTCGTAGGCCGGCTTGTGCGTGTAGTCGTCGAAGACGAGCCCGAGGTGGTTGTCCCAGACGTCGGCGGTGTTCGACTGGTCGCTCGCGTCGTGCCAGTCGTACTCGACGAGGCCGCGGATCCCCAGCTCCTCGTGCCGCGCGACGAGCTCGCCCATCAGCGCGCTGAGGTTGGCCGCCTCGCCCGCGAGGTCGGTGACGAACTTGTTGGGGCTGCCCGCGCTCGCCCAGCCGAACTCGCTGGCCCAGATCGGTGTGGCGGAGTCGCCGTTCGCGTTCATCGTCGCGCGCGTCTGCTCGACCAGTCCGACGGCGTTGGACGGGGTGTCGTCGTAGAGGTGCACCGCCAGTGCGTCCACCAGCCCCTTGAAGCCCGCCGCGTACATGCCGCTCACGTACGCGCTCATCGGGATCGCGCCAGGGAGACTGCTGTCGGGGATGCCCGCGGCCACGAGCTCGGCGTGCGGATCGGCGGCGCGGATGATCGGCGCCGCCGTCCTCAGCAGCGCGACGTACTCGGCCGGGTTGGGCGTGCCGCCGCTGCCGCCCCAGTAGGCCGGTATCGACGGCTCGTTCCAGAGCTGCCAGGAGCTGATCGGCAGCTTCGGCACGCTCGGGTTGGCCTGCCAGAAGCTGCCGTTCGGCCCGTAGCGGGCCACCGCGGCGGCGACGAAGTTGCCGAAGTCCGTGGCGTCCGCCGGCGGGCAGCGCGCCGGAGTGGCCGAGCCCGGGCAGCTCGACGCCCAGGTGGGCGAGTAGAGCATCACGGGCAGCACCTGCATGCCGTAGGCAGCGGCGCTAGCCATGAACGAGTCGGTGGCGGCCCAGTTGAAGCTGCCGTCGCTCGGCTCGATCGCGGACCAGTCGAACAGCTGCCGCAGCAGCCGCACGCCGGCGGCCCGCTCGTCCGCCAGGATCGGCGCCCGCACGGCCGGGCTGTTGCCGATCAGGTCGGGCGAGGAGACGCCGAAGAAGTCTCCCGGAAGCGGCGCGGCCGCGGCGCTCGCGGCCATGGGCGCGGACGCGGCCAGCGCCAGCAGCAGCGTAAGAGCGCCCTTCCGCATCCGCCGTTCAGGCTACCCGTGTTGGGGGATCCCGGTCAAAGGGGTTGCGCCGCGGTGTGCGACCCCGCTCTACGACTTGTATCTAGGCCACAGCGTGCCGCCTCAAGGGGCGGCCGCGCATGCCGATCAGATCGGGCATGCAGGGTTCCATTCGTCTGCTCGCCGCGGGTTTGCTGTGCGCGGTTCTCATCCCGGCGGGGACGGCCTTCGCACAGGCCGACTCGAGCCGCACGACCTTCCTGCTCTCGCGCGCCTATGACGGTGGCCTGCCGAACGGCGTCTCGCGCAACGCGGCGGTCTCGCACGACCAGCGCGTCGCGCGCGACATCGCCTACGAGTCGGACGCCACCAACATCGTTCCTGGCGACACCAACGGCCTCACCGACGTCTTCGTCGCCCGCCGCGCGCAGCCTTGGGGCCAGAACGGCACGCCCTGGACGCTCGGCGGCACCGACCTCGTCTCCCACGGCCTCGGCGGCCAGCCCGCGAACGGCCGCTCCTACCGCCCCGCCGTCGACGGCGACTCGCACCACGCCCCGAGCTGCGTCGCGTTCGTGTCGGACGCGTCCAACCTCGTCCCGGGCGACACCAACGGCAAGCCGGACGCCTTCGTCTACAACCTCAAGACCAAGCAGATCGTGCGCGTCTCGACCGACTCGCACGGCCGCCAGGCAGACGGCTCGACCTACGAGGTCGCGGTCGACGGCGACTGCGAGCGCGTGGCCTTCGTCTCGGACGCCGGCAACCTCGCGCTGCGCTCGACCAAGCTCCTGAACTGGAAGAGCTCGGTCACGAGCTCGGCGCCCGGCGCCACGCGCCAGGTCTACGTCAAGGTGCTTCACGCGAGCGGCCACGACGCCGGCTTCAAGGGCCTCACCTTCCTCGCTTCGGCCGGCCGCGACGGGCGCGCCGCCAACGGCAACTCGTGGCACGTCTCGATTGCGCGGGCGGGCAAGGCGCTGGTGTTCGCCTCCGACGCCACGAACCTCTCGCGGGCCGATCGCAACGGCGCCACCGATGTCTACGAGCGCACGTTCAACCGCCACTACGTACACATCAAGGGCCACGGCGCGCAGGTGCTCGAGTTCGAGACGATCCTGGTGTCCGCCAACAGCTCGGGCGTCGCTGGCAACGGCCCCTCGATCAACCCCTCGGTGACCGACGACGGCCAATACGTCGCCTTCGAGTCCACGGCAAACAACCTCGCGAGCGGCGACACCAACGGAGTCTCGGACGTGTTCGAGGCCGACCTCGCCGGCCGGCATCCGCGCCAGGCGATCGTCTCGCGCTCCAAGTTCAGCGGCCTCGGCGACGGCCCGTCGAACCACCCGGTGATCTCGGACGCAGGCGAGTTCGTCCTGTTCGACTCGCTGGCGGACAATCTGCGCCCCTCGGGCAGCGTGGCCAACGACACCAACGGCGCGCGCGACGTCTTCCTCTGGAACCGCCCGACCGGCAACGTCTCGCTCGAGTCGCGCAACGCGGACAACGGCTACTTGGCCACCGCCTCCCAGCACCCCGCCACGAGCGCCCGCGGCAACTACGTGCCGTTCGAGTCCGCCGACCCGGACATCGACCTGAACGTCGCCCAGATCTCGGACGCCGGCAATTCCCAGGTCCCCGCCCTGATCGATCCCGACGTCATCGCGCCGACGGTCCCGACCGTCGAAGTACCCGGCCTGCCCGGCCCGGATCCCGCGCTGGCGCAGGTTTACGTGCGGTATCTGGGCCCGCAGTAAGGGTCAGTAGGCAGGAGGCGCAGTGGACGCCCATCCCCTTGGGCCTCTATGTTGATTAGCCGCTTATGGCCAAGACACTCGTTGTAGCCGAGAAGCCGTCCGTCGGCCGCGACATCGCGAATGCGCTGCCGGGCAGCTTCAAGTCGGCAAAGGACAAGACCTATCTGGAAGGCGACGACCACGTGATCACGTGGGCCGTCGGGCATCTCGTGGGGCTCGCGGAGCCCGATGCCTACGACCCGAAGCTCAAGAAGTGGCGTTACGCCGACCTGCCGATCGTGCCCACGAAGTTCAAGCTCGTCCCCAACGACGAGCGGGCGAAGAAGCAGCTCAACGCAATCCACCGCCTGATGGCGCGCGACGACGTCGACCTGATCGTGAACGCCTGCGACGCCGGGCGCGAGGGCGAGCTGATCTTCGCGTACGTGTACGAGACGGCGAAGGTCAAGAAGCCGGTTCAGCGGCTGTGGCTGAACTCGATGACGCGCAAGGCGATCGAGGAGGCGTTCGCGCGCCTGCGGCCGGGCGAGGAGATGGAGTCGCTCGAGGCGGCGGCCCGCTCGCGCTCCGAGGCTGACTGGGTGGTGGGCATGAACGCCACGCGCGCGGCGTCGATCCGGCTGCGGTCGGCGTTCGACGGCGCCGTGTCGCTCGGCCGCGTGCAGACGCCGACGCTCGCGCTCGTCGTCAAGCGCGAGCAGGCGATCCGCGACTTCACGCCCGAGCCCTACTGGCTCGTCGAGGCACGCTTCTCGGCCGACGAGGCCCGGCGCTACGTCGGCCGCTATCTCGGCGGCAAGCGCATCGCCGAGGACCAGGCGGCCACGATCGTCAAGGACGTCGAGGGGCAGCCGGGCGAGATAACCAAGCTTGAGAAGAAGGAGGAGCGCGAGCGTCCGCAGCTCCTCTACGACCTCACCACCCTCCAGCGCCACGCCAACACGATGTACGGCTTCAGCGCGCGGCGCACGCTGGCGGCGGCGCAGCGGCTCTACGAGGAGCACAAGGCGATCACCTACCCGCGTACCAACTCGCGCTACCTGAGCGGCGACCTGGTGGCGGAGATCAAGCCGACCGCGGAACTGGTGGGCCACAACCCCGGATACCGGGCGGCCGCCGACTACGTGACCTCGCTCGAGTCGCTGCCGCTGGGACGCGTGATCAACGACGAGAAGGTCACCGACCACCACGCGCTGATCCCGACGCGCTCCGAGCACGACCTCTCGAAGATGGGCGGCGACGAGCTGAAGGTCTACGACCTCGTAGCCAAGCGCTTCCTCGCGATCTTCCACCCGGAGGCGGTGTTCGAGCGCACGCGCGTGGAGACCACCGTCGCCACCCACGTCTTCCGCACCAGCGGCCGCGTGCTGCTCGTGGCCGGCTGGAAGTCCGTCTACGGCGCCGAGGCGGACTCGGCCGACCGCGCCGAGGACGACACCGGCGGCGACCAGCTGCTGCCGAAGCTCGACCAGGGCGAGCAGGTGCAGACCGACAACGTCGAGTCGCTGCGCAAGGAGACTCAGCCGCCGCGGCGCTTCACGGACGCGTCGCTGCTGGGCGCGATGGAGACCGCCGGCAAGGAGATCGAGGACGCCGAGCTGCGCGAGGCGATGAAGGACTCCGGCATCGGCACGCCAGCCACGCGCGCGGCGATCATCGAGCGGCTCATCACCGTCGGCTACATCGAGCGCGAGGGCCGCGCCCTGGTCGCCACCGAGAAGGGCATGCAGGTGATCAAGCTGCTCGGCTCGCACGCGCTCACCTCGCCGGAGCTCACGGGCGAGTGGGAACACCGCCTCGGTCTGATCGAGCAGGGCGAGGACAGCCGCCCCGCGTTCATGAACGACATCGAGAAGTTCGCCAAGGACACGATCGAGGAGCTCGACAAGCTCAAGGGCGTGAAGATCGAGCGGGCCAACCTCGGTCCCTGCCCGGTCTGCGGCCGCGATGTGATCGAGAACCGCAAGGGCTATTCCTGCTGGTCGCGCGAGGATCCGGGCTGCGGCTTCGTGATCTGGAAGAAGAAGGCATCGAAGACGCTCCCGCCCTCCGTGGTGAAGGAGCTTATGGAGAGCCTGCGCATCTCGATCCAGGCGGGCGACGAGCACCCGGTCGGGCGCACCAGCAAGCCGGTGACCGGTTTCCGCGGCCGCTCGGGGCGCAGCTTCCGGGCCAAGCTCCGCGTCGAGCAGAACGAAGAGGGCAAGTGGCGGGTCGAGTTCGACGAGGACTGGGCCAAGGGCGACGCACAGCCACCGGCGGAGGACGGCCCCGCCGACGGCGCGGCCGAGACGCCGACTCCCTCCGACGAGGCCGCGGCGGACGCGGCCGCCGAGACGCCCGAGCCCGAGCCGGTCACCTCCGAGTAGCGCTAGCCGCAGCCCGCCTGCGGGAGCTTGCAGGCGACCGCCTCGGTCGCGGGCTGCAGCCACGGGCCGACGTACGGCAGGGCGCTCGCATCCGCTGCAGGCGGCACCTGGCCGATGCGGTAGACGCGCCGGTCGCGAGCGAAGATCACATCCGCTTGGAGGAAGCCGAGCGGATTGCGCCACAACAGGCGCCTGGCGCCCGCGGGCCTCGCCGCGGCGGCGGCGAAGCCGCGATCGTGGCAGCGGGCGCCGGCCGCCTCGGCGACGAACCGGTGAGCGTCCGCCGCGCTGCGAAAGAGGAAGATGTCAGCGAGGAAGTGAGCGCGCTCGTGGGTCCACCAGCGGATCTCATAACCCGCCGCTTCCGCCTGGGGCGCTGGGGGTGCTCCCTCGGGGGGAGGGGGATCGTCAGTCCAAACGGCGGACGCGCTCTGGACGCCCTCTACGTCCTCCGTCCCCTTGCCCACCAGGTCCGGGACCCCGCTGGCGCCGACAATCGTGGTCAGCTGGCTCCCCGGGAGGATGGCGAGCGCCGGTGGCGCCTCACGGATGCACGCCGGAACTGGCTGGGCGCTCGAATTCGCTTTCCGCTCGACCGCGTACCAGGTGAGGACGCCGAGGATTGCCAGCAGCACGGGAAGCCGGACGCATACGCCCAGCCGGCTGCGCTTGCGTCCGTCCACATCAACGTGATCGGTCTTAGCTAACGGCTTCTTGAGTCAAGCGCTAGAGACCGAAGGCGCTGCGCATGGTGGGCGCGCTCTTCGCGGCACCCAGGTGCTGCTTCAGCCCGAGCAGGTCCTCGCTGGTCCGCAGCAGCGAGTAGTGCGTGAAGCGGGCCGTTGCGCTCGCGCCCGCCGGGGTGTGCGGTGCGATGACCAGCGTCGGGATGCGGTTGCTGCTGCTCCCGTCGTCCTCGTCGTACGTGATGAAGACGGCGGTCTTGCCGGCGCGGTACTGCGCGCTGTTCACGAGCTTCGGCATCAGGCTCGCGAGGTAGCGGTCGCCGCTGGCGACGCCGCAGTCGTGCGTGTCGTGGCAGAGGTTGGGGGTGATGAAGGTGAAGCGCGCGGACAGGTCGGGCGTGCTCGTGAGCCGCACGTCCTGCTTGGCGCAGGCCCGGGCGATGCTCGTGTAGTAGGCGGCCGGGTTGTGCTTGGGCGCGTAGCGGCCGGACGGGCTACGGTCGCACGCCTTGGGCATCGACTCCTGGAGCGCGCGCCAGTGGCTGCCGAGCTGGGAGAAGATGCTCGGCCCGGCGAGGCGGTGGGCGGAGGGGTTGGCGTCATCGCGGATGCCCTGCGTCGAGCCGGAGGTCATCGCCAGGTAGTTGGGCAGGCTGGGGTGGGTCTCGGCGTGGAAATCGGTCGCCACGCCGCAGGCGCTCGCCAGCGAGCGGGTGAAGGGAGCTTTGCTGCCTCCGCTCATCACGTCCGAGTAGCTCTTGTTCTCCATCACGATCCAGACGACGTGGGCGTAGCGGGTCGGCGCTGGGCCTGCCTGGCCGCAGGGGTGGAGGGCTGGGGTGGCTGCCGGCCCGCGCGTCGGCTGTGGGGCGGCCGTGGCGGCGCAGCCGCTTACTGCGGCAATGAGGGTGAGGGCGAGCAGGATGCGCACTGCGAGGAGGCTAGAGGTCGATCTCTGAAGTGTTTGGGGGCTATAGCCATCCGAATGCTTCAGTCATCTGCCGCAGCGGGCCAGCGCGTCGGCGTAGAAGCGCAGGTAGCTCGTCATGTGAGCGCGCCAGTAGCGGCTGCCGTGCTTGCCGGGCCAGACGTGGGCGGTCGCGCCGAGCTCGCCCGCCAGGCGCACGTCGGCGGCGCGGAAGCGGTCCTCCGTGCCAACGTCGATCCAGAGCGGCGTCGAGCCGTAGGAGGGATGCAGGGCGAGCAGGTCGTGGCGGGCGAAATCACCCGGGCCGTCGAAGGAGCCAGCCATCGAGGCCGCGTCGCTCGTGAAGATCGCCGGCGAGTGCGCGCCGACGGCGCAGAAGCGCCCGGGCCACAGCCGCGCGATGTCGAGCGCGCCGAAACCGCCCATCGAGGTGCCGCCGATCGCCACCCGCGAGGGGTCGGCGCCCAGGCGGCGCACCGCGGCCGGGATCACCTCGTGCACGACGTACTGCGCCCAGCGGCCGTCGTCACGGTCGTGGAAGAAGCTGTCGCGGTCGTCCGCGGGCATCACCACGAGCGGCGCGCGCGAGCCCAGCTTCGCGAGCCCGGCGAACAGCTCGTTCGACAACAGCATGTCCGGCGTGCCGCCGCGCCAGTGCAGCAGGACGAGCAGCGGGCGCCGGCCGCGCGGGGGAGTCTCGGGCGGGATCACGGCCGTCTGCTCCAGCGTGCTCCCCACGTACGAGCTGTGCAGCGGAAAGTGCACCACCCGCGCGCCGTGAGTGTGCAGTCCGCGCCGCGCCGTGGCGTAGCCGGCCACCGCCAGGCCGGCGGCGACGAGGGCTAGGAGGGTGGCGACGGTTCGGAGTCGCGCGGATCGGGCCAGAGAACGCGTGACGATTCTTCAAGGATCGGCACGAAGTCCTCGTGGCGCAAGTCCATCAGCGCACGTTCGATGCGCGGCGGCCCCTCGTCCTCCACCACGATCAGCCCGCCGGGCCAGTAGGGGCTGCGCGCCGGCGAGCGGTCGAGGAAGACCGGCTCGTACACCCAGTTGCCGCTGTTGTAGAGGCGGACGCCGCTCGGCGTGACCCAGCCCTCGTCGCCGTCGAGCGGGCCCATGCGGTGGGTATGGCCGAAGATCACGTGGTCGGCCTCGATGCCGAGCCGCTCCACCACCTCGCTCATGGCCCGCAGGCCCGCTTGGCGCAGCGCGGGACCAGAGATCTCCGAGTCGAACGGACCGAACCCGAGCAGGTTGAGCGCGGCCACGCCGCCTGGTACGAGCGCACCGCCGAGCACGCGCGCGGCGAGCCCAGGCGGCTTGCCGTCCGAGCTCGCGAGCATCGCCCACGCCTTCTTGGACGGCGCGCCGGCCGCCGTGCGCGCCCGCTGCGCCATCTGGAAGCCGAGCGTGTAGAGCGGCGCGACCGTGCGCTCGTAGTCGGCTATCTCGAGCCGCCCGCTGCTCGGCAGCTTGGCGCGGCGCTTGGCCGCCGACACGAGCATGTTCTCGATCGTCGGCACGGTGTTGTGGCAGTCGAGGTAGTGGCCGTGGATGCCGTATACGTCCGGCCGGATGCGGTAGCCGGGGTAGGAGAGGATCAGCTCGCTCTGCGGCAGCCAGCCGGCGAGCTTGCCGAGCGCTCCTGGCTCGCTCGCGCGCACGCGCCGCTCGAACTGCCCGGTCACGCGCTCATCGAGCAGCGGGTGGTCGTGGTTGCCGGGTACCAGCACGACCCGCTTGCCGCCGAGCGCCTCGCCCAGCTCGCCGAAGAAGGGACGGGCGACGTCGAGGGCGTCCTCCATCGGCGCCTGGCGCAGCTCGAGCGCGTCGCCGAGCAGCACCACCTGGTCCGCGCGGGCGAACCAGGGGAGCAGCTTGGAGCGCACCAGATGGCTCCGCAGCACGTCGTTTACCGGCCGCGCGCCGAGGTGCATGTCTGAAATGACGACCGTCAGCAACCCGACGATCTTGGCAGCGAGCCACGGGTGGCTACTCTCCCATGCCGGTGAACACACTCTTCTGCCGCCACAACCGCTTCACGGCCGACTGCCCGATCTGCTCGAAGGGCACGGTGCTCGATTCGAGCCAGCCGTCGGGGAGGCCGCGCGCGCCGCGTCAGTCGAGCGGCGCCAAACGCAGGGGCGGGGGAAACGTGGCCACCGCCAGCCGGGTGGTCACCGGTCCCTACGCGTCCGCCGGTCCGTACGAGGACGAGGGCGGCGACAGCTACGACGTCCGGCTCGAGCGCGTGCCCGGCGGCGTGCGTCTCGCGGAGTGGGCGAGCGGCCAGATCCGACGCCGCGCTCCTGTGCTCGAGGCGGGCGGCCTGGGAGAGCTCGTGGCCGCCGTGAGCGGGCGCGAGATCCTGCCCCAGCCCGATGCGGACAAGCTCGCGGCGGCGGCGACGACCGAGCCGGGCGGCGAGCGCGCGGCCCACGGATCAAGCGGCGGCCGCGCCGGCGACATGCAGGAGGAGCTGCGCGTCGAGCGCCTGGACGAGGGCCGGGTGCGCATCGCGCGCTGGATTCTGCGCCCGGGCGCCGGCTGGGAGCTGCAGGAGGCGCCCGTGATGCTGCCCGCCGCCCGCTACGCCGAGGCCATCCGCGCCGCGGCCGCCGCCGGCGTCCTGTCCGGTTAGGACGGCAGGCCGTCCTGGCGGTGGCGTACAAGAGGTAGGTGCCTCTCCAGCTCGTAATCGGACCCGCCAACTCCGGCAAGGCCGGAGTCGTGCTGAACGCGTACCGCGCCCGCCTCGACGAGGACCCGATCCTCGTGGTGCCCTCGTTCGAGGACGTGGAGCACACGCAGCGCGAGCTGGCGGACGGCGGCGCCGTCTTCGGCACGCGCGTGCTGCGTTTCGAGTGGCTGTTCCAGGAGATCGCCACGTGCGCCGGCTTCCGGGCGCGGATCGCATCCGACGTGCAGCGCGAGCTGATCGTCGAGGAGGCGGTGCGCTCGCTGGAGCTCGAGGCCTTGCGGCGCTCGGCCGGACGGCCCGGCTTCGTTCGGGCGACGCTGCGCCTCGTCGCGGAGCTCGAGCGCTCGATGATCGAGCCCGCCCGCTTCACCCAGGCGCTCCGCGACTGGGCGGCCGACGGTCCGCGCACCAAATATGCGACCGAGGTCGCCGCGATCTACTCGCGCTACCGCCAGCGGCTCGAGGAGGCCGGGCTGTGCGACCGCGAGCTGGCCGACTGGCGCGCGCTCGACGCGCTGAGGCGCGAGTCCCGCGCCTGGGGCGACACACCGGTGTTCGTCTACGGCTTCGACGACTTCACGCCCCTCGAGCTCGACGCGCTCGAGACGCTCTCGCGCGTGGCGGGGGCGGACGTGATGGTGTCGCTGCCGTACGAGCGCGGCCGGGTGGCGTTCCGGGCGGTGGCGGGCGTCTTCGAGGAGCTGTCGGCGCTGACCGGCGAGCCGCCGGTCGAGCTGCCGTCGGTGAATGACCACTACACGCCGAAGTCGCGCGACGCGCTCCACCATCTCGAGCGCTCGCTGTTTGCCGACTCGGCGCGCAAGCGCAAGCACGGCGGCGCGGTGCGCCTGCTCGCGGCGGGCGGTGAGCGCGCCGAGGTCGAGCTCGTGGCGGCGGAGGTGCTCGCGCTCCTGCGCGCGGGCACCCAGCCCGGCGACGTCGCGGTCGTCTATCGCGACCCGAGCGGCTACGCGTCGGTGGTCGAGCAGGTGTTCGGCGCCTACGGGATCCCGTTCTCGCTACAGCGCGAGCTGTCCTTCCGCCAGACCGCGCTCGGCCGCGCCGCGCTCGCGCTGCTGCGCTGCGCCGCGCTCGACGGCAGCGAGACGGACCTGCTCGCCTACCTGCGCGTGCCGGGAAAGCTGCGCAACCAGGGCCTGGCGGACGGGCTCGAGTCGAAGGTGCGCCAGGAGGGCGCCCGCACAGCGGCCGAGGCGCGCAGGCTGTGGGAGGAGGACCACTGGAAGCTCGACGAGATCGACCACCTGGCGCGTGCGGCGGGCGCCGGGCCGGCCGCGCTGATCGCGGAGCTGCGGACCCAGCTGGAGCGCGTCTTCGCGGCGCCCTACCGCCGACAGGCGCACGTGCTCGCGGGCGCCGAGGTGGAGGACGCGCGCGCGTTCGAGGCGGCCGCGGCGGCCCTGGAGGGGCTGGCCGCACTGGCCCGCGACGGCGGCGCGGCCCGCCGGCTCGACGCCCGGCGGCTGCACGACACCCTCGCCGAGCTGCCCGTGCGCCTGGGCGAGCGCCCGCAGCCGGATCGCGTGCTCGTGGCCACGCCAGAGCGGATCCGCGCTCGCCGCTTCGACACCGTGTTCGTGTGCGGGCTCGAGGAGGGCGAGTTTCCGCGCGGGCGCGTGCCGGAGCCGTTCCTGTCCGACGAGGACCGGCGTGCGATCGCCACCGCCACCGGCCTCGTGCTGCGCGTGCGCGAGGACGAGTTCGATCGCGAGCGCCACCTCTTCTACGTGTGCGCCTCGCGCGCCGAGCGCCACCTCTTCCTCTCGACGCGCTTCAGCGACGAGGAGGGCAATCCGCAGCCATCGTCGTTCTTCCTCGAGGACGTGCGCGACCTGTTCACCGAGATCGAGCCGCGCCGCCGCTCGCTGTCGGACATCGTCTGGAGCCCCGCCGACGCGCCGACCGAGGTGGAGTTCGAGCGCGCGCTGGCCGCCACGGGGCCGCGCGCAATGCCGGCCGCGCCGGACGGGCTCACGGCCGGCCGCCTGCTCGAGCGCTTCCGCGAGCAGGACGCGTTCTCGGCGAGCGACCTCGAGACATACGCAGACTGCCCGGTGAAGTGGCTCGTGGAGCGCCAGCTGCGCCCGCTCGCGCTCGAGCCCGACCCCGAGCAGATGGTGCGCGGCCGCTACGCGCACGAGGTGCTCGAGCTCACCTTCAGCGGCCTGCGCGAGGAGACGGGCAGTGCGCGCGTGACGCGCGACAACCTCGCGCTCGCCGAGCGCCTGATGCGCGCCGCGCTGCGCGACCGCCAGAGCGCGTTCCTTCTGTCGCCGTCGCAGACCCGAGTGCGCGCGGCGGTACGACGGCTCGAGTTCGACCTGCTCGCTTACCTGCGCCACGAGGCCGGGCGCGACGGCGTGTTCGAGCCGGAGGAGCTCGAGCTCAGGTTCGGCGTCGGCGAGGAGAGCCTGCCGGCGGTCCCGCTCGCGGGCGAGGGGATCTCGGTGCGCGGCGTGATCGACCGCATCGACACCTGGAACGGCTGGGCGCTCGTGCGCGACTACAAGAGCGGGCGCAGCGTCTACAAGGTCGCCGACTGGCGTGAGAAGAACCGGCTGCAGGCCGCGCTCTACATGATCGCCGCGCGCGAGCTGCTCGGGCTGAAGCCGGCGGGCGGCGTGTACGTGCCGCTCGCGGGCAGGGAGCGGCGGCCGCGCGGGCTCGTGTCCGCGGAGCTGCGCGAGGAGCTCGGCTCGGACTTCTTCGACAACGACTTCCGCAGCCCCGAGGAGCTGGACGAGGCGCTGAGCGAGGCGAGTGCCACGGCCTGCCGGCTCGTCGGGCGCGTGCGGGAGGGCGAGGTCCATCCCTGCCCGGACACGTGCAAGTGGTCCACGGGCGGCTGCCTACACCCCTCGATCTGCCGCCACGAGGAATGAGCTTCGCCTTCACAGCCGAGCAGCGGCACGCGATCGAGACCCGCACGGGCTCACTGTTCCTACACGCCAACGCGGGCAGCGGCAAGACTTCGGTCCTGGTCGAGCGCTTCGTGCGAGCGGTGCGCGAGGACGAGGTGGCGGTGGACCGGATCCTTGCGATCACCTTCACGGAGAAGGCCGCGGCCGAGCTCAAGCAGCGCACCCGCGCGCGCTTCCTCGAGCTCGGCGAACGCGAGCGCGCGCGTGAGGCGGAGGGCGCGTGGATCAGCACGATCCACGGCTTCTGCTCGCGGCTCCTGCGCGCACACCCGCTGGCGGCAGGCATCGACCCCGAGTACCGCGTGCTCGACCAGGCGGCCACCGACCGGGTCGGCATCGACGCGTTCGAGCTCGCACTCGAGCAGTTCCTCGAGTCGGCGCCGCCCGAGGACGCGGCCGCGCGGCTCGAGCTGCTGGCCAACTACACGCCGCAGAAGCTCGAGCGCATGGTGCGCACGGTGCACTCGCACCTGCGCAGCCGCGGCGAGTTGCATCCGGCTCTGCCGGAGCTCCCGCCCACAGCGCCGGGGGACGGCGCCGAGGCGACTGAGCTCGAGGCCGCGCTGCGGGCGGCAATGGCTGGGCTGGCGGGCGCCGGCGGCGCGACCGTGGAGCGCGAGCTCGTCAAGATGGACTCCTGCCTCGAGCTGCTCGGACGGCTGGCCGGCGAGCTCGGCGACCCCGAGCCGGTGGCCAAGCTCGAGCCGAGGCCCGGCAACGCCAAGGTGCTCGACACGCCCGCGTTCGCCCGGCTCGTGGAGGCGCATCGCGGCTACCACCGCGCCTGCGTGGCGTTGCGCGAGACGCGCGACTACGCGCTGCTGCGCGAGCTGCTCGCGCTCTACGACGACCACTTCGCGCGGCTCAAGGAGGAGCGCTCGGGACTCGACTTCGAGGACCTCCAGCTGCTCGCGCGCGACCTGCTGGCGGGCGACGAGGCACTGCGCGAGCGCTATCGGGAGCGCTTCGAGCACGTGATGGTGGACGAGTTCCAGGACACAAATCGCCTGCAAACAGAGCTGTTATCGCTGCTCGACCGCGACAACGTATTCACGGTCGGCGACGCCAATCAGTCGATCTACTCGTTCCGCAACGCGGACGTCGCTGTGTTCCGCAACTACCGCGACAGGGCCGCCGAGCGCGGCCGGGACGCGCGCATCGCGCACAACTTCCGCAGCCGCGGCGAGCTGCTCGACGTGCTCAACCTCGCCTTCGGGGACGCGTTCGAGCACGGCTTCGAGCCGCTGCGCGAGCCCGACGGCGCCGACCGCGGCCCCGCTCGCACGGAGCCGAGCGTCGAGCTGCTCGCGGTGGACAGCAAGCGCTGGGGTGACGCGTTCGCCGACGAGGCCGACTCGCCCTTCGGTCCCGGCCGCGCCACGCTCTGGCGGGCGGCCGAGGCGCGCCTGCTCGCGCACCGCGTGGCCGAGCTGGCCGGGCCGGACGGCCATTTCGTGCCCGGCGAGGTGGCGGTGCTCGTCCGCGCCAGCACCGACATCGCTCTCTACGAGCGCGCGCTCGCCGACCAAGGCCTACCCACCTACGTGGCGGGTGGCGGCGGCTACTGGAGCCAGCAGCAGGTGGCCGACCTGCGCGCCTATCTCGCCGCGCTCGCCAACCCGCTCGATGAGCTCGCGCTCTACTCGCTGCTCGCCTCGCCGCTCGTCGGGGCGTCGATCGACGCGCTCGCGCTGATCGGCTTCCACGCGCGTTCGCGCGGTCGCAATGTGTGGTGGACGCTGGGGGACGCGTTCGGCCCGGACCCCGCCGAGGACGACGAGCTCGGCTCCGCGCTCGGCGAGCGCGACGCCGCGCGGGTCGGCGCGTTCGTCAGGCGCTTCGGCGCGGAGCGCGAGGCGGCGCCGCGGCTGTCGCTCGAGACGCTGCTCGACCGCGCGGTGACGGGCTCGGGTTACGACCGCGTGGTCCTGCGCATGCCGGACGGCGAGCGCCGCATGGCCAACGTGCGCAAGCTGATGCGGCTTGCGCGCGAGTACGAGGCCGACGAGGGACGCGACCTGCGCGGCTTCATCGACTACGTGGCCGAGCAGGACATGCTGCGCGCCCGCGAGGGTGAGGCGCCGCTCGAGACGGAGGGCATCGCCGCCGTGCGCCTGATGACGATTCACGCGGCCAAGGGGCTCGAGTTCCCGGTGGTGTGCGTGGCGGACCTCGGTCGCCAGACCCACAAGGACGACGACGCGCTGCGCGTCACCGACGACGGCCGCGTGGGGCTCAGCGTCGCCTCGATGGCGGGCGGCAACACCAAGGCCATGGCGCTCGAGGAGATCGAGGAGGAGCAGGCGCAACTCGCCGAGCAGGAGGAGCGGCGGGTGTTCTACGTGGCGATGACCCGCGCCCGCGAGCACCTGATCGTCAGCGGCGCCGCCGACACCGAGAAGTGGCCGGAGCCGAAGCGGCTCGGCGCGCCGATGGACTGGATCTGGCGGGCGCTGGCGCCGGACCTGCCGCAGCTCGGCGCCGCGGGCGAGTCCGTGCGCCTCACGGCGGACGGGCGCGAGGTGCGGGTGCGCTGCGTGGTGTGCGTGCCGCCCGACGTCGAGCTGACGCTGCCGCGCGAGTCCTGGGCGCCGAGCGTGGCGGCCGCCACCAACGGCTCGGATCCAGCGGGCGTGCAGTCGCCGCTGCTCGCGGCCGTCGAGTCGGCGGGCGCGCCCCCGCTCGGCCGGCTCTCGTACTCGAGCCTCGAGAACTACCGCCGCTGCTCGTACCGCTTCTACCTCCAGCGAGTGGCGCGCCTGCGCGAGGGCGAGGCGGAGCTCGCCGACCGGGCGGGCGAGCCGGTGCCAGAGGGACCCGACGCGCTGCTGCGCGGAACCGTCGTCCACGAGCTCATGGAGCGCTTCGACTTCGCGCGGCCGCGCCCGCCGGAGGCCGCGGACGTCGAGGAGCTGCTGCGCGTCCACGGCACGAGCTTCGACACGACGCACGTCGACGACATCCGCGGCCTGATCGAGAAGTTCGCGCGCTCAGAGCTGTGCGCACGGCTGGCCGCCGCGCCGCGCGTGCGGCGCGAGCTGGCGTTCGCCTTCACGCTGCGCCCGCACGGCGCGTCCGGGGCGAGCCTGCTCGTCAACGGCGTCGTCGACGCCTATGCGCTCGAGAGGGGGGCGGAAACCGCGCTCGTCGTGGATTACAAGAGTGACCCGGTGGGCGGAGTCGACCTCGAGGCGGCATGCGACGAGAAATACGGAACCCAGAGACTGATCTATGCGCTGGCGGCGCTGCGCTCGGGCGCGCGCTCGGTCGAGGTGGTGCATTGCTTCCTCGAGCGCGCGGACGAGCCGGTGAGCGTGACGTTCGAGGCGACCGACCTGCCGCGGCTCGAGGCGGAGCTGCTGGCGCTCGCCGAGGGCGTGATCGAGGGCCGCTTCGAGCCCACCGATGCCCCGCACCGCGAGCTCTGCGCCACCTGCCCCGGCCTCGACGCGCTCTGCTCGTGGGAGAAGGAGCGTACGCTCGCCACGCTGGATCCGCCGGTCTGACGCCTACTCTCGACCGTCCATGACCAGCGACCCGCTCACCACGGGCGCCGACGCGCGACCCGTAGGAATCGAGGGCTATCCAGGGCCTTTCGCGGTCGGCCGCTACGCCGCGGGCCTGCGCGACAAGCTGCGCGAGTTCGCCCACGTGTGCGTGCTCGGCGAGGCGACGGGCGTGCGCTTCGGGCGCGGCCCGAACGTCTACTTCGAGCTGCGCGACGGCGACGGCGGCCTGCCATGTGCCATGTGGCGGGACGACTTCGAGCGCGCGGGCCTCTCCGAGGAGGACTTCCGCGACGGTGTCGAGGTCGTGGCGGCGGGCGGCTGCGACTTCTACACGGGCGGCGCGAGCGCGTCGCCGCGCTTCACGTTCCGCGTCAAGCAGCTGCGGCTGGCCGGCGAGGGCGATCTGCTCGCGCGGCTCGAGCGCCTGCGCCGGCGGCTGGCGGAGGAGGGCCTGTTCGAGCGCCAGAAGCTGCTGCCGCGGGCCGCCCTGCCGCGGCGCATCGGCGTCGTCACCGCGGAGACCGGCGCCGCTCGGCGCGACTTCCTCGCCGGGCTCGAGCGGCGCGGCTGGCGCGGCACGATCGTCTGGGGCTATGCGCCCGTGCAGGACCGGCGCGCGGCCGGCGCGATCACGCAGGCGATCCAGGACCTCGCCGCCGAGGGCGACGTCGACACGATCGTCGTCACACGCGGCGGCGGCAGCATCGCCGACCTCTGGGCCTTCTGCGACGAGACGCTCTGCCGGACGGTCGCACTCCTGCGCGTCCCGGTGATCAGCGCAGTGGGCCACCACGTGGACCGCACGCTGATCGACGACGTCGCGGCCGTCTGCTGCTCCACGCCCACGCACGCCGCGGAGGCCGCGGTGGCGGTGGACTGCATCGCGGCGCGGCGGCGACTGCTCGAGACGGCGGTCAGGCTCGACAAGCGCGGCCGCGCCGCCGTGCTCGACCGAGCCCGCGCGCTCGCGGCCTTCTCGCGCGCGCCGCGCGAGCGCGTTGCCGCGCACCGCACCCACCTGCGCCAGAAGACGCGCGAACTGCGCGCCGCGTCGCGACGCGGCCAGGCGTTGCGGCTCGACTACCAGCGCCGGATCGCAACCGCCGTGATTGGGCGCAAGCGCGATGCGGCCGCGGGGTCCGCGGCGCTCGGCCGCGAGCGGATAGGCGCGCGCGCCGCCGCGCTGGCGCGCGCGGCCGACGCTCTCGAGCGGCGGCGCCGCGAGGCGTTGCGCGCGCACGCCGCCGCGATCCGCGGGCACGACCCGGAACGGGCGCTCGAGCGCGGCTACGCGATCGCACTCGACGCCGACGGCCGGCCGCTCGCGAGCGCCGCCGCGGTACGTGAGGCTTCGGATTTCGAGTTGCGCATGGCGGACGGCGGCGTGCCGGCGCGCGTGCGCGAGGAGGTGACGGAATGACCACGACGCAACCCGCGAGCTACGAGTCCGCGGTCGAGCGGCTCGAGGAGATCATCAAGCGGCTCGACACCGGCGAGGCCGGCCTGCGCGAGACGCTGGATCTCTGCCGCGAGGGCCGCGAGCTGATCGAGTACTCGGCCGGCGAGCTGGACGCAGTCGGCAAGGGCCTCGAAGAGCTGAAGCTCGACGAGCTAATTGAACGCCTGGAGGGAGCAGCCCGTTAGAAGCCCTGCCACCCGCGACCCGCCACCCGCCACCCCGGAATCCGCCACCCCGGAATCCGTCCGGCCCCCCGCTTACCTTCATTCACGTATGGCACCCTCAGACGACAGGGAGACCGGACCCTTGCCCCTCTGCTTCATAGAGCCTCAGGAAGCCATCCGCGTGGTGGCCGAGTCGGTTGGCCGTGAGGCCCGCCGTCAGCTCCTCGGTGAAGTCGTGCGCGCGTGGGTGGATGAGATCCCGGACGACGAGCTCGAGGTCCATTACGTCAAGGCGGTCAACGACCTCGACGACGAGGACCTGTCGATGCTCGCCGCCTGGCACGCGTCGATGGACGTCGGCCACCCAGTGGCCAACAAAGAGTTCCTGGTCGGCGCATTCAGGAACCTCGGCGAGCACCGCCGCGAGGCGCTCCGGATAGCTGCCGGCTTCCGCGGCGACGAGGCCTTCGAGGCCGGCGCGAGCGAGGAACATGCGCTCGAGACGGTCCTGCCCTGGCTCTCGGAGGACAGGGCGATGGAGCTCGCGGCCGAGGCGTTGGAGCTGTATTGCTGGGACCGCCTCGGTTCCGACAACTGAGACGGCTGCAAACTTCGCCTGGCGGCGTCCTCGCTTTTCGCCGCCTCGGTCCCGCCCCCCGGCCCCGCGCCACCCCGGACGAGCCGTTAGGCTCGAAGCGCCGTGACGAGTTCTCTCCCTCAGGAGATCCAAGCGGTCTTCGACCGCTTCATCACCACGGAGTACACGACGATCGACGCCGGCGGGCAGCCGATCACCTGGCCGCTCACTCCGTACTACCGCCCGGGCGGCCCCTGCATCGATGTCACCACCGGCCTCGGCCTGCCGAAGAAGGCCCACGACTCGCGCGCGAACCCGAAGGTGGCGATGCTGTTCTCCGACCCGACGGGCAGCGGGCTGGAGCACCCGCCGATGGTGCTGGTGCAGGGCACGGTCGACGTCGATGACCGCGACCTCGAGGCCAACCGCAAGCGCTACGAGAAGGAGGCGATCGAGAAGCTCCCTGGCACCCAGGAGATGAGCCCGCCCGACTTCATGAAGCGCTTCTTCAGCTGGTACTACACGCGCATCTACATGCACGTGCGGCCGGAGCGGATCTACCTCTGGGCGGACTGCGACGTGAGCCGCGAGCCTCAGCTCTGGGACGCCCACATGGAGGAGGTGCGCTCGGGCCACGACGAGGAGCCCGAGGAGCGCCAGCACGAGCCGCGCGGCGGCGCCGCGGCGTGGGACGAGCGCATCGAGGAGCTCGGCCGGCTGCACAAGTCCGCGGTGCTGTCGCTGGCCGCGCCCGACGGCTTCCCGTTCTCCGTGCGCGTGCCGGTGAGCGTCGACCCGAACGCGCAAGTCGTGCGGCTCGAGGCCGAGCCCGTCGGCGTGCCGCTCGCACCCGGCCTCGCGTGCCTGGCCGCGCACGATCACGACGAGCGCTTCACCTACCAGCGCAACTTCCATGTGCGTGGCGACCTGGTGGAGCGCGACGGCAGCTGGGCAATCGAGCCGCACAAGCTGGTCGGGGGCTTCGAGCTGCCGCCGGGATCGTTCGTCGAGCGCCTGCGCCTCAACTACTCGAAGACCAAGCGCTTTCGGAAAATCGCAAAACGCGAACTACGTCAGCGAACCTAAACGCACCCGCTCAAGCGTTTTTCCGCAGATTGCGGAATCGTGAAGAATTTGTGCTTGACGTGACTGTGGCCTCCCGGTTAACTTGATCCCAGAGACGCGGACGAAGTCGCAAAGAGCGAGGCCACGAGACGGAAGGCCCGCCGCGCAAGCCGCCTGACGCTTCGGTGACAGGTGGCGCGCTTCTCAAGCGACCAGACCGCGTCTCTTTTTTTGCGCGATTCGGCGCGCGCGGTCGGGGAGCCAGGCGCGCGCCGAAACCGCGCCTCGCCCTCAGCCTTCGCCGTCAGCCAGCGCCGCCTCGATCTCGCGCGTGGCCTGCTCGGCGTCGATGAAGTGGACCGCGGTCATGCCGAGCTCGGTCGCCATCTCGCAGTTCGCCTCGATGTCGTCGACGAACAGGCAGTTGGCCGCGGTCACGCCGTCGCCGAGCCGCTCGAGAGTCAGCTCGTAGATCCCCGGCTCCGGCTTGCGCATGCCGACGAACGCCGAGTCGACGACGATCTCGAAGATCTCGTCGATGTCGGGAAGCTTGGCGCGCCAGAGCGGCTCCCACTCGCGCACGTTGTTGGTGAGCAGGGCCATGCGCAGACCGCGGGCGCGCAGGCGGCGCATCAGCTCGATCATCTCCTCGTTGGGGTGGAGGTGCTCGAAGTAGCGCTCTCCGAAGCTCTCGAGCGTCACGCCGCCGAGCGCGTCCTCGAGGGAGTGCAGAAAGTCGGCCTCGCTGATCTCGCCCTTCTCAAGCTGGAACAGCGGGTGCTCGCCGTCCGACTCGCGCGCGAGCTTGGCCATCGCGCTGCCAAGCTCCTCGAGGCTCACGCCCGAGTGCTCCTGGAAGGCGAGGAACGATCCGACCAGCGGGGTGGTGAGCACGCCGCCGAAGTCCGAGATCACGGTGGTGATCAAGCGGCCTCCGGTGGCTCGTCGCGGATGGTGACCTCGTATGCGCCGGCACCGGTCCGCCCCTCCATCGTCCACGAGAACACCGCGGCGTTCACGCGCAGCCCCTCGAGCGACAACGTCGTTCCGGCGGCCGCCGTGCCCGAGGCGCGGCGGGGGAAGTCCTCGCCGGGCAGCCACAGCTCGAGCCCTGCATTGCGCTGCCTGCCCTCACCGTCGTAGACGGTGGAGATGCGCGCGTTCTCGACCCGCCGGGGTTCCCCGCCCGCAAGCACCCACGCCACCACGTTCTCCAGGCCGTGGCCGATGGCGCCGCGCGGCCGCCGCGCCAGCGCCAGTACCGCGTTCTCCTCGTCGAACAGCGCCGTGATTCCGCGGAGCGCGTCGAGCTCGTCCCACTGCGGCGGCGTCAGCGTCTCGGTGGCCGTGCCGAGGCAGTCGAGCGCTGTGCCGTCGAACGTGCCGGTCACGCGGCACAGGCGCGTGCTCGCGCCGTCCAGATCGAGCGACTCGGACCGCGCGGCGAATGCCAGCTCGAAGCGGTTGCCGAGCGAGGCGGCGTAGCCGTCGCCGTCCCGCGCCACCTCTGGACCGTCCGGCAGCGCCTGCGCCTTGCCGTGGGCGAACAGCAGCGTGACGCCCGAACGCGCGCTGCCGTGCAGCCCGCGGTCCGGGTCGAAGAAGGCGAGCGCGACCGCTGGTTCGTTCACCGTTCGAGCCGTGGCGAGGGCGCTTCGTACTCGGTTGCGGTCCCCTCTACATCGAAGTCCCGGGACGGCGGCCGGGCCCGGGAGGTCCTGATGTCGATGCGCTTGCCGAGCCGCCGCACCAGCCAGTGCCGGATCAGCGTGCGGGTGGGCGGCATGAGCAGCAGCGCCCCGATCACGTCGGTGATGAACCCGGGTGTGATGAGAAACGCGCCGCCGAAGATCACGAGCACGCCGTCGATCACCTCGCGGTGCGGCACGTCGCCGCGCGCGAGCGTGTCCCGGAAGCGCGCCCACACCCGCCGGCCCTGGGAGCGAAGGAGCAGCGAGCCGATCACCGAGTCGGCCGCGAGCAGCAGCACGGTGGCCAGCGGCCCGATGGCCTCGCCGACCTGGATGATCACGTAGATCTCGGCGATCGGCAGGGCGATGAATATGACGACGAGCAGCAGGACCGGCACCGAGCGCAGGCTACTAACATGGACCCCATGCCGACCGTGGAAGACGTCGAAGACGCGCTGACCAACGTGATCGATCCGGAGCTTGGTCTCGACTTCGTCGAGCTGGGCCTGGTATACGAGATCGAGGTCGAGGGCGGGGACGTCTACATCACCTTCACGCTCACCTCGCCGGGCTGCCCGATCGGCCCGCAGGTCACCGAGCAGATGAAGGAATTCGTGAGCGAGCTGCCCGATGTGGAGCGGGTGCTCCCCAAGATGGTGTTCTCACCGCCGTGGACGCCGGATCTCATGAGCGAAGAAGCGAAGTTCGCGCTCGGCTTCTGAGACGTTCGTCGCCAGACGCTTAAGCGTCCATAATCGGTACATGCGCGCCCACAGGCTCGCGTTGTTCGCAGCACTTGCCGCCCTGGGCATCCTCTTGAGCGGGCTGAGTGGCCCCGTTGCGTCGCAGGCGGGCGCGGCGCCGCAGGCCGGGCCGTTCGCCTACTCGATCGAGCTCAACGCCGACATCGACCCGGCCACGCAGCGCTGGATCCACAACGCCCTTAACGAGGCGAAGGACAAGCACGCCACGGTGGCGATCATCCGCATGGACACCCCGGGCGGCCTCGACAGCTCGATGCGCTCGATCATCAAGGACATCCTGGCCGCCCCGATGCCGGTGATCACCTACGTGTATCCGAACGGCTCGCGAGCGGCGTCGGCCGGCATGTACATCGCCCAGGCCTCGGACGTCATTGCGATGGCGCCGCAGACCAACATCGGCTCGGCCACCCCGATCAACTCCAACGGCAGCGATATCAAGGGCGCGCTCGGCCGCAAGGTGCTGAACGACTCCGTGGCCTACGTCCGGGCGCTGACGAGCTCGCACGGCCGCAACGCCAACGTCGCTGCCCAGATGGTCACGAAGGCCACGAACCTCACCGCCCAGCAGGCGCTGCAGCAGCACGTCGTCGACGTGATCGCCGACAACCAGCAGCAGCTGCTCCAGAAGCTCGACGGCTTCCAGGTGAAGGGCCCGAAGGCGCAGACGCTCCACACCGCCGGCATCCCGGTGGTCACGCGCGACATGCCATTCCAGTACGACCTCCTCGAGCTGCTAGTCAACCCGACGATCGCCTACCTGCTGCTCACCGCCGGTTTCGCGGGGATCGTGTTCGAGTTCTTCAGCCCGGGCATGGTCGCGCCCGGAGTGCTCGGGGCGATCGCGCTGCTGCTCGGCTTCTACGGCACGGCGCAGCTGCCGGTCAACGCGGTGGGCGTGCTGCTGTTCGTGGTGGCGATCGTCTTATTCGTGCTCGAGTTCAAGATCGGAGGCCACGCGGTGTTCGCGGTGGGCGGCATAGCCGCGCTGATTGCCAGCGGCCTCTTGCTCTTCAACACGGGCAACGGCGTCTTCTCGATCGACGTGCCGGTGGTGATCGTGGCGGCCATCATCCTGGGCGGCCTGACGATGCTCGCGGTGTCGAAAGCGGTGGCCGCGAGACACGGCCCGGTGTCCACCGGCTGGGAGGAGCTTCTCGGCCGCGAGGGCGTCGTGCGAGTGCCGCTCGAGCCCGTCGGCCAGATCTTCGTGCAGGGCGCGCTGTGGCGCGCGCGGCTCGCCGATGCGGACGCGGCGGCTCCGTCGGTGGGCGATAGAGTGCGCGTCGATTCGGTCGACGGGCTAACGCTCAACGTGACGTCGCTCGGAGCGCCGACAGACAGGGAGGAGAGCCCCGCATGGCAGTAGTTCTCGCGATCATCGCGATCTTGGTCTTCTTCGCGGTGATCCTGATCGCCGCCTCGGTGCGCGTGCTGCGCGAGTACGAGCGCGGCGTGATCTTCCGGCTCGGCCGGCTGATCGCCCAGAAGGGCCCGGGGCTGATCCTGCTGATCCCGATCATCGACCGCATGGTCCGCGTCGACCTGCGCACGGTCACGCTCAACATCCCGCCGCAGGAGGTGATCACCCGGGACAACGTGACCGCCCGCGTCAACGCCGTCTGCTACTTCCGCGTGATCGATCCGAACCGCTCGATCGTGGAGGTGGAGAACTTCCTCGTAGCCACGTCGCAGATCGCGCAGACCACGCTGCGATCCGTGCTCGGCACCGCGGAGTTCGACACGCTGCTGTCCGAGCGCGAGCGGCTCAACGTCGACCTGCAGAAGATCATCGACGAGCAGACCGAGCCGTGGGGCGTGAAGGTCACGACGGTCGAGATCAAGGACGTCGAGATCCCCCAGGGCATGCAGCGCGCGATCGCCCGCCAGGCCGAGGCGGAGCGCGAGCGGCGCGCGAAGATCATCAACGCCGAGGGCGAGTTCCAGGCGGCCCAGCGGCTGTACGACGCCGCCGAGATCATCAGCCGCAACCCGGCCACGATCCAGCTGCGCTACCTGCAGACGCTGCTCGAGCTGGGATCGGGGCAGTCGTCGACGATCGTGTTCCCGCTCCCGATCGACCTGATCGGGCCGCTCACAAAGCTCCTGCGCGTCGCGGGCGGTGACGACGGTGACCCGCCCGGCGGCGGCGGAGGGGGAGGCAGCGGCGGTCCGACGCCGCCGCGGCCGCGCAACCCGCGCGTGCAGCCGGGCCTCGAGCCCACCGAGGAGCCCCAGGCGCCGCCTGTCACGCCCGGGCTCCTGCCCGGCGACGACGTGGACCCGCCCGAGCCCCCTGCGACCTAGGACCGCCCTGGCGGCTGCGGCGGTGCTCGCGGCCGCCGGGATCGTCGTGTACGCGGCGCAGTTCTCCGACTTCGGCAGCGGCGGCACCACGGGCGTGCGCCTCGACGCCGCACCGCCGCCCGCGGCGGCCTCGCCGATCGCCGTTCGCCTGGCCAACGCGATCGGCCGCGCCAACCTCGGCAGGCGCTTCCGCGCCGTAGACATGGCCAAGGTCGCGCCGTTTAGGTGGGAGCGCGTGTACGTGTTCGCGAACGAGGCGAGCGACGACATCAAGCGCCGTCTCGGCTTCGACTGGACCGGGGCGCCGGAGACGGTGCCGCGCAGCGGGCAGCACGAGAGCCTGCTCGCGTTCGTGCGCGGGGGTCAGGTCGCCGGCTCGGCGTTCTTCTCCGACGCGATCGGCCACCTCGACTGCCTGACCGCGGAGGGCGGTTACCCGCGCGGGACGCGCTTCGTCGTCCGCTACACGCGCAATGACCACGCCCCGTACCTGGCCACCACGCGGCCGGACGCTGCGGATGCGGCCTGCCTGCATGCCGTCGCTGCGGTAACTCACTAAAGGTCAGCGCCGCCCCGCCGATCGAATAGCTCGAATGCCGAATCCCCGGCCGTGCCGGGGAGTGGGGGACCCAAGTTGTCCTGGGGCTAATTCCGCGGTGATCCGCGGAAGGCGCCAAGCCCTTCGCGCCAGCCCGTCAGCTAACCCCGCAGGCCTGAGAAGGAGACTCGATCTTGCGTCGTACCACGCTTTTTGCTGCGCTTTCGTGCGCCGTGGCCCTGGCCGTCACGGCGAGTCCCGCGCTCGCCGAGAACGGCGGGGCACCCACCGGTTCCGGTGGCGCCCCGCCGCAGCAGTTCGACCCCGGCCAGATCACCGGCGGCGTGCCCAACACGCCCGACACGCCCACCACGCCTCCGCCCGCGCCGGTCACCCAGGTGCCCCAGAGCGCGCACACGGCGGTGCTCGCCCACGGCGTTGCCGTGGCCCCGGCGGGCGCTCCGCTGGTGGTGCGCGTGGCGATCCACGCGGCCAATCAGCTGCGCCACAAGCCATACGTCTGGGGCGGCGGGCACGCCTCGTTCAGCGCCCGCGGCTACGACTGCTCCGGCGCCGTCTCGTACGTGCTGCACGCCGCCGACCTGCTCAGCTTCCCGGAGGTGTCCGGGGCGCTCGCCCACTGGGGCGTGAAGGGCAACGGCGCGTGGATCACCGTCTACGCCAACGGCGGCCATGCGTTCATGGTCATCGCTGGGCTGCGCTTCGACACGAGTGGCCAGGGCGAGAGCGGCCCGCGCTGGCGCGGCGAGCCGCGCTGGGAGCGCGGCTTCCACCACCGCCACCCGCTGGGCCTCTAGCGGAGGGAATTCAGGCCGCTGCGCGGGCGGCGACGGCGGCGGGGCGCCAGAGCGCGTCATCGCCGAGCTGCTCGCGCTGAGCGGCGCCGCTCGCCACGAGCTCCACGAGGGCCCGCGTCGCAGCGGCGTCGTCGGGCTCCTCGTTGCGGATGGCCATCGCCAGCGCCACCTCGCGCGTGGTGATCCCGTAAGGGAACTCGGGCAACAGCTCGGCTACGCTCTCGGGCTCCGGCCGGCTGGTCAAGGCCGGATCGAGGTTGGCCACGCAGAGGTCGTAGCCGGCGAGCGGCTGGTAGCCGCCGGCCACGAGCCGGTCCTTGCCCTCCTTCTCGAAGATGAGGGTGGGGGCGGTGTAGCGCTCCACGCCGTCGCGGATCGCGGTCTTGCCCTGCATCGACGGCGGCGAGCCGGCGGCCTGGCGCGCCTCCTCGCGGTCGCGCTGGTAGGCCTCCTCGACCTCGGGCGAGTCGAGCCGCGCCATGATCGCGTCCACGTCGAGCTCCGGCGTGCGCGCGAGCGCCTGCGCGATCTGGTCGTCCTCGTCCATCAGCAGGGTGGAGGTGAACCAGCCGAAGCGCAGCGCGCGCAACGCGATGTAGCCCGCCTCGACGCCGTCCACCCGCGCCGACACGACCGCGCGGCAGGCCCGGCCGGTGCCGGGCACGCGCGTGCGCGGCGCGCTCTGGAAGGGCATCCCGAAGCGCTTGAAGCGCAGTCCCACGGCCGCCTGGCGCTCGGGCGTATAGCCGCGCGCCTCGTACTCGGAGCCGTTCTCGGTCAGCCCGATGAGGACGATCCGCCAGTCGAGCTGGTCGCCGTAGCGCCAGCGCAACGCCGTGATCGACGGCTCAATCGAGTACGCCCACGGGCACCCCGGATCCGTGATGTGCGTAACACGCACGCTTCCCACTTACGGGACATTAGCGAAGCGGCGGAGCGGGCTACTGCGCCACGACTCTGAACGCACCACGCATGAACGGGTGGATGCGGCAGAAGAACGTGTAGGTGCCCACCGGCAGGTTGGCGGGGGTCTGCCAGGTCTGCTCGTCGTTGAAGGCGGTGAAGCCGGGCGGGCCGAAGCCGAGCTGCCCGGAGTCGAAGCCGCCCGCGCCGTTGGCGATCGGATAGCTCACGCCGGTGCTCAGGTTGCAGGGCGCCTGGCAGGCGGTGATCGAGTGCGAGATCTGGAGGTTGAAGGGTGTGTTCTGGGTGCCGTCGCCGTTCACGTACGTGAGCGACTGGCCCTGTGGGACCGCCGCCGGATCCTTCGCCGTGCCCGAGGAGCTCAGGTCGCCCTGCTGGTACTTGAAGTCCTCGATCTTCACGGTGTTGCCCGCCACCGGCACGGCCGGCAGGGAGAGCGGGTTGGCCAGCCTTGGCGCCGTGCCGCCGTGGACGTTGTTCTCCTTCAGGTGCCCGTGCGTGAGGTGGCCCTTGAGGTCGACGGCGTGCGCGAACGGGTCGACGCCCTTGGTCGAGTTCTCGGCGACGTAGATGACCATGATCCCCATCGACTCGTACCAGGAGCCGACCTTCGTGTCGTAGGTCGTGGTGGTCCTGAGCGTGTCGCCCTTGTGCAGGTGCACGCGCCAGTTCTTCGACGTGGCGGTCATCGCGACGTCCCACGACGTCGGCGCGCGGTGGCCGAAGTAGTGCGCGTATGAGCGGAACAATCGAACCGAGTCCGGGACGTCGCCCGGCACCGGTCCGCCCTGCTTCGCCGTCACGGGCGCCCCCTGGCGCACCGCCATCAGGTCGTCGTAGAGGCCGCCCGGGTGGATGTGGCCGGCCGTGGTAACGAGGGTGGCGTCGTAGGGCAACGTCCACTGGTTGCGCGGCGGGCCGCCCCCGTAGGGATCGCTGGCCTGGTCGGGGAACGTGTACTTGCCGTTCGTTCCGCTCCCGCGGAGGGCGTCGAAGACCGGGTACGACTCGCCGTTCTCGACGTCCATCCACACAGGCTTGACCGGCTTCATGCGCCTGCCGAGCTTGGAGTGCAGCGGCACAAAGTCGACGTCGTAGGTGAGGTAGACCTTGTACGGCTTGTTCGTGAGGTCGTGGATCATGTAGTTGATGATCCAGTGGTCGCTGGTCTTGAACCGGTAGCCGTACGGGGCCGGGATCGAGAAGATCGTCTTCTCCTCGCCTGAAGCGAAGAAGCGCTCGGGGAGGCCGGGAGAGGTCGCGTCCTGGGCGCCGGTGTTGATCCACACGCCGTGGTGCAGATGCAGCTTGTAGGTGGGCGGGATCGCGCCGTTCGGCAGCTTCAGGTTGGGCGCGATGCGCGTGATGTAGCCGTCCTCGCTCGGCTGCTCCGCCGGAGTGGCCTGCCCGGCGAGGATCAGGTTCGACCCCGGCCGGATCTGCAGCGGCCCGTAGCGGAAGTGCAGGTGCTGGACGCCGCTCGGAGCGTGCCCGGCCCTGGACTTGGCGGCCACAGGTGACGCCAGCACGAGCAGGGCCGCGCAGGCCATAAGGATTGGGGAGATGCGTCTCAAGAGGTGCCCCGGCGGCCATCCTGGCCGCTCGACCAAGAATAACCCGCGAGCGAGACAGGTGGAGCGGTGTGTCAGCCGCCGCTCGGCGCGCCCGTGCGGCCGTCGCCCGCCGGGGCCTTGCGCCTAGGCCTCGGCGCTCGCACGCGCGCTTCCTCGAGCAGTTCGACGAGCGCGTCGTCCAGGAACAGCGCGAGGTCGTCGAGGTCGGGCATGGCGTCGTAGTCGGCGAGCAGCCCGAAGTCGAGCCGGCCGTTGTAGCTCATGATCGCGATCGCGAGCGCGTGGTTGTCCGGCAGGAACGCGATCGGGATCAGCTCCTCCAGCTCGCGCCCGAGCAGGTAGAGCGGAAACTGCGGCCCCGGGATGTTCGTCACGATCACGTTGAAGAGGCGCGTCGAGAAGTTGAGCCGTGACGCCTGCGCGAGCAGCGTCGGCGGCGCGAAGTCCTCGAGCCCGGCGATCACCTCGGCGCCGAGCGCCTGCTTCGACTCCTTGAGCCCCTGCATCGCCTCGCGCACGCGCTCGAGGCAGCTCAGCGGGTCCTCGCAGTACACGGGCAGCGGGCCCCGCATCGCCGCGATGCGGTTGCCGAGCTGGTGGCGCTCGTGCTCGGCCCGGATCGACACCGGAACGAGCGCCCGCAGCTCAAGCCCCTCGGTGCGCACGCCGCGTAGGCGCAGCCAGCGCCGCAGCGCGCCTGTCACCACCGTCAGCACGACGTCGTTCACCGTGCCGCCGAGCGTGTTCTTGACCTCCTTGTAATCGTCGAGCCGGCCCTGCACCCAGCGCACGCGGCGGTGCGGCCCGATCGGAACGTTGAGCGGCGTCTCGGGCGCGGGATTGAGACCCGCCCAGACGATCTCCCCGAGGCCCTCGGCCGCCTCACGCGCGTCGCGGGCCGCGTCCGCTGGGTGTTGCAGCGCGCCGAGCGCGCCGCGCGCGATGCCGAGCGGCGCCTTGGCGATCGCCTTCACCCCGGCCGCCACCAGCTCGGTCTGCGAGGGCTCGGGGTGCGGGCTCCAGGGCGGGTCCTCGGGCTCGATCTCGTGCGGCACAGGGCCGAGGTCGAACAGCACGGTGGCGAGATCCACCCCGGACACGCCGTCCACCATGGCGTGGTGGGTCTTTGTGATCAGGGCGAAGCGCTTGTCGCGCAGGCCCTGCACGAGCCACATCTCCCAGAGCGGCTTCGAACGGTCGAGCCGCTGGGAGAAGATGCGCCCCGCCAGGAGCCTCAGCTCCTCGATCGAGCCGGGCGACGGGAGCGCTGTGTGGCGCACGTGGTACTGGATGTTGAGGCGCGGGTCGTCCACCCACAGCGGCCTGCCCATCTCGAGCCGCGGCACCGCGAGCTTCTGCCTGTAGCGCGGCACGAGGTGGAGGCGCGCCTCGACGTGCGCGATCAGATCCTCGTAGGCGGGCGGCGGCCCCTCGAACAGGAGGATGGCGCCCACGTGCATGTGGGAGGAGCTTCCCTCCTGTGCCAGGAACGAGGCATCGATCGCGCTCAGGCGATCCATGTGCTTCGTGGCCACGAGCTGAGCCTACCCGCCGCCCGGCTGGGGCTCAAGGAGCGTGTGCCGGTGGCCGACTAACGTGGCGTGAGCACGCCAAACGGCGGCATCTCGAGCATCTTCCGCGGCTGGGCCTCAAGGGGCACGTCGCGGCGTGCGCGGCGCACCCGCGAACTAGTGCTGATGGAGGCCAGTTCCGCGCTGGTGGGCTACGGCCGTACGCGCGAGGCTGTGGAGGAGATCGCGGTCCACGCCGTGATCGCGATGGTGGCGGGCACGGCCAACGCCCGCGCCACCATCCTGCGCGGCAACAGCGACACGATGCGGGTCGTCGCGGCCGCCGGCGACAATGCGGAGCAGATCATCGGCCACGACGTCGACCTGCGGCCCGAGACCAGCGAGCGCCTGCGCCGCGGCGAGCCGATCACCTCGCGGGACGTGCCCCCGGCCGAGCGCGCCGCCAGCGGCGCGCCGGCCAAGCTTGGCGACCTCTACAGCGCGCCGCTGCTCGTCCACAGCAAGCTCGCCGGGGCGCTCATGGTCACCTCCGACGGCCGCCTGCCGCACGCCTTCGAGGACAGCTTCCGCACGCTCGCGAGCCACGTGACGATGGCGCTCGAGAGCGTCGGCCTCACCGAGGACCTCCGCCGCAGCGAGGAGCGCTTCCGCTCGCTCGTGCAGAACGCGTCGGACGTCATCACCGTGCTCGACGTAGAGGGCAGGGTGCGCTACCAGTCGCCCTCGAGCGAGCGCGTGCTCGGCTACCGGCCCGCCGAGCTCGAGGGCCGCGGGCTGATCGACATCCTGCACCCGGACGACGCCGAGGCGTCGATCGCCTTCCTGGTCGCCGCGATCAAGAGCGGCGAGGTGACCGCGCCGGTGCGCTGGCGCGTCCGTCACAAGGACGGCGGCTGGCGCTACGTCGAGACGATCTACAACAACCTTGCCGACGACCCCAACGTCCGCGGCGTTCTGCTCACCACCCGCGACGTGACGGACCGCAAAGAGCTCGAGGACCAGCTCGCGCACCGCGCCTTCCATGACGCGCTCACCGGCCTGCCCAACCGCTCGCTGTTCACGGACCGCGTGGAGCACGCGCTCACGCGCAGCATCCGCACACCCGGCCAGATCGCGGTCCTGTTCCTCGACGTCGACGACTTCAAGACCGTAAACGACAGCCTCGGCCACGCCGCGGGCGACCAGCTGCTGATCGAGATTGCGAGCCGCATCGACGACTGCCTACGTGGCGGCGACACCGCCGCCCGCCTCGGCGGCGACGAGTTCGCGATCCTGCTCGAGGACGTCGAAGATCCGGCCGAGGCCGCCGGCGTCGCCGAGCGCGTGATCGAGGCGCTCCGCCCGCCGTTCGTAGTCGACGGCAAGCGCACGTTCGTCTACGCGAGCATCGGCATCGCCTCGAGCTCGGGCTTGCCCGCCGAGCGCGCCGAGGAGCTGCTGCGCAACGCCGACGTGGCGATGTACATCGCCAAGCGCCGCGGCAAGGGCGGCCACGAGTTCTTCGAGCCGGACATGCATCTGGCCGCCGTCAACCGCCTCGAGCTGAAGGCCGAGCTCGAGCTGGCGCTCGAGCGCAACGAGTTCGTCATCCACTACCAGCCGGCCGTCGACCTCGCCAGCGGGCGGATCACCGGCATCGAGGCGCTGGTGCGCTGGGACCACTACGAGCGCGGGCTCGTGCCCCCGCTCGACTTCATCCCGCTCGCCGAGGAGACCGGCCTGATCATCCCGATCGGCAGCTGGGTGCTGCGCGAGGCGTGCCGCCAGACGCGCGAGTGGCAGCTCGCCCGCCCCGGCGACGCGCCACTGTCGGTGGGCGTGAACCTATCCGGCCGCCAGCTCCAGGACGTGGCCGTGGTGGAGGAGGTGCGCGGCGCGCTCGAGGCGAGCGGCCTGCCGCCCGGCAGCCTGATCCTCGAGATCACGGAGACCGTGCTGCTCCAAGACGCCGACGCCGCCTCGCGCACGCTGGCCGCGCTCAAGCAGCTCGGGGTGCAGCTCGCCATCGACGACTTCGGCACCGGCTACTCCTCGCTCGGCTACCTCGACCGCTTCCCGGTGGACATCGTGAAGATCGCCAAGCCGTTCATCGACGGCGTGGCCAACGGCCCGGACGAGTCCGCGGTGGCCGCCGCGATGATCACGCTCGGCGGGACGCTCGGCCTGAAGACCGTCGCCGAGGGCATCGAGGACGCCGACCAGCTCGCGGAGCTGCGCGCCCTCGCCTGCGACCAGGGTCAGGGCTTCTACCTGGCCCGCCCGGTCGAGGCAGCCGGCGTCTCGAAGCTCCTAGCCGCCGGCGAGCTCCCCACCAGCGCGTAGTAGCGCGCACAATGGGCCGGTGCGCCTAACCGCCGCCGCCCTCATCGCCGCGCTCCTCCTGGTGACTGCGACAACCGCGCAGGCGCGCCTGAGAACCCACCGCTTCGACGCCGGCGCCGCCATGCACTGGGTCCGCGTCCAGCTCCACTACGGCCCACGCCCGGCAGGGTCCGCGGCGTCCCGGGCCCTCGCCCGCCATCTGCACTCTGCACTTCCGCACTCTGCATACGAGCCCGTGCCCGGCGGCCTTCGCAACGTGATCGCCACGGTTCCGGGCCGCGACCCCGGCGACGTGGTCGTAATCGGCGCGCACTACGACACCAAGGCGATTCCCGGCTTCGTGGGGGCGAACGACGGCGCGGCCGGCACGGCGGCCGTGCTCGAGCTCGCCCGCCACCTGCCACCCCGCCACCTGCGACCCACGATCGTGTTCGCGCTCTTCGACGGGGAGGAGAGCCCGGCCGGGACGCCCGACTCCGAGTTCGAGCAGACGGGGCTGCGCGGCAGCAAGGTGGCGGCGCAGGCCTACGGCCGCGCGAGCGCCATGATCCTGCTCGACTTCATCGGAATTCCGCACCTGCGCATCCCGCGCGAGGAGACCTCGGACGTGACCTTGTGGCAGATGCTGCGTGCGGCGGCCGCACGGGTGGGGGCGGAGGCGGCGTTCCCGGACAGGATCGGGACCGGGATCCTCGACGACCAGACGCCGTTCGAGGACGTCGGCGTGCCGTCGATTGACCTGATCGACTTCGATTACCCCTGCTACCACAAGCTCTGCGACGACCTGAGCCACGTGTCGAGGGCCAGCATCGACGACGTGGGTGAGACGGTCTCGGACCTTCTCCCTAGACTTTGACGCGCATGGCGAACGTCACCGAGAAGATCTATCTCGCGGCGCCCCGCGGCTACTGCGCGGGCGTCGACCGAGCGGTCCAGACGGTCGAGCACGCGCTCGATCTGTACGGCGCTCCCGTGTACGTACGCAAGGAGATCGTCCACAACAAGCACGTGGTGGAGGAGCTCGCCGAGCGCGGTGCGGTCTTCGTCGACCAGGAGACCGAGGTGCCCGAGGGCGAGACCGTCGTGTTCTCCGCCCACGGCGTCGCCCCGAGCGTGCACGCCAACGCCGAGAAGCGGCAGCTGCAGACGATCGACGCCACCTGCCCGCTCGTCACGAAGGTCCACGTGGAGGCCCGCAAGTTCGCCGAGCAGGGCTACACGATCGTGCTGATCGGCCACGACGGACACGAGGAGGTCGAGGGCACGATGGGCGAGGCGCCCGAGCGGATCGTGCTGGTGGAGAGCGAGGCGGATGTCGAGCAGCTCGAGGTCGACGACCCGGAGCGCGTGGCCTACATCTCCCAGACCACGCTGTCGGTCGACGAGACGCAGGACATCATCGACAAGCTCAAGGCCAAGTTCCCCAGCATCGTCGGCCCGCGCACCGACGACATCTGTTACGCCACCACCAACCGCCAGCTCGCGGTCAAGCAGATGGCCGGCGAGTGCGACCTCGTGCTCGTGATCGGCTCGCGCAACTCATCGAACTCCAACCGGCTCGTCGAGGTGGCGCGCTTCCACGGCGCCGAGTCCTACCTGATCGACAACGAGACCCAGGTGGAGGAGCAGTGGCTCGAGGGCAAGCGAGTCGTCGGGATCACCTCCGGCGCGAGCGCTCCCGAGAACCTCGTGCAACGGCTCGTCGACTTCTTCAAGAAGCGCGGCGTCGCCGACATCTCGGAGTTCCACGTCGTACAGGAAGACGTGCGCTTCATGCTGCCCAAGCACATCCGCACGGCTCTCGCCGGGCAAAACGCCTAGCCGCTCGGCCGCAGCGGCGTGAACTGGAAGCCGTGCAGGCGGAGGCCGGGGTCGGCCGCCTCGACGACTCCGTCTGACGCCTCGTAGAGCCCGGGCTCCTCGATCCCCTCGCCCGACAGCACGGCCCAGGCGCCGCCGGCGCGGAAGCTCCTCACGCGCGCGCCGGCGCCGGCGTCCGCGGCCTCGAGGTAATCCTGGCCCTCGCTCCAGTCGCGCACGAGCTCGAGCCGCTCGCGATCGGCGGGCAGCGTGATGTCGGCGGTCTGCGGCTCCATCTGCGCGCCGGGCTCGTCCTCTGGCCGCAGCGCCGCCATCGGCTCAGGCAGCGACAGCTCCGGCTCGATCTCGAGCAGCAGCTCGTGAATCGCCAGCTCGGTCTCGAGATATGCGCCCTCGCCGTAGTGGACGAAGCGCAGCCAGCCCGCGCGGTCGAACAGGTAGCGCGCCGGCCAGCCCTGGTTGCCATACAGCTGCCAGACCTCGTACTCCGAGTCGAGCGCGACGGCGTACTCGACCCCGAGGCGCTCCACCGCGCGCTCGACGTTCGCCCGCTCGCGGCCGAACGAGTAGCCGGGCGTGTGCACCCCGATGGCGCGCAGCCCAAGGGGCGAGTAGCGCTCGTGCCAGGTCGCCATGTACGGCTGCGTCCGCAGCGAGTTAATACGCGCGTAATCCCAGAACTCGACCAGGATCGCGTGCTGTCCCAGCTCGGTCTGCATGCGCAGAAATGCGACGTTGAGCCAGTCGAGCCCGGAGGGGAACTCGGGCGCTGCGATTTCGGCATCGGGCGGGGTCCTCACACCGCTGCACCATATTTCGGAGAATGCGCAACTTGCGGGCTCGTCCCTGTTTATAGTGCGGACTGCCTCCCGGGCCGGGAGGCCGATTCGCACCCCAGATCAGGCCCCAGGAGAGATGATGCGCAGACTGTTTGTGCTGTTGATCGTTGGCGCGCTCGCGTGCGCAGTTGCGGCGACAACGGCTTTCGCCCTGACGAACAACACCGTGAAGTATCAGGTGAAGCTCAAGAAGAAGGGCAAGCCCAGCAAGGCGAAGCCCGCCCCGCTTTCGTACGAGGGCATCCTCGACGCCGGCACCGCGGACGGCAACCAGCCGAACGTGGCCCCGACCACGAAGCTCTACTTCCCGAAGCAGTTCGTCCAGAACTTCAAGGCCTTCCCGGGCTGTAACCCGAAGGCGATCGACGGCCAGGCCACGGTGCCCGCGTCATGCAAGAAGGCCGTTGTCGGCAAGGGAAGCGCGACCGCATCTGGCGGCTCGCCCGGCGCCCCGATCAACCCCGCCACCTCGGAGAGCCTTACCGTGACGGCCTACAACGGCCTCAAGGGCAAGCAGCTCCTCCTGGTCGTCAACGGGCAGAGCCCGCTTGCGATCACCAACCGCGTGATCGTCGGGACGATCGGCAAGGGCGGCGGCCCGTTCGGCTACACCATCACCTTCGCGGTGCCGGCCGACCTTCAGTTCCAGCTGGGACTCCAGGTCGCCCTGACGCACTTCGACGTGACGGTCTCGCCGAAGACCGCCACGGCGAAGGTCCACGGCAAGAAGAAGAAGGTGCCGTACCTGGGCCTTACGGCCTGCCCGAAGAACCACACACTGCCGCTGAAGGCCACCGTCAACTTCGACGGTGACGGCGCCCCCGGTAGTCCTGGCACCCCGGGTGGCCAGTCCGTGACGTACACGAACACGATGAAGTGCTAGTGCATCAGCTCTACTGAGCAGTTCGGAACGGGGCGGCCTGCGGGGGCCGCCCCGTCTCGTTCTGGTTCACGCCACTAGTGCGCCAGAGCGAGCAGCAGGTGCGGCGAGACGTAGACCTCGATCAGCGCCGTCACGACGAGCACCGGGGCGGAGATCGCGAAGGTCACGAAGGTGGCGGCGAGCAGCTTGTGCCACTCGCCGCGGCGGCTCGCCACCAGCCAGGCCGCGAGCGGCAGGAAGAGCGCCACGAGCTCGGGCAGGGCGTGGGGCAGCAGCGCGACCAGCAGCAGCCCGCGCGACATATGCAGCTCGGCCGCCGCGGTCGAGACGCCGCCGCCGAGCACGTAGGCCTGCGTCACGAGCGAGAAGGTGGTGGCGCACGCCACGAAGCCGATCGCGAGCGGACCCGCCTTCTCGTGCAGCAGGCGCGAGAAGCCGCTGCGCTGGGCGGCCGACTGGGGCAGCGCGCTGCCGGCGATGAAGCCCGCCACGCAGGCCATCACGTGCAGGGCCAGCACCAGGGAGTTGTGGTAGAGGACGTTGGCGGCGTCGCTCAGGTGAGCGCGGACGTGCACGCCGGGAATCAGTAGCGGCGAGGAGTCGGGCGTCGACAGCGTCGCCACCCACCACACCGCGCCGAGCAGCGCGACGGACACGAGCAGGCTCAGCAGCAGCCAGTCGCGCAGGACCTGCCAGGGCGCACGGTTCCATTCGTCGAGGGTCGCCCGGGTATCCCTGAGCCCCTGGACGAGCACGAGGTCATTGACACTCACCTCCAGTCCATCGGCACCGAGAGCCTCGACATTGAGCGCAACAGCAACGCCCTCGCCCAAGCCCAGCTCTCTCAGCCTCGTACGGCGTCAGAGCCCAAGCGCTTACAGCAGCAATAAGGCCGCGGACACCCGCGACGTAGCTGCGCGGGAAGGCGTCCGGTCAGATATGTCGCCGCGCGGAGCGACGTCCCGTGAGCACGGCGATATATCTGATCGGGCGCCTTCCCGCGCCCGCTGACGCAACTAGCCGATCGACCCGACCATCTCAAGCTGAATCAAGCGGTTCAGCTCGACGGCGTACTCCATCGGCAGCTCTTTCGTGACCGGCTCAATAAAGCCGTTCACGATCATCGCCGCGGCCTCCTCCTCGGAGAGTCCGCGCGACTGCAGGTAGAACATCTGCTCGTCGGAGATCTTGCCGACCACGGCCTCGTGGGCCACGGTGACGTGCGGGTTTTGGATCTGGATGTCGGGCCACGTGTCGGAGCGCGAGTACTCGTCCATCATCAGGCCGTCGCACTGCACGTGCGCCTTGGAGCCCTGCGAGTTGTGGCCCATCCGAACCAGCCCGCGGTAGCCCATGATCCCGCCGTCCTTGGAGATCGACTTGGCGAGGATGTTGGAGGTCGTATTGGGCGCGAGGTGCATGACCTTGGCGCCGGTGTCCTTCCACACGTTGCCGCTGGCGACGCCCACGTTGAGGTGGTCCGCCCGCGCGCCCTCGCCGAGCAGGAACGAGCCCGGGTAGAGCATCACGTACTTGGCGCCCATCGAGCCGCCGACCCACTCAACCGTGCCCTCGGCTCCGACGACCGCGCGCTTGGTGTTGAGGTTGTAGACGTCCTTGGACCAGTTCTGAACCGTCGTGTAGCGGGCCTTGGCCCCGTCCTTCACGAAGATCTCGACGACGGCCGAGTGCATCGAGTTGACGCTGTAGGTCTGAGCCGTGCAGCCCTCGATGTAGTTCACGTCGGAGCCCTCGTCCGCGATGATCAGCGTGTGCTCGAAGGTGCCTTCGCCGGCGCCCTCCATGCGGAAGTAGGCCTGCAGGGGAAGGTCGACCTTGACGCCCTTCGGCACGTAGACGAACGAGCCGCCCGACCAGATCGCGCCGTGCAGCGCCGAGAACTTGTTGTCCTGCGGCGGCACGCACTTGGTCATGAAGTAGGGCTCGACCAGATCGGGGTACTCGGTCACCGCGGTGTCCATCGAGCAGAACAGGATCCCGAGGTCGGCGAACTCCTTCTTGAGGCCCTCGTAGACCGGCTCCTGACGCCAGATACCGACGACACCCGCGAGGTGCTCGCGCTCGGCCTGCGGAATGCCGAGGTCCTCGTATGTCTTCTTCATCTCCGCCGGGACGTCGTCCCAGGAGTTGTAACGGCCCGCCGTGGGCGGCGAGTAGAGGACGAGATCGTCGAAGTTCAGGCCCGACAAGTCCACACCCCAGGTCGGGATGGGCTTGCGCTGGAAGATCTCGAGGGACTTCAGGCGCTTCTGCAGCATCCAGTCGGGCTCGCCCTTGATCTTGGACATCTCCTCGACCACTTCACGGGAGATCCCCTTCTTGGCTACGAGCTGCCCCTGGTCGTCCTCGTTGATCGCGCTGGGCTTCTGAATTCGCGTCTTATCGGTGCTCGCCATGTAATTCCTCGTACCGGAGTCGGATATGAGCATCAGTCTAGCGATCCGGCCAGTCCGAACGTGCCCCGGGCGAGACCGCAGGAAACGTCTGTTACGAGGCGCTTTCCGCGGGCTGGACGGCCGCCTGGAGCGGGTCGCGTGCGCGCACGCGTCCGAGCGCCGTGGCGATCAGCCCGGCCGCGGCCGACGGGACCGCCATCAGCGCGTAGGCGTGGTGGAACGTGTGCAGCGACTGCCCGCTCCCGAGTAGCGCGATCAGTACCGAGATTCCGAGCACGGCGCCGACCTGGCGCAGGCACGATGCGATCGCGCTGCCGGTGGCGATGCGCGTGTGGGGAAGCTCGGCGACCGCCGCGCTGCTGAACGAGGCGAAGCTCATCCCCACCCCCGCGCCGGTGAGCAGCGTGGCCGGCAGGTAGTGGGTCAGGTAGTGCGGCTCGGAGCCGAGCGTCAGCGCGAACAGCACGCAGCCGCTCGCGAACAGCAGCGGGCCGGGGACGGCGAGCACGCGCTGGCCGCGGCGGTCTGCCACGCGCCCGGCCAGCGCCGCCGACAGCGCGGCCATGAGCGGGCCGGGCGTGACCGCGAAGCCGGCCTTCAGGATCGAGTAGTCCCAGACCTCGGTCAGGAACAGGATGTTGCAGAGCAGCAGCGCGTAGAAGCTCAGGGAGAACAGGAACGTGCCAGTGACCGCGACGCTGAACGAGCGCACCTTGAAGAGGCTGAGCTCGAAGATCGGCGAGGCGTGGGTCGCCGAGCGCTGCACGACGGCGATGAGCAGGAGGGCGCCGGCCACCAGCGCGGCGAGGGTCCGATCGTTGCCCCAGCCCCAATCTGGACCCTTCACTATCCCCAGCGACAGCGCAGCCACGCCGAGCGTCAGCAACACCGTGCCGACGGCATCGGGCAGCCTGCCGCCCTCCTGCTTCACCTCTCTGAGCAACCCGCGGGCGGGGATGAGCGCCGCGAGTCCGATCGGGATGTTCACGAAGAAGACGAGGCGCCAGTCGGTCGCGTGCACGAGCACGCCGCCGAGCGACGGCCCAGCGGCCGCCGCGACGGCGCCGGTGGCGCCCCAGAGCGCGGTGGCCGTGGCGCGCTGCTCGAGCGGGAACTCGGGCAGCAGCAGTCCGAGCGACGTGGGCACGAGCACCGCGGCGCCCGCCGCCTGCACCACACGCGCGGCCACGAGCATCTCGACCGAGCTCGCGGCACCGCACAGCGCCGACGCCGCGAGGAAGGTGACGAGGCCGATGAAGAACAGCCGCCGCCGCCCGACGATGTCTGCAACGCGTCCGGCCGGCACGAGCAGCGCGGCGAACACGACGTTGTAGGCGTTGAGCACCCAGGAGAGGCCGGCGAGCGAGCTACCCGGGAACGACGCGCGAATGTCCGGGAACGCGATGTTCACGATCGTCACGTCGAGGAAGCCCATGAACACCGCCACGGAGGTGACGAGCAGCACCTTCCAGCGGCGCTCCATCGACTAGCTCTCCTCGCGCAGGATCACGCAGGAGCAGGTGCCAGTCGCGATCAGCTTCCCGCTGCGGGCCGAGAACACGCGGCCCTCGGCGGTGGCGACGCGGCCGCCCGTGTGAATCACCACCGCCTCGCAGACAACGCGGCCGGTGTCGACCGTCATCGGGCGCAGGAAGGTGGTGTTCAGGTCGAGCGTCGTGTAGCCGACGCCCGCGTCGAGCGTGCTCTGCACGGCGCAGCCCATCGCGGAGTCGAGCAGCGTCGCGGCGAGCCCGCCGTGGACGACGCCGATCGGGTTGTAGTGGTGCTCACCCGGCTCGACCGCGAATGTCGCGCGGCCGTGCCCGACCTCCACGAGCTCGAAGCCCATCAGCTCAGCTATCGGAGGCGGCGGGAGCTCGCCGTCGCGGATTGCCTCGAGGTGCTCCAGGCCGGACATCGCGAGCGAACGTGCGTGTGGCGTCGCTTCTCTCGTCATGCCCGTCGAGGCTGTGTGTCAGCGGCCGAGGCGGGCCACGTGAGGTCGGCTAGGACCTCCTCCTCCGTCGGGCCGAGCTCGGCGAGCCGGCGCGGGTTCTGGAGCAAGGCGGCGAGGGATTCCATCGGGTCTCCTCTGTACTGGCGTTGCATGACGAAACGCACTATTGCACACCGAGTTGCATGAAACAACCCAATGTGACTAGAATCACTCTGTGCTTAAGAGGGAGTACGACGGTCAGAATTGCTCGATGGCTCGCACGCTCGAGCTGATCGGCGAGCGCTGGACGCTGCTGATCATCCGCGACGCCTTCCTCGGGATCCGCCGCTTCGAGGACTTCCAGGCGGATCTCGGCATCGCCCGCAACGTGCTGAGCTCCCGCCTGGGGCGCCTGGTCGAGGAGGGCATCCTCGAGAGGCGGCCCTACCAGGAGCGGCCGGCGCGCCACGAGTACCGGCTCACCGAGAAGGGCATCGGCCTCTGGCCGGTGATGATCACCCTCGTGAAGTGGGGCGACAAGTACGCCGCCCCTGACGGCCCTCCGCGCGTGATCGAACACCGCGACTGCGGCGGCCAGGTGGACGACCACCTGAGCTGCGACCGCTGTGGCAAGCCCCTCAGCGCCCGCGACGTCGTCTCGAGGCCCGGGCCGGGCGTAGCCGCCGCAGCGTAGGGCCGAAGCGACCACCGCCGGCCCCAAAGCGGAGCCGGCGGCGGTGACACGGGACCTGCGTTACGTCCTCAGTGCTTGCGGACCTTGATGCTCTTCGGCGGGCTCGTGCCCGGGTAGACCGGGCCCGAGGCGGACTGGACGACCGCTTCGTAGGTGCCCGTCCGCGAGAGCCGCAGGCGGCGGCTGAACGTCGACGACGCCGAGCTCTTGTGATGCAGGTTGGTGTGCGCGACGGTACGGAAAACGCCGGCCCGGTCGCGCTTCATGATCTTCACCACGAGACCGTCCTGCGCCGGCAAGACCGTTCCGCTGAAGCGCGCGAGGTGACCCTTGCGCACATGCGTCGAGACGTGCAGCGAGACCAGCGATGCCACCGGCATCGTCAGCACCGCCGTCGTGATCGGTGGGTTGGTGTCCGCCCTGATCTCGAACTGCGACGTGATCGACGCCGAGGTGAACGGGAACGAGTAGGTCCCGTCCGCGTTGCTCACCACGGAGTTCGACACGGGGGCGAACGCCGCCGTGAACGGGAACGGCCTGCCGAGCAACGTCACCTTCGCGCCCGCCGAGCCCGTGCCGGTGAGCTGCCCAGTGACCGTGAACGGCCGGCTGAACGTGACCGGGTTCGGCGTGAACGAGGGTGTGGTGGTCGGCGGCGCTGTCTTGAAGCTGCGGTCGCCGCTGCGCGACGTGCCGACGCTGCTCGTTGCCACGACCCGGAAGTGGTAGCGCGTGCCGGACTTGAGCCCGCTGATGGTCGCCGCGATCGGCACGGCGGTCGTACCGGCACCGACGGCCTGGTTCGGCGTCCGCTTCCCGTACTTGTTCGTCGTGCCGTAGACGAAGTGAATTGTGGTGGCGTGGCCGTTCGCGTTCACGTCGCCGTTGAGCGTCGCGCTGAGTGGCCCGATGTTCGTGGCCGGAGCGCCGTGCGGCGTGGGTTTGGTGGCCGCCTGGGCCGGAGCGGCCAGGACAGCGAACGACAACACAGCCAGGACGGTATGGCGCATGTGTCTCCTTGGTGAGGGTCTCCCCGACAACCCGCGCCGAACCGCGCAGTTGCGCTGGGCGCGTTCAGGAACCAGTACCCGATCGGGGGGACCGAACCTCCCCCGAGTGCCTGTCTGCAATCAGTCTTGCGGCCAGGAAGGGTCGCCTGTGGTGGCTCCGCGGAGCACCTTCAGGCTCAAGAGCGCGCACTTGCGGCGCGTGGGGGAGATGTCGATTCCGAGCTGCTCGATCACCCAGTCGGCGGGCAGCTCGCCGATGTCGTCGACCGGCATCCCGATCAGCTCCTCGGAGGAGATCGACGCGGCGGCCTGCGAGATCGCGCAGCCGTGGCCGTGGAAGCGGAGCTCGGCGATCTTGCCGTCCTCGACGCGGATGTGAACCCCGAGCTCGTCCCCGCACAGGGGGTTGTGGTCGTGGAACTCGAGGTCGCGCTCGTCGAGCTCCCCGAAGTTCCGCGGGTTCTTGTAGTGGTCGAGGATGTTGTCCCGGTAGAGCTCGTCCATCGCCATCGCTTACAGAAGGTTAGTGATTAGAGCTCGAAGACTCGCCGGGCGTCCAACAGAGCGTCGACCAGACGGTTCACGTCGTCCGGGTGGTTGTAGACGTGGAACGAGGCGCGTCCGGTGGCGCCCACGCCGAGGCGCCGCATCAGCGGCTGCGTGCAGTGGTGCCCCGCCCGGATGCAGACCGCGTGGCGGTCGCACACCTCGGCGATGTCGTGGGGGTGGATGCCCTCGATCGCAAACGACACGACGCCGCCGCGGCCCGACGCGTCGGAAGGGCCGAACACGGTGAGTCCCGGCACCTCCGGCAGGCGCTCCAGCGCGTACGCCGTCAGTGCCTCCTCGTGAGCGCGGACGGTCTCCATGCCGAGCCCGGACAGGTAGTCCACGGCCGCGCCCAGCCCGATCGCCTCCGCGATCGCCGATGTGCCCGCCTCGAACTTGTGCGGCAGCTCGGCCCAGGTGGAGACCTCGTCGTCCACCCGGGAGATCATGTGGCCGCCGGATACGAACGGGCGCATCTCGATCAAGAGCTCACGCCGCCCGTGCAGCACGCCGACGCCCGTCGGGCCGAGCGCCTTGTGTCCGGTCCAGGCGTAGAAGTCCGCGCCGATCTCGCCGACGTCCACCGGCATCTGCGGCACCGCTTGAGTGCCGTCCACGACGGTCACGGCGCCGGCGGCTCGCGCCCGGGCGACGACCTCCGCCACCGGGTTGATGGTGCCGAGCACGTTTGACACGTGCACCACGCTGACGAGCTTCACGCGCCCCTCGGCGAGGACTGTGTCGAGCTCGTCCAGCGACAGCGTGCCTTCGTCGGAGATGTCGAGGTAGCGCAGCTTCGCGCCCGTATCGGAGCAGGCGAGCTGCCACGGCACGATGTTCGAGTGGTGCTCCATCCGCGTGATGAGCACCTCGTCGCCGGGGCCGAGGTTGTCGCGCGCCCACGCGTACGCCACGAGGTTGATCGCCTCGGTCGCGTTGTGGGTGAAGATCGTGGTCTCGGTCTCGCCGCCAACGAAGCGCGCGATCCGCTCGCGCGCGCCCTCGAACATGTCCGTGGCCTCGCGCCCGAGGTCGTACAGGCCGCGGTGCACACTCGCGTTCGACTCGCGCAGGAAGCGGTCCATCGTGTCGAGCACCTGCGCGGGCTTCTGCGAGGTCGCCGCGGAGTCCACGTAGGTGATGCGCCGGCCGTTCCACTCCCGGGACAGAACCGGGAAGTCGGAGCGGACGTCCGGGAGCGCGGTTGTCGACACGGAAGCCATCAGCGCTGCGCGATGTATTCCTCGACGTGCTCCTCGGCCGCCGCGATCTTGCCGGCGATGCGCTCGCGCACGAGCTCCTCGAGCCGCTCGTCGTCGAGCTTGTGGATCACCGGCTCGAAGTAGCCCTCGACCAGGATGCGCACCGCGTCCTGACGCGAGATGCCGCGGGTCATCATGTAGAAGACGATCTCCTCGTCGACCTCGCCGACGGTGCCGCCGTGTGACGCCGACACGTCGTCCGTCTTCACGATCAGCGACGGGATCGAGTCCGCCTTTGCCTTGGGCGAGAGCAGCATCGAGTGGGTCTGCAGGTAGGTGTTGGTCTGCTGCGCGCCCTCCACGATGTGGATCAGGCCCTCGTACGACGCGCGCGACTCGCCGGTGAGCGCGCCCTTCCAGACCGTGTCACCCGTCGTGTTGCCCTGCTCGTGCAGGTCGGTGGTGAACAGGTCGAGGTGCTCAGTGCCCTCGGTGAAGTAGAGCCCGTTGTGGCGCATGTCCGAGCCGCGCTCGGCGGTGATGATGTCGAGCGTCTGCTTGGTCAGGTGGCCGCCGAGGTGGATCGGCACCCAGCCGCAGTGCGCGTCGCGCCCGATCTCCACGCGCTTCGTGGAAATGTCGTACACCTCGCCGCTGCCCCAGTCCTGGAAGTGCGCGAGCCTGACCTGCGAGCCGGTCTGGCAGTAGAGCTCGAAGCCACCAGCGTGCAGCGCCTGGCCGTCGAAGTCCGGCGCCAGGCAGTACTCGCGGATGTAGCACTCGGCGAACTCGCCGACGATCCCGAGCGTGTGGGCGTACTGCGCCGTGCCCGGCTCGTCGATCACGTAGACGACCTGGATCGGCTTCTCGATCTTCAGGTTCTTGGGGACGTGGAAGAACGCGCCGCCCGACCACAGCGCCGCCGCGGCCGCGGGGAACTTGCCCTCGTCCTCGGACAGCCGCTTCATGTACCACTGCTCGACGAGCCCGGGTTGCTCCTCCGCCGCGCGCTCGAGCGAGCTGAGGATCACGCCCTGCTCGGCCAGCTCCGGATCGAGCGAGCTGAAGATCGTGCTTGCCCCGCGCTGCACAACGATGCCGCCGAACTCGTCGGCGGACAGCGTCTCGAGCACCACCGCCGGCAGCTCGTCGAACGAGTCGACCGCGTCGTAGTGGCGCGGCTCGAGCTCGTCCAGCCGCAGGTTGCGAAGCGTGGTCGTCCAGAAGCCGGAGCGCCGCCAAGTGGGCACCGGCTCGCGCTCGTAGACCTCGAGCGCCTCCTTGCGCCGCTCCTCGAGGAAACTAGGCGGCACCGGCGGCCACCTCCTCGCGGACCCAGTCGTAGCCCTTCTCCTCGAGCTGGTCCGCAAGCTCCCTGCGACCCTCCTGCACGATCTTGCCGTCGAGCATGATGTGCACGAAGTCGGGGGTGACGTACTGCAGGATGCGCGTGTAGTGCGTGATGATCAGCGTCCCGAGGTCGGGCCCGCGCAGCGCATTTACGCCGTCCGAGACGATCCGCAGCGCGTCGATGTCGAGGCCGGAGTCGGTCTCGTCGAGCACGGCGAACTCGGGCTTGAGCATCGCCAGCTGGAGGATCTCGGCGCGCTTCTTCTCGCCGCCGGAGAAGCCCTCGTTCAGGTAGCGCTTCGTGAACTCCGGGTCGATCTTGAGCAGGTCCATGTTGGTGCGCAGGGTCTGCCCGAACTCCTTGACCTTGATCGGCTCCTCGCGGCGCGCGTTCACGGCCGTGCGCAGGAAGTTGGCGACGGACACGCCGGGGATCGTGGCCGGGTACTGAAAGGCCATGAACACGCCGGCCTTGGCGCGCTCGTCGGGATCGGCCTCGGTGACGTCCTCGCCGTTCACGAGGATCTTGCCCTCGGTGACCTCGTAGTTGGGGTTGCCCATGATGGTGTTGGCAAGAGTGGACTTGCCGGACCCGTTGGGCCCCATCAGGGCATGGGTCTCGCCCTTCGAGACCTTGAGGTCCACGCCCTTGAGGATCTCCCGGTCCTCGATGCGGACGTGGAGGTTCTGAATCTCCAAGCTCATACGGTTGCTTTCTTCCTAGTCGGGACTACAAGTTCTGACAGCGTGATGTCCTTCAACGTGCGCACGATCGAGCCCTGAACGCGCGTCCAGAGGACCTTGGTGGGACAGACCCGGTCGAACTGGGCCTCGCGGGCGCACACCAGCGTGCCGTCGTCCTGCGCACTGATGCACTCGATCGGGGCGATGTCGCCCTCGAGCGCCTCCACCACCTCGGCCATCGTGATCGCGTCGGCCGGGCGCGACAGGGTATAGCCGCCGTGTGCGCCGCGGCGGCTGTCGACGAGCTCCGCGCGGCGGAGCCGCTGCACGAGGTGCTCGAGGTAGGCGAGCGGCAATCCCTCGGCGTCGGCGATCGCGGACAGCGCAACCGGCCCATCGCCGTCGTACGCGGCAAGGTGGGCCATGATCCGGATGCCGTACTCGGCTTTGGTGGAGAACATCATCGGCGAATACCTACCTCGCAAGTAGGATAACGACTGGCCAGGACCTAGGAACTCGGCCCCTCGCTCGCGAGCAGCCGCATGTCATGCGCGATCCGGTCTGGCGTCGTCTGATCGAACGGGTAGCCGATGCGCTGCATGCCCTTCTTGTCGAGCAGCACGATGCGCGCCATGTGCTCCTGATCGTCGAGCTGCGGAGTGACCGCGTAGCCCCTCCAGATAGGAAGTAGCTGGGAACGGGTACCAAGCAGCCAATGAATTGGGGTGGAGATGTGCTCCCTGCGAAGGAACGCACGGACGCTGGCGGGAGTGTCGTGGGCAGGGTCGACGGTGAACGCGAGCACCGCGGGCGGCGGCTTGCCGAGCTCGTGCACCGCCTGGTTGATCAGCCGCGCCTCCGCCGGGCAGGTGTCCTTGCAGTGCGAGTAGAGGAAGGTCGCGATCACGGGCTTGCCGCGAAAGTCGGCGAGCGTGAGGCGGCTTCCGCTCTGGTCGCGCAGGTCGAATCCGGGCGCGTGCACGCCCGCGGGGAGCAGGGAACCGTCGAACTCGTCGCCCCCGCTTCCGTGCCGCGCGGCCAGCGCCACGGCGACGATCGCGATGAGCGCTGCGACGACGAGCGTGGTGAGCGCAATCAACTGGCGCGAACGCACGAAAAGCAGGGTAGCCTTCGCGCGGCAATGCGGGGGGCGTTGTTAGCGGGGGTGTTTTTTGCACTGGCGATGGTCGCGTCGCCGGCGTACGCGGACGTCTCGAGCTGGAACGGGGCGAACCCTTTCAAGTGCACGCTGCAGAACGGCGCGTCGCTGTCGAATCCGAGCGCGGATCCGTTCTGCGTGACCTACAGCCACAGCCTCGCGAGCCCGACCGATGTGCCGACTGAGCTGACCAATCTGCTCACGAACGGCCCGAATCAGCTCGCCGCCGTGTCGAGCGCGTGCTCCGGCTACGAGGTGGACCACTGGAACGGACCTCCCGGGCTCGCCAGCGCGGACCGCGCGCTCTACTTCAACAAGGCCACCGGCGCGGGCGGCGTCGCCGTCAGCAACTTCACGATCGCCGGGATGCCGGCCACGGTCCCCGGCGTGCCCGCCCAGCTCGCGCCCTTCTTCGGTCCCGGCGGTGGCGGCGGCCAGATGAGCGGTGACGTCCAGGTCGACCCGAACTGCGCCCCGTCGGCGCCCGGCGGTGGCGGCACGGGCGGCGGCGGTGGGGGCGGCACGGGTGGCGGCGACCCCGGCGCCGGCGGCGGCACCAGCGGTTCGCCCAACACTGTGAGCGGCGCCCTGCTCCCCAGCGTCGGCTCCGTGAACTCGGCCCCGCCCGCCTCCGGCCCGAGCTCGAACTGCGCCAACCGCAGCGGCGGCACCAACAACGGCATCGGGCGGGCGAAGCTCGGCGCCAAGCGCGCGACGATCGCGAAGCGCTTCGGCACGCCCACGCGCAAGGCCTTCGGCTACTACCACTACTGCCTCAAGAAGGGCGGCGACCTCGGCATCCACTTCAGCAAGAAGGGCAAGGCCGACGTGATCATGTCGAGCGGCAAGTCCTTCCATGCCGGCAAGGTGAAGATCGGTTCCAAGCTGTCCACGGTGCGCAGCTCGCTGCGTCACGACCAGGTGCTCGGCCACGCCAAGCGCGAGTGGGTCATCGGGGTCTCGCACAAGCACTGGCGGCTGCTCGTCGGCCTCGTGAAGAACCGCGTGGTGTACATCGCGGCCGTCTCGAAGTCGCTTTCGTACCGCAGGCTCGGCAGCATCCTGGTCGACTCGGCCCGTTAGTCCCGGAACCTCCCGAGGACTACATTTGGGAGGCGCCCACAATGGGCGCCCCGACCCGTTTCTGGGTCGCTACACTTAATGAAGTAAAGACCGACCGGCTTTCAGGAGTTTCGACCAAGATGCCAAGCGGCGCAGACCTGATCCGTCAGATCAAAAGCCAGATAACGGAAGTGGACCCGAGCGAGGTCCAGGAACTGATTTCGAACGGCCACAACGGTTACGTGGTCGTCGACGTACGCGAGCAGCACGAGTTCGAGCAGTCACACCTGCCGGGCGCGGTGCACGTGCCTCGCGGCCATCTCGAGTCGCGCATCGAGGGCGCGGCGCCGGACAAGGCCGAGCGCGTGATCGCCTACTGCGCCTCAGGCCAGCGCTCCGCTCTCGCGGCCAACACGATGCTCAGGGAGCTCGGCTACGAGAACGTCGAGTCGATGACCGGCGGCATCACCCTCTGGAAGGACCGCGGCTACGAGGTCGAGGTCCCTAAGGCCCTGTCGGCCGAGCAGCGCGAGCGCTACTCGCGCCACCTGCTGATCCCGGAGGTCGGGCTCGAGGGCCAGACCAAGCTGCTCGAGTCGAAGGTGCTGCTGCTCGGCGCGGGCGGACTCGGCTCGCCGGCCGCCCTCTATCTCGCGGCCGCCGGGGTGGGCACGCTCGGCATCGTCGACAACGACGTCGTCGATCTCTCAAACCTGCAGCGCCAGGTCGCGCACTCCAACGACCGCATCGGCATCCCGAAGGTCGACTCCGCGGAGATCGCGATCAAGGAGATCAACCCCGACGTCAACGTGGTCAAGTACCAGACGCGCCTCGACGCCTCGAACATCATGGAGATCATCGAGGGCTATGACGTGATCGTCGACGGCGTGGACAACTTCCCCACGCGCTACCTCTTGAACGACGCGACGGTACGTCTCGACATCCCGGTGGTGTCGGCCTCCATCCTCGGCTTCGACGGCCAGCTGTCGGTCTTCAAGCCACACGACGGCCCCTGCTACCGCTGCCTCTACCCGACGCCGCCGCCCGCGGAGCTCGCTCCGTCCTGCGGCGCCAACGGCGTACTCGGGGTGCTGCCGGGGACGATGGGTCTCCTGCAGGCCACCGAGGTCGTCAAGCTGATCGTCGGCAGCGGCGAGCCGCTTATCGGCCGCCTGCTCCTGTATGACGCGCTGGCCGCGACGTTCACCGAGCTGAAGGTGCGCCGCGATCCGGAGTGCCCCGTCTGCTCACGCGATCCGAGCGAGATCTCGGACGAGGAGATGGGCGTCTTCCCGGACTACGAAGCGTTCTGCGCAGCCGCGGGCTAGCCGCTAGTCTCGCCCCGCATGAGCACCGTCAAGATCCCCCCGGTCCTGCGCACGTCCACGGGCGGCGAGAAGGAAGTGTCGGTCGATGGCGGCAACGTGGGCGACGTCTTGCGCGCTTTGGCCGGACAGCACCCGGCCACCGAGAGCCAGCTGTTCTCGGAGAGCGGCGAGCTCAACCGCTACGTCAACGTCTACGTCAACGACGAGGACGTGCGCGTGCTGCAGGGCCTCGAGACCGCCGTCGGCCCGAACGACACGCTGGTAATCCTGCCGGCGATGGCCGGCGGCTGCGCCGTAATTTCAGTTCCGCGCGATGACTGAACCGTTTGCCCCGCTATGGCGTGTAAATCGTTCAACTGTTTGCCAACCCCGCTTCGGGCCGCCTCCATTGCTGCAGTTTCATGCTCCCGCGCCCAACGCTTCGGCGATCGCCCCGGCGAACTCCTGCGGCGCCTCGAGCGGCACGAAGTGACCGACGCCGGGTAGCTCGCGCAGGCTCACGTCGCTGAAGAACTCGTCCAGGCGGTCGCCCCATGCGGGCGGGAAGAGCGGGTCGAACTCGGGCCACAGCACCGTGGTCGGGACGGCGATCCGGTCGTCCGGCTCCGGGGCAGTCTCCGCCAGCGCCCGGGCCACCGTACCCGAGCCGGCGCGGTACCAGCCCACCGAGGCGACGAACGCGCCGGGCGCACCGTAGACGGTGGCCAGGCGGTCGAGCTCGCCGTCGTCCGGGCTGTACCCCGGACCCGACCAATGCGTCCAGAAGTGGCGCAGGTAGGCGCGCGCCGCCTCGGGGTTGCCGTCGATCAGCTCCTCCGCGAGCGCCAGCCGGTGGAACGACTGGTACCAGAACTCGCGGTGGGCCTGAGGGCTGAGCACGCGCTCGCCGACCCCGGGCAACGGCGGGCACAGCACGAGCGCGCGCACGAGCTCTGGCCGCTCGCCCGCGATCGTCTGGGCCACGCGACTGCCGATGTCGTAGCCCGCGATCACCGGCGACTCGAGGCCGAGCTCGTCGATCAACCCGAGCACGCTGCGGGCCTGCGCCATCGCCGAGTAGGCCTCGGTCGGGTCCTCGGCGTGCTTGTCGGAGCCGCCGAAGCCGCGCAGGTCGGGGACGACCACGTTGGCGTGCTCGTCGAGCAGCGGCACAACCTCGCGGTAGTCGGCGCGGTCGCCCGGCCAGCCATGCAGGAGTAGCACAGCGGGGCCCGAGCCGGCGCGCTCGTACCCGAGCTCGAAGCCGTCGACTGATCTCGCGCGAGGCACTGCGCGAAAGAGTAAGCGCCTGGCCTTTCGGGCAAGGTATTGAGCGTGCCGACGATCTACTTCGCGTACGGCTCGAACATGGCGAGCTCCCAGCTCATCGCGTGGGGCACGGCGCACCGCGCGCTCGGTCCCGCCGAGCTGCGCGACCACAAGCTGGCCTTCCTGCGGCGCTCGGTGCGCTGGAAGGCGGGCGCCGCGGACATCGTCTACTCGCCCGGCGAGTCGGTGTGGGGCGTGCTCTGGGAATTGCCCTTCGGCGCCGCCGAGCTGGACGTGAAGGAGTCCGCGGGCAAGGCCTACCGGCGCCGGCCGGTGAAGGTGGTGCTGGACGGCGAGCGCGTCGAGGCGATGGCGTACGAGGTGATCGACAAGCAGCCGCATGAGCTCGAGCCGCGCCCGGAGTACGTCGATCTGATGGTGTCGGGAGCCCGCGAGCACGGCCTGCCGGACGAGTGGGTCGAGCGGCTCGAGGCGCAAATTCCGGGTTGACGACCGAGGCGGCTCGGGTACTACACTTTCTGAAGCGATGATCGAGCCCCGCCTCGACAACCGCCCGTGTGGGGGCAAGTACGGCGACATTGTCCAGGCGATCGGGCATACACCCCTGGTCGAGCTGCGACGCCTCTCGCCCAAGCCGGGCGTCCGCATCTACGCGAAGCTCGAGAGCTACAACCCCACCGGCTCGGTGAAGGACCGCGTGGCGCGCTCCATGATCGAGGACGCCGAGGAGCGCGGCGCGATCTCGCCGAGTCAGACGATCCTCGAGCCGACGTCGGGCAACACCGGCATCTCGCTCGCGATGATCTGCTCGCGCAAGGGCTACCCGCTCAAGGTCGTGATGCCGGACAACGTGACCCAGGAGCGCAC